>NZ_VTZO01000022.1:0-123299 GCF_008369545.1 Pseudocitrobacter sp. 73 | reverse complement strand
ATCAAGTCGCGACTAATACACCTTATCCGGCCTACATCGAGCATTAATCTTTCGTTTCAATTACTTTATTTAAAGTCGTAATAAAGGCATCCCCAGAAATTATCGTTGGAAACATCATTGAGAATTTCTTGCTACCATGACTATCAAGCACATACAGATTTTCTACCCAGCTGTCATTCGTTATGCAATCCGTCTTATTGATGACGATGTTTTTCTCATCAATAACAATACCCTCTTTCGTCAGATAAAGAGCCTTTAAGGATGCATCTATTTTTAAATAATCTGCAATTCGTAATGCGAATGCCCGCTTTAACCACACATTCTTCGCGCTAACATAGTCAAACCTCACCTTTTGTCCCTGCTCGATTTTTTCCTGCAACGCTCTGCTTCTTTGCTCAGCATGAAGCTGCCGGAACAAGGAAATCAGCTTTTCCGAATCGGTATTTAACAGCGAAATGATAATCCAGTCATTTTGTCTGGACTTACGGTAAGCCAGTGAATTTAATTCACCCGAGTAATTTCCACGACCAACAGAGAAGAGATAGACATCCTCAATATCTCTAAAGGGGATATAGGTCTCTTTCCCGCCACATCGACTGGCTATGCCTCCTTCATACACGGTGAAGGTATATTTTGCTTTAACCGACCTGGCAACGAGAAAAGTAATCGCGGCCAGAATCAACAACCCACCACCGACACTCATAAATAATATAAAGGGTGATACAGGCCAACCCGTTGTATCAAAATAAGCCCCACCGTGCGCAGCTTCTCTTGAAGTGGGGATGTTCATTAAAGAAAAACAAAGAATAGCAACACCAATGAATATTACTGCACAAACTATACATCCTATAAATCTAAATTTCGCCCAACCGAAAACACCAACTATTTTCCCTGCATCCTTTGAGATGTTCATCACATAATTCCCTGTATAGATATAAGGCACCAATCACGACTATAATCGTGACAAATTAAATATGTTTCTTTATAACAACAATCAATTATTAAGGCATTGCACGATTTATATTACCAGCATGAAATCATATCGAAAAGAGAAGAGGTCGGATGTGCGAGGAGATTTATAATGAGGGGATGCTTAGCCTGCCCTCTTTCCTGTTGAAAGTGGACAGGCTAAACACTGTTATCGCCTTTAATGAAGGATAAACTTAATACCGCACACACACCGATTTCGTTTCACACCAGCCATCCAGCCAGTCTGGCCCGAAGTCGCGTCCGGTGCCGGACTGCTTCATCCCGCCAAACGGCAGGTTGGCATCGATTAAGGTGTGGCTGTTGACCCATACTGTGCCAGCTTCTAAGCGGTCGCCGTATTCCAGCGCCTGTGACAGATTCTGCGTCCAGACGCTGGCGGTCAGGCCATATTCGGTGTCATTCGCCAGGCGCAACGCTTCTTCGCCATCGGCGACACGCACCAGGTTTACCACCGGGCCAAAGACTTCTTCACGAGTTAAACGTAGCTTCGCGTCCGGGTTAACCACCAACGTCGGCGCAACATAGTAACCGTCGCCCGCCGGGCCGTTTGCGCCACGAATCAGTTCTGCATTGTGGGCCTGGGCATCATCAAGGAATGAGAGCACTTTATCGCAATGCAGGCGCGAAACCAGCGGGTTGATGTGCGCAGATGGCGACATACCTGGCCCCACCTGTAACGACTTCACTGCCTGCTCAAAACCACTGACCAGCGTGTCGAACAGTGGTGCTTCAATATAAATGCGCGAGCTGGCGGCGCACACCTGACCCTGGTTGAGGAAGCTCCCGGTCATCAGGCCTTCAATCACCCACTCCGGGTTCGCATCTTTCAGCACAATCGCCGGATTTTTTCCGCCCAGTTCCAGCGTCACGCGGGTAAGACGATCGGCGGCGGTACGCGCGATCTGCTTACCCGTCGCGGTCGATCCAGTGAAGCTCACTTTCGCCACGTGGGGATGCGACGTCAGCGCCGCGCCGCACACCGCGCCGGACCCGGTCACCACGTTAAATACGCCTTCCGGGACGCCTGCTTCTACCGCCAGTTCCGCTACGCGCAACATGGTGAGTGGCGTGGTTTCGGACGGTTTAATGACGATGGAGCAACCTGCTGCCAGCGCGGGCATCACTTTCCACATACCAATCATCAGCGGAAAGTTCCACGGTACCACGCCCGCAACCACGCCCACGGGCTCTTTACGCGTCCACGCCTGATAGCGCGCACCTTGCGGCAATGGAATGGAAAGATCCAGCGTTTTACCGGCGATCTTCGTCGTCAGCCCGGCGGTATAGCGCATCCAGTTCAGGGTACAACCCACTTCAAAAGCGCGGGAAATAGCGATGGATTTGCCCTGCTCCAGCGTCTCCAGTTGTGCCAGCTCTTCGCTATGCTGCTCAACCAGATCTGCAAACCGCAGCAGGATACGTTCACGCTCTGCCGGTAAACGCCCCGCCCAAACGCGTGATACAAACGCTTTCCACGCCGACATCACCGCCAGGTCAACGTCTGCCACGCTGGCATCAGGGGTAGAGGAGATTGCCTGCCCGGTCGCCGGGTTAAAAATCGTCAGCCGTTTATCGCTCTGTGACGGCACCTGTTGGCCATCGATCCAGAGACCGTGCTGGCGGTCGAGAAATTGTTGTACGTTATTAAGTACCGCTACGTTTGCCTCTGACATAGATTTTCCTTATTACTCACCCATCGTGATTTCAGTCTACTCACTCTGTGAGAATGGCGCTTTTTTCCCCGTGACATTCGTTTTGTCTGCTGTGACAGGCTCCGCAAATAGCGACAATAGTCGACCTCCCCCCTATAACTTGTGAGACTTCTTTCCTATAGTCAGCGTCATTAGCTTCGTTTAACGCAACATAAATGCAACACTGATAAAACATTTAACAGAGCGATACAGAGCCATGACCCCCGTTGTTAATCGTGATTTTGAGCACTGGCTGACCCAGATTAATCAGGTATGCGGCAATTTTGCCGGGAATCCGTTGGCGGACGATTTTGTCGGCAAGCTGGAAACCAGCTATGCCAAAGGGTTGAAACTCAGCACCGTCACCACCCGTGGCGCCACGCTGTTTCGCACCTCGCAGGAAATCAAAGGGAGCGATGACGCCTGGTTTTATACGGTGTTTCAGTTGAGTGGTCAGGCGATGATGGAGCAGGACGACCGTCAGGTGGTGATTGGCGCGGGGGATATCTCGCTGATTGATGCCTCCCGCCCGTGCTCGCTGTACTGGGAACAGGATTCACGTCAAATCTCTCTGCTGCTGCCGCGCACCCTGCTGGAGCAGCATTTTCCGCATCAGAAAATCGGCTGTGCCGAGCGCTTGCCCTCGAACCTGCCAATGGTGCAACTGAGCCATAGCCTGTTGCAGGAGAGCATGAACAACACGGCGATGTCCGAGAGTGAAAGCGAAGCCGCATTACAGGCGATGGTGTGCCTGCTGCGCCCGGTGCTGCATCAGCGTGAATCCACCCCACCGCGCCGCGAGCGTCAGTTTCAAAAGGTGGTCACGCTGATTGACGATAATATTCGCGAAGAGTCGCTCCGCCCGGAGTGGATCGCCGGAGAGACGGGAATGTCGGTGCGCAGCCTGTACCGCATGTTTGCCGATAAGGGGCTGGTCGTCGCGCAGTATATTCGTAACCGTCGCCTCGATTTTTGCGCCGAGGCGATTCGTCACGCAGGGGAAGATGAGAAACTGGCCGGGATTGGTTTTAACTGGGGATTCACCGACCAGAGCCATTTTTCAACGGCCTTTAAACAGCGTTTTGGCCTGACGCCAGGCGAGTACCGCCGTAAGAGCCGCTGATTATTTGCGGATCCACTTGCCGTTCAGCCCCTGAACATACTCACCGGGCTGTGCTTTGGCGATCAGCTTTTTACCCGCCAGTTTTGCCACTTCATCGACCGGAATATTGTTTGTTTCCGCCAGTTGCTGATAGCTCTGACTACGCGCCTGATTGATGTTCTGCACCAGCGCCGTCGTCTCTTTATCCTGCTTTAAGGCCGCGATATAACCGCTTTGCGTCTCGCCCACGCGCCCCTGTTGACGGGCTTCATTCAGCGTCAGCGCCATCGCTTGTACGCTGAAAAGCCCCAGCGCCAGCAGTGCCCATATGCGTTTTTTCATCATCCTGGCCTCAGAACAGATCGCTACGTGACTTCAGCAGATTTTCCACATCTTTATCGACTTTAATGTGGATCTCATGTTCAATTTTCACGTTCATATTGATGGTAATAGGCTCTTTTGGCGCGGCCACTTCGATGCGTGGCGTGCAGCCCGACAGCAGCGTGGTTGCCAGCAAGCCCAGCATAGCGATGGTGATTTTCATTATTGCTCCTTACATTCCTTGCCGCCATCACACCGCGAGACCGGAAGCGTCGCGTGTTGCTCAAGCCATGACTGTAGATTGTCGCCAAAGCGCAGGCTTCGCCACAAATCAAAAACGTTTTCCTGATGCGTGTAATTTAAATGCACCGTATTACTTTTGCCATCGACACGGCTGGTGCCGCTGATTCTCGCGTCCAGGGTCAGCATTCCGAGATTATCTAAATTGATTTTCGTCCACGAGCGGGAAATTTCCATATACCGCAGCCAGTTAATGGCGGCCCCGGCGGCGATATTATCCTCGACAATCGCATCAGCCATGTCTTTATCCACGCGCAGCGTCATCGGTCCGGGGTTATTCAGCCAACCGTCTTTGATTATCCATTTGTCGTTATTCAGCCACAGCGGCAGCGCGCCGTTCATCGCACCAGACATAGCGAACTGTTTGGTATTCACTGCGCTAATCAGCTCGCTGGTCGAGATATTTTGCAGGCGCAGCAGCGCAGGATCATGCTGCGGCATGCGAAGCTGTTGCATGGTGAGTTTGCCGCCCAGAATATCGACGCTGACGTTGCTTAACTGAAGTGGTGACGCTTCGCTGTAAGGCCAGGTGCCCTGTAAATCGGCGGTGACGTTTTTCGCCGTGACCTGGTTGACGATTTCGGCGATACGCAGTGAGACAGGGTGACGCGTGCCTAAATCCCAGATGCCCTCCTTAAAGCGGAAAGGCAGCACAAAATCGACGCCGTTGACCTGATTATCCGGCATCCAGGCGCTACCGCCCTTCAGCACGCCGTGTCCGCCCGCTTCAAAACCTTGCCCCGCAGCAGCAGAAAACGCCACCTGAGCATAAAGTTCACCATCGCGCAGCGCCATTTTGAGATCCGGCGGAACGAGTGGCTGGAAGACGGTTAGCGATTGTTTCGGCCACCACGCCTGACCGCGCAGACGCTCGCCATCCCAACGGCCACTGAGCTGTATCGGGCCAATCGCCTGCGCGCGCAGGTTACCTTTGAACAGGAAGAACGTCGGGTCGCGCCCGTCAACGCTAAATTTGAACGTTGAGGGCGGCAACACGCTGCCGCCGGTAAAGGTGGTTTCTTCCGCATCGAGCGAGAGCGCGCCCTTAAAGGAAGGATGCTGTTCATCACGCACCCAGCGGATGGGCTCCTCCAGCACCAAACGGGGTTTCGCCATCGTCATGGTGCCGTACTGCAATTTATCGAATCCGGTAGAGAGCGTGTTGAGCACGATCGCGCTGTCGCGCCATGCACCGGTACCCTTCACGTCCCAGCGCGCCTGCATCGGCGTAAAGTGACCATCGCCCCAGTAGCGCCATTCCCAGGTCCCTTTATCCGGCAAAAAGTTGTCGGCTTGCCCATCAAGGTGCAGAACAAAATCACCTGTGGCATCCTCATGGGCTTTTAAAATCGCCTGCAGGCGACCATCCACACCCTGACGGGCGACTTTAACACCCGCCAGTGGCCAGCGAATGTCATCGATATTCAGGGAGTCAATAATACGGCCCCGCGAGCGCAGAAGTGCACCGGGCAGGAAGGTCAGGGTTGGATCTGTGAGAATACCTTTCAGATGCGCAGGCAACACCGCATAGAGTATCAAATCTCCCTGCTTCGCTTCGCCCGTCAGTTGCAACGGCATATCGCTGTTTTCCATGCTGAGTTTGCCGGGGCCAATCGTCAGCACGGCGTTGCCTTTACCCGCATCGCCTGAAGTAAGGACGTTCAGGCGGCCCGCGATTTGCATCTGCTCCAGCCCTTTCTGCCAGTCGTCAACTTTCAGACCTACGCGTCCGCTGAGCGGAATGCCTTCCTGGAAAGGCCAGCTCCAGCGGCCATCGCTAAGCGTGAGCTGCTGTTCGGTGAGCGTCCATGGAAGATCGAGTAACGGGTCCGGCTCGCCGCGCGCGATGGCCAACAGTTGCCCCTGATTGCCATTCCAGTCCAGTTCCGCATCCACCAGCGGGGAAATTTGCGGCAACTGGAATGTCGATTCAACATGCCCCTGCACCGGCAAACCGTCCGGTACCAGCGGCATGGTAAATTTCCCCACCAGCTTCAGCGGCGGTTCATTATCCATCACCTGCGCTTCAAACTGGCTGACCGTCAGGGATTGCCCTTCAAGGCGTGCGCTGAGTTTCGCGTCCGGCCCGTCATAACGAATCTCCTGGCGCTGCGGGGTCAGCGACAGCGTGAGTTTTCCCTGCCACTTTTCCCACGGTGCAAAACGCAGATTATCAATAGTCAACCAGGTGTTTGGCAGCATCGACTGCCACTCAGCGAGGGTGCGCGGCGCACCCGGTACGGCATCCGTTTGAGGGAGTTTGCTAAAACAGACGGAATTGATATTGACGCTACCGGCATGGAGCTTCCAACGGCTCGGGTGTGAAAGGGAAACGTTCTCCACCCTTGCCAGGGTACATTCACCCGCGAGATATCTCAGGTCAGGGATGTGGAGCCCGCTGCGGGTAATTTTGGGGCTTTGTTCAAAAGCAATTCGGGTTCCGGCCGGTAGCCAGATCCCGACGAGCGTCGGCACCCAGTAACCCAGCGTCATCGCCAGCGTTAACGGCAGGAGAATAATAAGCAGAATTAGCGCTAAAGCGGCTTTGTATTTACCCTTCATGGGTTAATTAATATCCAGATTTATCAAGCGTAAAAGCCGTGTATGACCAATATTGTGTCATGCCAGACCTGATAGATAAAGCTTAGGTGCATTAATAGCGTAGCCTGCGCTGGCGAAACGGACGCATTTAAGTTGAAACTTACCGTGTTAGCCACATATAGACAGAGGCGTTACTGCTACATGCAAACCGCATCAGAACCAGAGATTATTATCTGATACGGAAAAGAATAAAGGTCTTATACTGACCTTCAGGATCGTCTCTATCGCGCTGAGTATCAACTCTTTTTTATAAATTGTAAGATAATTTTAGCCATGCTAATCTGGCTCAAAAATCACCGGAGAAAAGTCTTATGAAAATCGCCGTTTATAGCACAAAGCAGTACGACAAAAAGTATCTGCAAAATGTGAATGAGGCTTATGGCTTTGAGCTTGAATTTTTCGACTTTCTGTTAACGGAAAAAACCGCCAAAACGGCCCACGGCTGCGAAGCGGTGTGTATTTTCGTCAATGATGATGGCAGCCGTCCGGTGCTGGAAGAGTTGAAGAAAAATGGCGTCAAGTACATCGCTCTGCGCTGTGCGGGCTTTAACAACGTCGATCTTGATGCGGCTAAAGAGCTTGGTCTGCGCGTAGTGCGCGTTCCGGCCTATTCGCCGGAAGCCGTCGCCGAACACGCCATCGGCATGATGATGACGCTGAACCGCCGCATTCACCGCGCGTATCAACGTACCCGTGACGCCAACTTCTCGCTGGAAGGCCTGACCGGTTTCACCATGTACGGTAAAACTGCCGGGGTGATTGGTACCGGGAAAATAGGTATTGCGGCGCTGCGTATACTGAAAGGTTTCGGCATGCGTCTGCTGGCATTCGACCCCTATCCGAGCGCTGCGGCGCTGGAACTGGGCGTTGAATATGTCGACCTGCAGACGCTGTTTTCTCAGTCGGACGTTATCTCCCTGCACTGCCCGCTGACGCCGGAAAACTATCACCTGCTGAACGCCGAGGCGTTTGCTCAGATGAAAGACGGTGTGATGATCGTGAACACCAGCCGTGGCGCGCTGATTGATTCTCAGGCCGCCATTGATGCACTGAAAAATCAGAAGATTGGCTCGCTGGGGATGGACGTGTACGAGAACGAACGCGATCTGTTCTTTGAAGATAAGTCTAACGACGTGATTCAGGATGACGTGTTCCGTCGCCTGTCTGCCTGCCATAACGTGCTGTTTACCGGGCACCAGGCTTTCCTGACCGCCGAAGCGCTGACCAGCATTTCCGAAACGACGCTGGAAAACCTGCGTCAGATCGACAAAGGCGCAGATTGCCCGAACGCCCTGGCGTAAGTGCGCGCGGTTTGCCGGGTGGCGCTTGCCCGGCAAACGAAGATAACGCTTGTAGGCCGGATAAGGCATAGCCGCATCCGGCAGTCTTGCACAATGCCCGATGCGCTACGCTTATCGGGCCAACGTGAGAGCAGACGGCAATTCAGCACACCAGCCACTGCACTTCGCAGTCGCTTGTTCCGCAGAAAAGAAGCCTCCCCTCCGGCATCTGTAACCATCCCGCAGGGAACACCACATCACGCAAATCGTCGCGCTTGCTCTCCCCTGGCAGAAAATCATCACGACACGCAACGATCTCGATTGGCGAACTTTCTCCATTGCGATAATCAAAGATAAACCGCGCCGCATAGTAGTGACGGTTTAACTTCGAATCAAAATGCGCCACATGTGCCAGCACCTCTACACGCCCGTCTGGCAGCAACTGCGCACTGTTTACGCCGCACCAGTCCATACTATCGACATGATGCAGTAAAGTGGCTTTGGCGATCGGCGCCTCATTGAGATCTTTAAGCGTGTCAATAATCGTCCAGCCAATCATCCCTCGCCCGCCAATGGCCCCCTGGGGCCGGGTAAACACCAGCACACGATCATCTGGCAAAGAGACCAGTCGGATATCTTTCATTCCCCACGGGCCCTTTGTCATCAGGCGCATATGGGAAATTGATGGCCCGGCCCAGAACTGGGTGCGCCAGCGTACAGGTTGGTTATGCGCATCAAATTCGACCTCTACGCCGCCGACAACGCGCTGGTTATCTATCCAGCAAACGAAGGGGTCCTGAAGCGCGAAACGCGGCGCATCCTCCACCAGCAACGCATCGTTAAGCCCATCCCACTCAAAAAAGCAGACCTCAGACATTTCGCTCGCGCGTGCTTCCACACGCGCGGCGATAAGCCACCTCTTTGCGTCACGAAAAGGCGCGGACGGGTTGTAGATATCCACGCCTTTCACGCCGTGAAAGCGTATTTTCCCAGCGGTGCGCGGCGTGCGTTGCGCAAGATAGCGCTGATAGAGTTCGCTGACGCGGGCGACCATCACACCAGCCTCAGGTGACGCCAGAGGGCATCCAGAGGCCAGGTCGCCAGCGCGGTACACTCATCCGCTGCACCGTACCAGACATGCAGTACATCATCACGAATCAGCGCACCGCAGGTGAACACCACATTACCGAAAAAGCCTTCGAGCTCATATGGCGCGGCGGGTTCCAGCAATGGCACGGGTGATTTCGCCAGAATTTTAGTGGGATCGTTAAGATCGAGGAGTAACGCCCCAAGGCAGTATCGCTGGTCAGCATCCACGCCGTGGTAAATTTCCAGCCACCCGCGTTCGGTTTTAATCAGCGGCGTACCGCCGCCGGACTTGCGCGCATCCCACTCGTCACCAGAGCGGCCCAGCAAGTGGCGATGGTTACCCCAGTGCAGCATATCTGGCGATTCGCAAATCCAGATTTCCGGGTGGCCGAAGTGACACGGAGCCGGGCGGGTCAACGCCATATAGCGGCCATTCACTTTTTCCGGGAAGAAACAGACGTCGCGGTTATCCGGGCACAGAATCAGCCCTTTCTTCTCGACGCTAACAAAATCGCGCGTTGTTGCCAGCGCGGTTGAGATCCCCAGTGAGGAAACCGCAGAATAATTGATGTACCAGGTGTCGTCGATTTGGGTAATTCGCGCGTCTTCGCAACCAAATTCTTCATATTGGGTGTCGGCGATAATAAAAGGATGATCGTCGATGGTGAAATTCACCCCATCCGAGCTACGTGCCAGCCGCAGATGCGACATCGACGTCAGCCAGAGTTGCGCCGGGTCGCTTTTCAGTACAATGGTGCGAGGGTCACTGAAATCATAGCGATCATCACGTCTATCAAACGACGTGGTCGATTCCATCCAGCCCGCATCCGTTTTTTCCAGCAGCGGCACGATAATCAGATTAGGATCGCGGCTAATCACGCTTTCCGCGACCCGCAGCAGCAGAATGATCTCATTGTTATATTCGGTCACGCCGGTATTGAACACGCATTCCACCTTCCTGCCAGGCAGAGACGGCACGATGTCTGCCGGGGTGATCAGCGGGTTATTACTGTGCCTGTTCATAAACTCTCCTTTTAATTAAACAGTGATTCTTCGCAAGCTCAGGGACATCCTCGCCATAGAGAACGTCGGCTGCGATGGCGTGCCACGGGTTAGGCAGAGGTTCACCAAAATTGACTGCGACCCACACCTGTTCGGTAGCACTGCTACGTGAAAACCAAATGCACGCATTGCTTAGCATCAACGGACCTTGCTGACCGTGGTGTAAGACGTCGGTGCGGCGACGCAGCGAGATAAGTTGCTGGTATTGATGCCAAAGCGATGATGCGTCCTCTTGCTGCGCCTGCGCATTAAGCGTGGCAACATCACCGGTGACAGGCATCCATGGTGCGACCGATGAGAAACCGCCATTAGGCGCATCCCGCCAGGGAATGGGGGCTCGCGAGCCATCGCGCGAGTGATTCATCGCCACGGACAGCGCCGCTTCAGGCGAGTTCCCTGCGGCCAGCGCCGTTTGATAATGGGTGATACCCTGGATATCAAACAGTTGTTCTGCGCTTTGCGCACGATAGTCGGTCAGCCCCAGCTCTTCCCCCTGAAAAATAAACGGTACACCGCTGACGGTCAGTTGCAGCGCCAATACTGCCAACGCACGTGCAGTATCCCGCTCGCTTTCGCCAAAACGGCTGATCATGCGAGACATATCGTGGCTGGAGAAAAAGAGCGTGGGCAGGCCGGTCTGTTGCTCAAGTGTGGCCTTCAACGCCGCGTAGAGGCTGGCGACATCAAAAGTTTTTTGGCTACCAATGTTAAAGTTAAACACCACGTCCATCAGCGTAGGGCTTTGATAACGTTTGAGTACCGCTAAGTCGTCGCTGCCAATCTCGCCAATCAGGAAAAAATCCCCCCGCTGACGTACATAACGGCAAAGCCGTTCCAGGGTGGTAATAATGCCTGGCTGGTTAATATCGTATTCGTGCTTCTGCGCCCCCTCTTCTTGCGGGTTATCGGCGAGCACGCCGTCTGTGGTGAGAAAGTTAATTACGTCGAAGCGGAATCCATCGACGCCCTGTGCAATCCAGAAATCAATAACGCGATGAATCTCTTTCTCGACCTGCGGATTCGCCCAGTTCAGGTCAACCTGCTGAGGCGCAAATTTATGATAATAGTACTGGCCGGTATCTGGCTCTGCGGCCCACGCGCTACCCGAGAAAAACGACTGCCAGTTATTGGGCTGGTCGCGAAAAATAAAGTAATCACGATAGCGACTGGCCGGGTTATTCCAGGCGTCTTTAAACCAGGGATGCTCAGAGGAAACGTGGTTCACCACCAGATCAATAATGACGCGAATACCCCGCGCATGGCAGCCCGCCACTAACTGGCGAAAATCATCCATATCGCCAAAACGTTCATCCACCGCGCAGTAGTCGCTGATGTCGTAGCCGTTATCCACCAGCGGCGATGGATAAAACGGCGTAATCCACACCGCACCTATCCCGAGCGACTGCAGGTAATCCAGTTTTGAGATAAGGCCAGGGAAATCACCCAGCCCATCGTTATTGCCATCGCAGAACGACGGCAGATAAATTTGATAGCAGGTTGTCGCCTGCCACCACGGTTTACTCTCCATAGCGCACCTTATTTGAGTGACAACGACATCCCTTCAAGGAAGTATTTGCGGAACACAATAAACAGAATGACGATAGGCAACATTTGCACCACTGAACCCGCAAGCACCGGCCCGAGGTAAACGCCATACGATTTACTGAAGGTCGCCAGCAGCACGGAGAACGGCATTTTGTCCACCTCGCGCATCACAATAAGCGGCCACAGGAAGTTGTCCCACGAACTGGAAAAGGTGAACAACGCGACAATCGCCAGAATGGATTTATTCAATGGCATCATGACATGACGCAGGATGCCCCACAGGCTGGCGTGATCGAGACGTGCCGCGTAGAGATAATCGTTTGGCGTACCCTTAAAGCTTTGCGACACCATAAAAATCCCCCACGCGCTCATGGCATAAGGCAGAATCATCGCGCTATACCTGTTGATAAGCCCCAGTTCCCGCATCAGTACAAACTGCGGAATAATGAACATGAATACCGGGAAGACCATTTGCACAATCAACAGGTTACGAAATGCATTTTTGCCACGAAACTCCGTTTTTGCCACAGCATACCCCACCAGCATGGAAGTGATTGTCACGCAGGCGGTAATGGTGATGGAGACAAACAGCGAGTTGCATAATGTCCGTAAAAACGGTTTATCAGCGCGATTACTGTTATCAAACAAAAAGGTGTAGTTCTCCAGCGTCAAATGACCGGAGAACAACCCGGTGGTATAGATTTCCGCCGTCGGTTTCAGTGACGAGATGACCATCCAGATAAACGGATAGAGCCAGGTTAGCGCCAGCAGAAACATCAGCGCGTGGATTACAAGACTCAAGGGAGTGAGCTTTTTCATTCACACAATCTCGATATTTTTTTCATACAGTTTGCGGAAGATCCAGATCGCCAGGAAGCTGCATGCCGCCACGATAATCGACATGGTTGCCGCCCAGGTGGGTTTCATTTTCTGGAACGCCACTTCATACATCACCACCATCGGGCTGGTGGTGCTGTTGAGTGGGCCGCCGCCGGTAATCAGGTACGGTTCGTTGAAGATGGCAAAAGCCACGGTCATCGCCAGCACCACCACCATCACGATTTGCGCGTTCATCATCGGTAAGGTGATTGCCCAACTCTGTTTAAATTTCCCGGTTTTGTCTAATAACGCCGCACTGTAAATATCCTTCGGAATAGCCAGCATGCCGGAATAAAGTATGAGCCCATAATAACCCACAAATTTCCACGTAACGATTAGCGCAATGGATAACATCGCACAGTCCGGGTTGGTGAACCAGGGCACTGAAACGCCCAACCATTCACGTAAAAATTGATTCACCGGCCCGTACTCGCTAAACAATTTAGAAAAAACGATGGAGTAAGCCACGCCCGACGAAATATTGGCCAAAAGAAAACTGAGGGCAATAAACGATTTACCGTACTTAATTTTCTTCAGGCCGGCCGCAAATAACATTGATGAAATAAATACAATCGGCAAATACCACATTAAAAAACGGCACACGTTCCACATGGATTGCCAAAAGAGTTTATCCTGCATTACGCCAATTAAATTTTGCAGACCGGTGAATTTCGGTGTGCCAATAAACTGCCATTGGGTCACACTAAGTACTGCCAACCAGGCCAAAGGATAAAACCAGAATACAAGTGAATATCCGACCCAGGTGGAGGCCAAAAGGCCTCCGGTGCGGGAATCATATCCAGCCATTATTTCCCCTTATTTCGCCAGTAGGGTGTTAATTTCCTGGGATGATTGCTCAAGCGCTTTAACGGGATCGGTATTTTTGAAAATCACTTCTTCCAGCATTTGCGTCATGCTGCGCTGAATTTCCGTGGTTTGCGTGGTAGCAACCGGTGGCAGCGCAACATCAACATACGACGCTATCTCTTTTTCCAGCGGATTTTTATCAAAGTAGCTGACAAAGGTTGGGTTGCTGAGCAGGTCGGCACGCGCTGGCGGCATCCCGGTCAGCTCAAGCCAGGTACGGTCATGTTCGGCATTGCTGAACACCCATTGCATAAATGCCCAGGCTTCGGCTTTGTGCTTACTGGAATTGAAGATAACCATTCCTTTACTGTCGCCAAAGGTGTGCGGATGCGCGGAACCTTTTTCCGTCAGCATAGGGCCAATCTGAATGGATTTCAGCACTTCCGGGTACTGCTTACGATAACGGGCAAGATCCCAAGGGCCACGCGCGGAAGCCAGCACCTGCCCGCTTGCCAGCGGATCGTCTGCAGAGGTGAAGTCGTAGCTACTCCATTTGCTGTTGAAGACTTTTCCCATAAACGTTAGTACAGACAGCCCCGAAGGGTCGTTAAACTGCGCTTTATTATCAATAATATAGGATTGTCCATTGCTCTGCGCGTAGTACAGTGGGATAAGGTCGAACCAGCGCTCCCACCAGTTTTTCCCGGCGGTGAGCTGGATGGTGTAGCCGTTGTTATCCTGCGCGCGTTTTTCCGCCAGTTGGTAGAGTTCATCGTAGCGCGTAGGCACATGGTCAAAACCGTATTGCTTGAGCAAATCACCGCGCCACCACCAAACGATGGGGTTAACATAAATCGGCAACACGGTCTGTTTGCCGTTTAGTTTCCACGCAGGAACAATATTTGTCATTTGACGATTTTTAATCAGCTCATCGTAACCCGGCATTTTCGACAGGTCTTCAGTTTGGCCAATTTCATCGAGCTGGCTCGCGAAACCGATAAAGATATTGCTGGATAAATCAGGTTCCGTTCCGGATGCCAGCGCATTCATTATGGCTTCTTCGGAACTATTTGCCGCAGGAATAGTGGTGAATTCGACGGGGGTATGTGACGGATCTTTATTCCACTCTTTTACCATCGTATTCCAGAAAGCTTCTTCATTCTCATTCGGCGCCACCCACATTTTAATTGGCGTTTTCGCCGTTTCATCCGCCGGTTTTTCATCTGGGCCACAGCCAGACAGTGAAAGCATCAGTAATGCTGATGCCGTTAATTTAGCAATCATTGCGGTCTTCACTTTATCTCTCCTCTTCCATAGAAAGGACAATTAAATCATTGAAAGCTGCTTTTGAATGGAGCGTAAATTAGCACCCTGCTTTTTTGTTTAACGTTAAACACATCACAAAACTATTTTTGTTTAACGTTAAACTCAGCGCCAGTTGAATTTAAAAAACACAAAAACATTTACTAAGAGAATATATAAATAAAAAATATAGATTATCAGATGAAAATAAATCCACGTGATAAAAATAATACACCACGCATTACCATCAAATCATTGGCAACGGTATTAGGCGTCTCGCACACCACGGTTTCTAATGCATGGAATAATCCGGAAAAATTGTCGCCTGAATTACGCGAACACATTTTACGTTATGCCAATGAAATTGGTTTTCAGGGTCCGGACAAACTGGCACGCGCACTGCGTACCGGGAAAGCCAACACCATTGGCGTCATTTTTAATGACTCAATGAGCTATGTGTTTATCGATCCCCATGACATCGCGCTGATGCGTGGCATCGCTTCGCGCTGCGAGGCACAGGACGTCAATCTGGCGTTAATTCCTCTGCGTAAATCGCAGCAAACCGGAACCACCTCGCTCACCGCACTGGTTGATGGCTACATCCTCAATGCCACCCACAACAGCGCAGATGTCATCCAGCAGATCCTGGTTCGCGGCCAACGCGTGGTCACGCTGGATTTCCAGTTTCCGGGTTACAGCAGCGTGTCTATCGACAACGCGGGGGCGATGCACGACGTCGCCCACTATCTGCTGGGCAAAGGACATCGTCGCTTTGGCATTATCGCCTTCGCATCACAGGCCAATGCCCTCGGAATGCGCTCCCTCAGGGAGCCCATCACGGGCGATAACACCCTGATGCTGACCCGCGTCAACGCCTGCCGCGACGCTTTTCTGGCCAATGACGTGAATGTTGATCGCTGCTGGCTATACGAAACTCGCCACGATGAAGATCACGGGGAAACCGCTGCACAGGCGCTCCTCACCGCTCACCCTGACATTACCGCTCTGATATGCCTTTCTGACCGCTTTGCCGTCGGCGCCCTTCGTTATTGCCATCGCGCCGGGCTGGCAGTGCCTCAACAAGTCGCCGTTACCGGGTTCGATAATCTGGCGGTCGACGTTGATGGCGTAGGGCTAACCACCATTGCGCAAAACGCAGAGCGTAAAGGGGAAATCGCTGTGGAATTACTTTTAAACACCGGGCCCGTTACCCATTATGAACTGCCAAGGCAGCTCGTCATCCGGGAATCGGCCTGAGAATTCAGTAAACCGAAGAGTAGATTATGGACGAACTAACTTGTTTTAAAGCCTATGACATTCGTGGCGAAGTGGGCGTCAATCTGACCCCGGAAATCGCTTTTCGCATTGGCCGCGCCTGGGCGGCGTGGCTGCATCCGCGCCGGGTCGTGGTCGGTGCCGATATCCGCCTGAGTTCTGAAACATTGAAAAACGCCCTGATCGATGGGCTGACCGCCAGTGGCGTCGATGTAATAGATATTGGCCTGAGCGGCACAGAAGAGATCTACTTCGTCACGCGCGAACTGCGCGCGGACGGCGGTATTCAGGTCACCGCCAGCCACAATCCAGCCAACTACAACGGTATGAAGCTGGTGCGCGAAGAAGCGCGGCCGGTCAGTAATGATAATGGATTGCTGGAAGTGAAAGCGTTGGCCGAAAAGAATCAGTTCCCCCCCACCGTCCATCGCGGCCAGGTGATTCACTACGATAATCGTCCGGCATGGGTCGCCTGCCTGCTGCGATTTATGCATCATGCACCGATTCGCCCGTTACGCATTGTGGTGAATGCCGGGCATGGTACCGCTGGCCCGGCGCTGGATGCGCTGGACGCCGGGTTGAAATCACGGGGGATTAACGTCGAGTTTATCCGCATACATCACCAGCCGGATGGTACCTTCCCGGCGGGCATCCCTAACCCGATGCTGGCCGAAAATCGTCAGGCCACCCGTCAGGCGGTCATCGATCATCACGCCGATTTTGGCGTTGCCTGGGACGGCGATTTTGACCGCTGCTTCTTCTTCGACGAGCGCGGCGAATTTGTCGAAAGCTACTATCTCGTGGGCTTGTTCGCCGGGCATTTTCTCCGGCAGGTATCAGGAGAAACCATCCTCCTGGACCCGCGCCTGACCTGGAACACGCTGGAGAGGGTCGCCCAGTCAGGCGGTAAACCAATTATCAGCAAAACCGGCCATGCATTTATCAAAGCCCGTATGCGCGAGGAAGACGCGATTTACGGCGGCGAAATGAGCGGTCATCACTATTTCCGTGATTTTGGCTACTGCGACAGCGGCATGATCCCGCTGGTGCTGATGCTGCAAATTATCGGCCAGGATAAGTGCTCTCTCTCCTCTTTAGTGACGCTGGCACAGGCACGTTTTCCGGTATCTGGCGAATTGAACATGACCGTTGCCGATCCCGCGCATGTGATGGCCTGCGTGGCGCAGCACTATCAGCATGATAAAGCACAGCGCGACGACTGCGACGGACTAAGTCTCGATTTTACCGACTGGCGCTTTAATCTGCGCGCCTCCAACACCGAACCGCTGTTACGGTTGAATGTGGAAACCCGCGCCAGTGTTGCCCTGCTGGCGGATAAAACTGATGAACTCCTCACCCTGATTGCCGTGCATCGAAATGACAAGGAGACGCTATGACCGCGCTGAGCCTGAAAAACATTCACAAGGTTTATGATAAAAGCACCATTATTGAAAATTTGTCGCTGGAGATCGCGTCCGGGGAATTCATCGTGCTGGTGGGGCCGTCAGGATGCGGGAAATCAACCCTGCTGCGCATTATCGCCGGGCTGGAGTCGCCCGATGGCGGCACACTTAAAATGGGCGATCGCGATGTTACGGACGTCGCCGCTGGCAAGCGCAATCTGTCGATGGTATTCCAGTCATACGCCCTTTACCCACATATGACGGTGAAAGAAAACCTGTCGTTTGGTTTGCGCAACCTGCGCACGCCGGCCGATGAAATCGATAAACGCATCACCCATGCGGCGACAATGCTTAAGCTTGATGAAATGCTCGAACGTTTACCGCAAAATTTGTCAGGCGGTCAGCGCCAGCGCGTGGCAATTGGCCGCTCCATTGTCCAGCAGCCTGAGCTCTTTCTGTTTGACGAACCGCTCTCCAACCTGGATGCCGCACTGCGTGTCGAGATGCGCCAGGAGATTCAGCAACTGCATAATACCCTGCAAAATACCATGATCTATGTAACGCACGATCAGGTTGAAGCAATGACCCTCGCAGACCGGATTGTGGTGTTATATAAAGGGAAAATTGAGCAGGTTGGTACGCCCCTGGAGCTCTACAATCATCCGGCAAACCTGTTTGTCGCGGAGTTTATCGGCACGCCTAAAATCAATATTCTGCCGGCCGTCTGGCGCGAAGGGGCATTGCATATAGCAGACACGATCACCTTCCCTCTTTCTCAGCCGCTAACAGGGGTTAGCGAAGGTGATAAAGTGTTTGTCGCGATTCGTCCGGAACACATTCAGTACCAGCAGGCGGGCGATTTCTCATTGACGGCACAAACGCGACTTTGTGAACTTCAGGGGGATTCCACGCTGGTGTGGATGGACCTTAACGGACATTCACTTTGTCTGAAATCATTCCAGCAGTTGAGCTTCACTCCGGGCACAACCCTCACGCTCAGCGTGCAGGAATCTCACCTCCATCTTTTTGATGCGCTTGGGAAAAGAGTCGCCGACCGCTAAACTTTTTGTCTGCGGGCATAAGGTGATACGAATGCCCGCATAAGACTTTCACGAAGCACTTTCAGATAATCCCCACAGACTCTGTTGGTTGTAAAGTTACACTCCAGAAACATTGATTGAGTGAATAATCTCTCGGGGATACTAATGAACAGAAAGGTCTACCTGGTAGCAGCCGTTGCACTGCTGGCGGGATGTGTCTACAACAGCAAAGTCTCGACGGGCGCGGAACAACTTCAGCACCATCGCTTCGTACTGGAAAGCGTAGATGGCAAAGCGTTAACGAAGAGTAAAACGCCACTGGAACTCAGTTTCGGCCAGCAAACGGGGATCATTCATCAGTTGCACGTTTCGGGCAATATGTGTAACCAGTTCAATGGTACGGGTCGTGTGTCTGACGGTGAGCTGAAAGTTAAAGAACTGGCGATGACGCGCAAGCTCTGCACCGACCCGCAGCTTAACGAACTGGATAAAACAATCAGCACTATGCTTTCTCAAGGCGCACAGGTTGATTTGACCGAGTCGCAATTGACCCTGGCCACGGCGCAGCATACGCTGATTTATAAACTGTCTGACCTGGTAAATTAACCGGGTTAGTAATTCCCACAGCTTCCGACGGCGAGGGATTGCTCGCTGCAACGTTTACCGTTAGGTAACGCACACATGCCGATACTGGAACCGTCGAGCTGTCTGGCCACAGAAAGTGAGCCGCCAATCATGGCGCAGTTAGCTTGCCCGGAATTGGACATGGCTGCTCTCATTCCTGGTGAAACGTGTGCGGCGGTAGCCTGCTGAACGGGCTCACTGCTGCACGCCGACAATAATAAGGCAGCACACCCCACGAAAAACGCTGCTCGCATGTGTCTCTCTCCGTAGCAAAATAATTAGCAAACCTATGCATCATAGGCATCAGAAGCCGGTCCGTCGAGAGAGGGAACGCGCATTTATGCGCTCCAGAAACATTTTCTGTCAATTTTTATGACCAGAATCATCTGATGCGGGTCACTACTCTGCATCAAGGACACAAAAGCAAAAATGATTCAGCCTGACGTTTGCTAGACTTTATAAGAAATCATCCCCAGTAACGTCGCGGATTTTTGTTGGCTTTACGACGTACAGAATGATGTTTATCAGGTTCGCGGATTTTTCCCCGAGCGTCTTTTTGCGCAATGTAAGGTGTTCTCAATGATCACAGTTGATGGTAATGGCGCAGTAGCAAGCGTCGCGTTTCGCACCAGCGAAGTTATCGCGATTTACCCCATTACACCCAGTTCCACGATGGCTGAACAGGCTGACGCCTGGGCAGGCAACGGCCTGAAAAACGTGTGGGGCGATACGCCTCGCGTGGTCGAAATGCAGTCTGAAGCCGGGGCCATCGGCGCCGTGCACGGCGCATTGCAGACCGGCGCCCTCTCCACCTCTTTCACGTCATCGCAGGGATTACTGCTGATGATCCCAACCCTGTACAAACTGGCCGGTCAGTTAACGCCGTTTGTGCTGCACGTCGCCGCGCGTACTGTGGCCACACACGCGCTTTCAATTTTTGGCGATCACTCTGACGTGATGGCCGTCCGACAGACCGGTTGTGCCATGCTGTGCGCCGGTAGCGTACAGGAAGCGCAGGATTTTGCGCTGATTTCCCATGTCGCTACGCTGAAGAGCCGCATTCCATTTATTCATTTCTTCGATGGTTTTCGGACGTCGCACGAAATTAACAAGATTGTGCCGCTGGCTGATGACACCCTTCGTGCGTTGATGCCAGAGGAAGAGATTGCCGCGCACCGCGCCCGGGCGCTAAATCCGGAACATCCGGTTATCCGTGGCACCTCTGCCAATCCGGACACCTATTTCCAGTCTCGTGAAGCCACTAATCCGTGGTACAACGCTGTTTACACGCATGTCGAGCAAACCATGCGCGACTTCGCTGATGCCACCGGTCGCGAATATAAACCGTTTGAATACTACGGCCATCCCCAGGCGGAACGTGTCATCGTCATTATGGGTTCCGCCATCGGCACCTGCGAAGAAGTTGTCGATGAACTGCTGACGCGCGGTGAGAAAGTGGGCGTTCTCAAAGTACGACTGTATCGTCCTTTCTCAGCGCAACATCTGCTACAGGCGCTGCCGGAAAGCGCGCGTAGCGTGGCGGTGCTCGATCGTACAAAAGAACCCGGTGCACAGGCCGAACCGCTTTACCTCGACGTGATGACCGCACTGGCGGAAGCCTTTAATCAGGGCGAGCGCGAAACGCTGCCGCGCGTTATCGGTGGCCGCTACGGTCTCTCCTCGAAAGAGTTCGGGCCGGAATGTGTACTGGCCATCTTCAGCGAACTCTCGCAGGCAAAACCGAAACCGCGCTTTACCGTCGGGATTTATGACGACGTTACCAACCTGTCGCTGGCGCTGCCAGAAAACAGCCTGCCGTCACGCGCGAAGCTGGAAGCCCTCTTCTACGGCCTCGGCAGCGACGGCAGCGTTTCTGCGACGAAAAATAATATTAAGATTATCGGTAACTCGACGCCGTGGTTTGCGCAGGGTTATTTCGTTTATGACTCGAAAAAAGCCGGCGGTCTGACCGTGTCGCATTTGCGCGTCAGCGAGGAGCCGATTCGCTCAGCTTACCTGGTGGCTCAGGCCGATTTCGTCGGCTGCCACCAGCTACAGTTTATTGATAAGTACCAGATGGCGGAACGCCTCAAACCTGGCGGTATTTTCCTGCTCAATACGCCGTATCACGCGGATGAAGTGTGGGCGCGTCTGCCACAGGAAGTGCAGGCGGTGTTGAATCAAAAAAAAGCGCGTTTCTATGTGATTAACGCCGCGAAAATCGCCCGAGAATGCGGCCTGGCAGCGCGCATTAACACGGTGATGCAGATGGCGTTCTTCCACCTGACGCAAATCCTGCCGGGCGATAGTGCGCTAATGGAATTGCAGGGCGCGATTGCCAAAAGCTACAGCAGCAAAGGCCAGGATCTGGTTGAGCGTAACTGGCAGGCGCTGGCGCTGGCCCGCGAATCGCTGTTTGCCGTACCGCTGGAGCCAGTGGTTGCCAGCAGCCCGAACCGCCCACCGGTCGTTTCCGACGCCGCGCCTGATTTTGTGAAAACCGTCACCGCCGCGATGCTGGCGGGCCTGGGCGATGCCCTGCCCGTCTCTGCGCTGCCGCCGGATGGTACCTGGCCCGTAGGCACCACAAAATGGGAGAAACGCAACATTGCCGAAGAGATCCCCATCTGGAAAGAGGAACTCTGTACCCAATGCAACCACTGCGTCGCTGCCTGCCCTCACTCGGCAATCCGCGCCAAAGTGGTCTCCCCGGAAGCAATGGAAAACGCGCCATCTTCCCTGCACTCGCTGGATGTGAAATCCCGCGATATGCGCGGTCAGAAATATGTTCTGCAGGTCGCGCCGGAAGATTGCACTGGCTGTAATTTGTGCGTCGAAGTTTGCCCGGCCAAAGACCGACAGAACCCGGAAATCAAAGCCATCAATATGATGTCGCGGCTGGAGCATGTGGAAGAAGAGAAAGTGAACTATGACTTCTTCCTTGACCTGCCAGAAATAGACCGCAGCAAACTGGAACGTATCGACATCCGAACTTCGCAGTTGATCACCCCGCTGTTCGAATACTCTGGTGCCTGTTCTGGTTGCGGCGAGACGCCGTACATTAAGTTACTGACCCAGCTTTACGGTGACCGTATGCTGATTGCCAACGCCACCGGGTGTTCTTCAATCTATGGCGGGAACCTGCCCTCTACGCCGTACACCACCGATATTAATGGTCGCGGCCCGGCATGGGCGAACTCACTTTTTGAAGATAACGCCGAATTCGGCCTTGGCTTCCGCCTGACGGTCGACCAGCATCGCCAGCGCGTGATGCGTCTGCTGGACGCCTTTGCAGAGCACATTCCGGCAGAACTGCATGAGGCGCTGCACGCCGATGCCACGCCGGAAGTTCGCCGGGAACAGGTCGCTCAGCTTCGCGCGGCACTGGCAAATGTTGAAGGCGCGCAAGAGCTGCTGACGGACGCCGATGCGCTGGTCGAGAAATCGGTCTGGCTGATTGGCGGCGACGGTTGGGCCTATGATATTGGCTTTGGCGGTCTGGATCACGTGATGAGCTTGACCGAGAACGTCAACATTCTGGTGCTGGACACTCAGTGTTACTCCAACACCGGTGGTCAGGCCTCGAAAGCCACCCCGCTCGGCGCAGTCACGAAATTTGGCGAGCACGGGAAGCGCAAAGCGCGTAAAGACCTTGGCGTAAGCATGATGATGTACGGGCATGTGTACGTGGCGCAGATTTCGCTGGGCGCGCAGCTTAACCAGACGGTGAAAGCAATACAGGAAGCGGAGTCGTATCCGGGGCCGTCGTTGATTATTGCCTATAGCCCGTGTGAAGAGCACGGTTACGACCTGGCTCTGAGCCACGATCAGATGCGTCAGCTGACTGCATCCGGTTTCTGGCCGCTGTTCCGTTTCGACCCGCGTCGTGCCGATGAAGGCAAAATTCCGCTGATGCTGGACTCTCGCCCGCCGTCAGCGGCGCTGGATGAAACGCTGATGAACGAGCAGCGCTTCCGCCGTCTTAATACGCAGCAGCCGGAAGTGGCAGAACAGCTCTGGAAGGATGCGGCAGACGATCTGCAAAAACGTTATGACTTCCTGGCGATGCTGGCGGGTAAAGCAGAAAAACCGGCCGCCGGAGAATAAGTTTTTGCTCAATCAGTAAAAAAAAGCCCGAATAGTTATTCGGGCTTAAATTTTATAAAGACGAAAATAAAAACGGCACACGTCAATAAAACAGTGTGTGACAATAAAGGCATATAACGGCAGCATCTTACTGCGAAAACCCCGCTTTGTATAATTTATATTTTGTATATATCCACTGAATATATTCATCACAACTATCACTGTTTCACAGGAATTATATTCTTGAGAATTTGCTTATTCCGTAACAATTGTTTTTTACCATCTCCTCTTTGACTCAATTAGCATGCGTGAGTTCCCCAACGGGAATCGAGTGTATAAAAACAAACTAAAGGAATAATTAAATGAAAAGAAAAGTACTGGCCCTTGTCATCCCTGCACTGCTTTGCGCAGGCGCCGCTCACGCAGCAGAAATTTATAACAAAGATGGCAACAAATTAGATCTCTACGGCAAAGTGGATGGTCTGCATTATTTCTCTGATGACACTAACAGCGATGGTGACATGAGCTATGTGCGTCTGGGTTTTAAAGGTGAAACGCAGATTAACGACATGCTGATTGGCTACGGTCAGTGGGAATACAACGTTCAGGCGAACAATACCGAATCCAGTAGCGATCAGTCCTGGACACGTCTGGCGTTCGCGGGCCTTAAATTTGGGGAATACGGCTCCTTCGATTATGGCCGTAACTACGGTGTCCTGTACGACATTGAAGGCTGGACCGATATGCTGCCGGAATTCGGCGGCGACTCTTACACCAAAGCAGATAACTTTATGACAGGCCGTGCTAACGGCGTGGCAACCTATCGCAACAGCGACTTCTTTGGTCTGGTAGATGGTTTGAATTTCGCGCTGCAGTATCAGGGGAATAACGAAGGTAACAACTGCGACGAGAATTTCTGTAGCGCCAACGAAGGCACAGGCAACAGCAATGGCCGTAACATCCGTAACGAGAACGGCGACGGCTGGGGTCTCGCATCAACCTATGACATCGGTATGGGCTTCACCGTTGGCGCCGCCTACGCCTCCTCTGACCGTACTAATGACCAGGTTAACGCGGGTATCCCGGCAAACAGTGCTTATGCAGGCGGCGATAAAGCCGACGCATGGACCGTAGGTATGAAGTACGATGCCAATAATATTTATCTGGCGACCATGTACTCTAAAACCCGCAACATGACGCCGTACGGCAGCTCCAGCAGCGACAATGGCGGCGGTATTGCAGACAAAACGCAGAACTTCGAAGTGACCGCACAGTACCAGTTCGACTTCGGCCTGCGCCCGGCCATTTCCTTCCTGATGTCTAAAGGAAAAGACCTGCAAACCACCAATGGTGTGGGTGATAAAGACCTGGTCAAATATGCGGATGTGGGTATGACCTACTTCTTCAACAAAAACATGTCCACCTACGTTGATTATAAAATCAACCTGCTGGACGAAGACGACGCATTCTACAATAACAACGGTATTTCTACCGATGACGTTGTCGGTGTCGGCCTGGTATATCAATTCTAATGGTATTCGCCCGCTGGCAACGGCGGGCATTTCCTAAACCCGGAACACTTCAAACCATCCCATCCGTTTTTCTTCATCTTTTTGTGGGTTATATTTTTATCACACCACAGGAGGTGCACAATGAAAAACATTGAATCATATCTTCAGATTATGAAAATACTCTGGCAGCGGGAGCCAAAAATTAAAAATTCCTTTTTAGTCTATTATTTAACCCCAGAGCAACGCTATGAACGTTTAAAAGAGCTCATGGCGCCGATCAGCCAAAAACAGAATACATTCAGGATATAAATAAAATGAGGGCAATCGTGGCGAGCCCGTTTTTATCCGACTCGCCAACCAGGCCTTATTGTACTTCAGAGACGTTGTTTATTTCGCCTTTAAAACCGGTCTTCGCAATTGCCGTAAGCAGTCGCTGATTATCAAAGTTATCAGGAACAGTCACCAGCGCCTGACGCGTCTTCAACGAGGCTTTCGCTTTAATCACACCATCGGTGCTACGCAACGCCTGATTAATGGAAATCACGCACAGCGAACAGTTCATTTCACCCACATCGATGGTTACCAGCTTATCTCCCGCCCAGCTCAGGGGCGCGGCCAACAACAGCGCGATACACAGTAATTTTTTCATTCCATCATCTCCCAAATCCAGGGCAGCACGTACGGATACGTGAGCAGAGCCAGCACCAGCGGCACCGACAGCCAGTACAGCCACACCAGCGCCTGGCGGCTCACCACGTTCACGCAGATGGGCTTCGGCGACAGATATAAACGCCAGAAACCGCGCGCCATCAGACCGAGCGACAGCAGCAGCATAGGGATCTGAAGCCAGGTTGCGCCAGGAATACCGATAAGCCCCGCCGCAGAGATACCAAATACCAGATACAACAGCGGCCCGATGCAGCACAGCGTTGACGCTCCGGCGGCGATAACCGCCGCCAGAAGCGTAACCAGCCCGCCCTTAATGCTGTTCGACGCTGACATAGTCATAGCTGAAAAGCGCAGGATCGTAGAAGTTCAGCGGGTCGCCGTCCACTTCCGCATACGGGTAGCCAAGGTTGTTAATGTCACCCTGTTCAGACGCCGGGAACAGCGCGAAATCGCGTGCGTGGTTAAAGCCGACCCAGTTCATCTCCCAGTTGCCGAAGAGATAGTCGTTAACCGCTTTCACCGCCGGGTCACCGTTTTCTTTTTTCTCGGTGAGGCGCATTTTTGTCACATCCGCCGGGTCCGCAGGCACCCAACCAAAACCGGCCAGCCAGAACATTGCACGACAGTGCTGCCCCCCGCTCACTTTCGCTACGCCCTGAGCATCCGCGCTGCCAAAGGCTTTTTTGGAATAGTTATCGAGCTTGATGGTCGAGCCCAGACGAATACCAAACATCTCGCGCGCCGGAATACCGACAGCACGGCACAGCGCGACAAAAACGGAGTTGATATCGGTGCATTTTCCGCCGAGTTTATTGGTCTTCAGAATCTCACCGACGTCACCGGTACCGCAGCCAATCACCGCATCGTCACGATGCATATGGGTGCTGACCCAGTCATGAATCAGGTGAGCCTGTTTAATCGGGGCTTTTTCCTTTCCGATGATCTTAAGCGCCGTCTCTTTCACCAGACCATCAACCGGAATATGGGCCGTCGCCTGCAGGAACGGTTTAATTTCATCCGGAATCACGGCATCGCTTTCAGGCAACTGCCAGTCCGCCAGTTTATTTTCTTTAAGCACTTCCCAGTCGCGCGTTTCAATGGTCATTTCGACTTTAATATCCAACGCGCCTTTCGAATCAGGCCAGGTTACAAACAACGTTTTCGCGCCATAGCGGTTGTTGGCATTGAGCGTTGCTTTCTGATAGTTACCACTGAAGGAGAGATCGAGTAACTGTTGGAAGGCGGTATCTTCTGGCACCGGGATCCACAAATTCACCCGCCCTTCAGACCCTTTCGGCGCTTTCAGGCTATAGGTTTGCGTCATCACGAAGCGACGGGTTTTGCCTGAGGAGACAACGGCAGGTTGAGCAACCTGTTTACTTTCAGAGAAGACCGGGCTGACAAGACCCAGCGTGGAGAGTGCGGCTGCGCTTTTTAGAAAATTACGCCGTTCCATTACAATTCCTTCAGTCACGAGTAAAAGCTCGAACTTAACCCCGCACCTGCGGAGGTCGGCGTTATTATGCGGCGACACAGCCCACTCGACAACATCCAGTTTCACGCATATCGCGTTAACCGCCTCAAAATACAAAAAAGACCCGCCGAAGCGAGCCTTATCAATAACGAGTGCTTTAGTTTTTACTTAAAGACTTCTGCAACAGCTTCAAAGTTTGGGCCATGCTCACGCGCCGCAATAATCACGTAATATTTGCCGCCTTTTTTATCGGCCAACTCGGACAGTTTTTTGTGCAGATCGGACGGCGAAGAAACCTGTCCATTAGTAGCCCCTACTGAAACGTTACCGATGTATTCCAGTTTAAAGTGATGGGCTTCATCCTTAGAAATCAGGTCTGCTGCAGAAGTACTAAATGCCACCATAGATAACGCAGCCATTGTCCCTAACAATACTTTTTTCATCGCATACTCTCCTGTTAACGTTTTGTCTTAGCCTGTAACAGTATAAGCCATTTTTGAGATATTCAATGAAAAGAAGAAACATTTAATCGGTATAACCAAAATGCGTCAAACATTTACCTGCAAGGATAACCCTATACATTTACCACATAACAGGCTGCTCACTTTCTGTAAGGGAAAAGCCAAAATGCCTGAGTATCAATAATGTCGCGATTATTCGCTCCATGCTTTGCGCCCCAAACCAGGACAGCAATACTCAGTAACAATTGAAACACTGTTCCTTTTTATCCAGCCATATAAAATAACCCGCAGTGACTATTAGAATATGAATAACACTAACCTTTGAGCATTAGCATATCAATTATAATCATTAGAACTAAACACAATGTATGAGGGAAAAATGGAATTACATGATGAATTTGATGGATTTTTCGAAAGAGTCAGACATAACCTGGACTTTATTTCTCTGACATCGGATTTACGCCGTAACAACATCTCTCATTACATCTATTTTGTTGCAACGGGGAATATTAAACTTATTACCTGTACTGATTCGTATATCTCGCTAAAAAATCATCGCCGCCTGGTGAAGGTAAGTAGTTGTTCCTGCGGCGAATTAACCCGTGAAGCAGCCAGACGGATTTTCTCAGGGGAATCTACCTATGAGCAATTCTATAATGAACTGGCATATGCAGGCGTGTTCAAATGGGTTGTGGACCTGCACAGCCTGACCCGTAGTTATTGGTCAAAAGACAATCACCTGTTACATAGCGAGAACATTTTATCGCCCGTCCCTCAGCGTCATGCTGTCGCATAATACGGATTAACTCTCTCCTCAAAGCCATCTTTTTAAGCCCGGGCCTGGTTCGCAGGTTGATTCACAGTCTCATTAGCTGTCGTCGTCGGGCAACGCCACTGCAAAACATGCTGGCATTCGTCGCCGTAATCCGTACCATACACGCCACACTGTCGTAAGCTAACCCAGGCTAGCCTATGCTTAGCGGACGTTTCCGCGTATGCATCGCGCCCCTTTCGATTTTTGAGTAATCATTAAATGCAACAGAATCAAGATATCAGTAAGAAAGAGCAATACAACCTCAACAAATTGCAAAAGCGCCTGCGTCGTAACGTCGGTGAAGCCATTGCTGACTTCAACATGATTGAAGATGGCGACCGTATTATGGTTTGCCTCTCTGGCGGTAAAGACAGCTATACCATGCTGGAAATTCTGCGCAATCTGCAACAAAGCGCGCCGATTAGCTTCAGCCTGGTGGCAGTCAACCTCGACCAAAAACAGCCAGGATTTCCTGAGCACATCCTGCCAGAGTATCTGGAAAAATTGGGCGTCGAGTACAAGATTGTTGAAGAGAATACCTACGGTATCGTTAAAGAGAAGATCCCGGAAGGCAAAACCACCTGCTCACTCTGCTCACGTCTGCGTCGCGGGATCCTTTACCGTACGGCGACTGAACTGGGTGCAACAAAAATCGCCCTCGGCCATCACCGTGACGATATTTTACAGACCCTGTTCCTGAACATGTTCTATGGCGGAAAAATGAAAGGGATGCCGCCGAAACTGATGAGCGACGATGGCAAACATATTGTTATTCGTCCGCTGGCCTACTGCCGCGAGAAAGACATTGAGCGTTTCTCTGAAGCCAAAGCCTTCCCGATAATCCCTTGTAACCTGTGCGGCTCGCAGCCAAACCTGCAGCGCCAGGTTATCGGCGACATGCTGCGCGACTGGGATAAGCGTTATCCGGGCCGTATCGAGACCATGTTCAGCGCCATGCAAAACGTGGTGCCGTCGCATCTGTGCGACACCGAACTGTTCGATTTCAAAGGAATTACGCACGGTTCTGAAGTGGTTAACGGCGGCGATCTGGCGTTTGACCGCGAAGAGATGCCGTTACAACCGGCGGGTTGGCAGCCTGAAGAAGACGATGCTCAGCTTGATGAGTTGCGTCTGAATGTGGTTGAAGTGAAATAAACGCAAAGCGCCTGGTCACAGCCATTGCTGGCCAGGCGCATAAAATTACTTCAGCAGTCTGACGCGACACGCCTTCCCTTTAATCTTCCCTTTCTGCAACTGCTTCCAGGCCTGGTGAGCAACTTTCTCACGCACGGCAACATAAACATGCGCCGGATGCACATCAATCTTGCCGATATCCGCGCCCACTAAGCCCATATCGCCGGTTAACGCGCCCAGCACGTCTCCCGCGCGCATCTTGGCCTTTTTGCCGCCGTCGATGCACAGGGTCGCCATTTCCGGCGTCAGTGGCGCAATGCGGCTTTGAGACGGTTCTGGCATCCAGTTCAGCTTCAGTTGTAGCATTTCGGCCAGAATATTCGCGCGCTGCGCTTCTTCAGGGGCGCAGAAGCTGATCGCCAGGCCACTGTTCCCCGCACGCGCCGTACGACCAATACGGTGTACGTGCACTTCAGGATCCCATGCCAGCTCGTAGTTCACCACCAGCTCCAGGGATTTAATATCCAGACCACGCGCAGCGACATCGGTTGCTACCAGAACGCGTGCGCTGCCGTTAGCAAAACGCACCAGCGTTTGGTCACGGTCTCGCTGCTCAAGGTCGCCATGCAGCGCCAGCGTGCTTTGACCTGCGGCATTGAGCTCTTCAAATACCGCCTGACAATCTTTTTTGGTATTACAGAACACAACGCATGATGCAGGCTGATGTTGTGTAAGCAGTTTTTGCAGCAGGGTAATTTTACCCTGACGGGGAACATCGAAAAATTGCTGTTCGATAGCGGGCAGCGCATCCACGCTGTCGATTTCAATGGTGACGGGATCACGCTGAACGCGGCCACTGATGGCGGCGATAGCCGCCGGCCAGGTGGCGGAAAACAGCAGCGTCTGGCGGCTGACTGGCGCGAAACGAATCACTTCATCAATGGCGTCGCTGAAGCCCATATCCAGCATGCGGTCAGCTTCATCCATCACCAGCGTTTGCAGATTCTCCAGTGAAACCGTGCCCTTTTGCAGGTGATCCAGCAAACGGCCCGGCGTGGCGACAATAATGTGCGGCGCGTGCTGGAGGGAATCGCGCTGCGCGCTAAACGGCTGACCGCCGCACAGGGTCAGCACTTTAATATTCGGCAGGTAGCGCGCCAGACGGCGGATCTCACTGGCCACCTGATCGGCTAACTCGCGCGTTGGGCACAGTACCAGCGACTGCGTCTGGAAACGCCCGGCGTCGATATGTTGCAACAGACCCAACCCGAATGCCGCCGTCTTCCCACTCCCGGTTTTCGCCTGTACGCGGACATCTTTCCCGGCAAGCACCGCAGGCAGCGCGGCTTCCTGAACAGGTGTCATGGAGAGATAGCCCAGATCATTAAGGTTGTCGATCTGGGCGGCGGGCAGTGCATTCAGTGTTGAAAAAGCGGTCACAATATTTTCTCGCGGTAAAAAGCTATCGTCAGCAGGCGCGTATCCTCGCAGATCTGCGCGTCTGATGCGACAATTTAATCGGTTCTTCGTCCGGTGGCGGGTCCGGCATGGGCTGCGGACGCGGGATGGGATCTCGCCCCGGAGGCGGCTCTACCGGAATGGGATCGGTCGGAATCGAATGAATGTGAAGGTGTGCGTTGAGTCGTAAAACCTGGTACATCATCTTCCCCTCTGAAAATCAGGTTGGTTCTTTAAGGGTAGATGCCGCAGGCATTCAGGTAAAAAAAAAGCCGACTATTCAAGCCGGCGTCGTACGAATCAATTGTGCTATGCAGTAATTCAAAAAAAGGAAGTAAGACAATATGGAGCGCAACGCCCATCGCTTGACGTTGCATTCACCTGCGAGAGAGATATTGCCCTGATTGGGGGTAGCGTTTATTGACCTCGCTCAATTTAATTGCCGTTTTTATGTTCAATTACTGTTAAAAAGGTTAATTTTTACAGCCATTTACTGCGATGTAACCACCAGGTAACACCACCGACGAGTACCAGTAGCATGATACAAAAGGAGTAGAAGCCTAAGTGCCATTCGCCACCGGGTATTCCGCCAAGGTTGACACCGAATAAACCGGTTAAAAAGGTGGTGGGTAAAAAAACCATCGCCATCAACGACATGGTATAAGTTCGACGAGAGAGGGATTCCTGCATCACCTGCGCAATTTCATCGGTCATGACGGCCGTTCGTGCGATACAGGCATCAATTTCGTCCAGCCCGCGCCCCAGGCGATCGGCGATATCCTGCATACGGCGGCGATGATCGTCCGTCATCCACGGCAGACGTTCGCTTGCCAGTCTGGCGTAAACATCGCGCTGGGGAGCCATGTAGCGACGCATCACAATGAGTTGTTTACGCAGCAGCGCTAAAAAACCGCGCGGAGGAATTTGTTGCTCCAGCAGGTTGTCTTCCAGATCGATGATTTTATCGTGCAGTTGTTCGATAAATTCGCTCGCGTGATCGGTCAGTGCATCGCAGACATCCACCAGCCAGCCACCGCAATCTGTCGGCCCGCTACCTTCTTCGAGATCGCTTATCACATCATCCAGCGCCAGCACTTTGCGTTGACGCGTGGAGACGATGAGCCGCTCATCCATATAAAGACGCATCGCCACCAGTTGATCGGGGCGCTCATCGGTGCTGCCGTTGATACAGCGCAGCGTAATCAACGTGCCCTCACCCATCCGACTCACGCGCGGGCGCAGGCTTTCACCGGACAGTGCATCACGCACGGTATTTGGCAACAGCGGCGTCGACGCCAGCCATTGCGCGCTGTCCGGATTGGTGTAATTAAGATGCAGCCAGCATGGATTTTCTTTGGTGATCACATCGCTCGCTTCAAGCGGCTTTACCCCACCCTTACCATCAAGTATCCACGCGAACACCGCATCCGGTACGTTAAGGTCCGATCCCTTTATGGCTTCCACTTTACCTCCACTGACAACTCACTATTCAGCTAGTCTAGCCATCTGCTCCGTATACGCAATCACTCCGGCATCCATCCCGCTGAAATTGCTCATAAAAGCAGCACACCTGCGCAATAAAGCATTTTAATGTAAAAGCATTATTGCCAATGCTTAAAATATTGCTATACGCAAGAATATATTCTTTCACAATCCAGTCTACTTCACATATTGAATAAAATTTAAAACCACGCAATAAATTAAACAACACTGCGAATGTGGATATTTTAAAATAAATTATCAGCGCCCTTTTAGTTTAACGCGATTCAGCAATACTTATTTCAGTTAAATACCGTCAATCCGTTAAAAAACCGTGATCTATCATGTTATTTCTGTAGCTTATTTCAGATTATTCCTGATAGATTAATTCCAAAATCTAAGAAATGTGGATGACATGATGCTGCATGTTTCGTGGGACCCGGTTCTGGTTGGCATTTCATTTTTGGTGGCGTTCATCGCATCTTTCGTTGCCCTTGATAGCGCTGGGAAAATTGCCGCATCTAATAAAAACGCGGCCATGTTCTGGCGCGTATCAGGTGGCGCAACGTTGGGGATTGGCATCTGGTCAATGCATTTCATCGGTATGCTGGCGATGAAAATGCCGATGGAGATGAGCTATCACCTGGAATTAACCCTGATCTCGCTGCTGGCAGCCATTCTTGCAGCCACGCTGGCGATTAACATCGCCGTAGCCGGGCCCACATTATCGCCAAAACGGCTGGCGCTCGCGACTGTGTTACTCAGTAGCGGCGTCGTGACGATGCACTACGTCGGCATGGCAGCGCTGATGATGCATGATGGCATTGTCTGGAATATCCCCCGGATTATCATCTCCGTGGTGATTGCGGTTATTGCCTCCTGCGTGGGCCTATGGCTGGCCTTTAGCTTACGGTTGAACAGCAAGCGCGTGCTACTCTGTCGTATCGCCGCAGCGATAGCCATGGGCATCGCCATCGCTGCGATGCACTACACCGGGATGAGCGCGGCCACGTTTTCAAGCCATGCCCATATGATGATCAACCACGCCCATCAGGTTGGTGAAGAAGGGCTTTCGGTCTGGGTTTCTGCCATCACGCTACTGCTATTGGGGACGATGCTGGTCATTTCGATGGTGGATTCGCAAATGCGCACTACCCGCCTGACCGAGAACCTGCAACGACTCAATAAGCAGCTCGAACAGCAGGCACGCTATGACGGGCTGACAGGATTAGCGAATCGTAGCCAGATAGACATGCGGCTTCTTGCCTGTCTGCAACAGGCGCGACTCACCGGCGCTGAGTTTGGCTTAGTGCTGATGGATCTCGACCGCTTCAAGCTGATTAACGATGCCTGGGGGCACCACGTCGGCGACAACCTGCTGGTTTCCGTTGCCAATCGGCTGAGTAGTTTCCTGCCGCCTAAAATGACCCTGGCCCGCATTGGCGGCGACGAGTTTATTCTGCTGGCGCCTCATAGCACCGAATCTGAACTGGCGGAACTGTGTAATCGCATGGTCGAGAGCATTCGCCGGCCTTTTTATCACTCCGGCCAGATCCTGCAAATCTCTCTGAGCGCGGGCATCAGTATGTATCCTGCTGATGGTGATTCTCCGCAGGAACTCAAACTGTGCGCGGACACCGCGATGTACCATGTCAAACGCAATGGGCGCAACGGCTGGGCGGTCTATGGTGATGCGATGCTCGATAACTCATGGCAAGGGGTGCATCTGTTACAGGACCTTACGCAGGCGCTGGAGCGTAACCAGTTTGAGCTGTGGTATCAGCCCAAATATCACGTTCAGGAAAATCGCATTTACGGTTTTGAGGCGTTGCTGCGCTGGCGTCATCCCAAAAAAGGGATTTTACTGCCGAGTGTGTTTTTACCCACCTTGCAAAATACCGGTTTAATTCTTCCTGTGGGCAACTGGGCAATCGACCAGGCCTGCAAGCAATTGCGTCAGTGGAGCAAAGAGGGTCATGATGACTGGACGCTTTCCATTAATATTTCGGCTAACCAGTTCGAACAGCAGAATATCTACGAATTACTGTGCAATACGCTTTCACGATATCATCTTTCACCGCTTCGGCTAACCATTGAATTAACCGAAACGACAGCCATGCGCGGTCTCGATCGCAACTTACAGATATTCCATGACTTCAACCGCATTGGCTTGACCGTATCTATCGATAACTTTGGAACCGGCTATTCCAATATGTTGCTGTTACAAAACCTGCCCGCCCGCGAGCTAAAAATAGATCGCAGCTTTATGAAAGATATTCGTGATGACAGTAAAAATGTGAAAATTGTCTCATCGATAATTCATATCGCACATTCAATGAACATGAATGTCGTGGCGGAGGGTATTGAAACGGAGGAACAACAGCGTTTGCTGACCCAACTGGGGTGTGATGCCTTGCAGGGTTCGCTCTTCTCTGAGCCGGTACCCCCTCAGGATATTGACGCCACATTAAACCGAATGCCGTTTAATATCACGACCACGAGCAGCGTTGCGCCGCCTGTTCCCATTCGACGCAATATGATGAAACATGCGTAAAAAGCCCCTGACGCACAGTGGTGTGTCAGGGGATGTTCGTAGGCTTAGTGCTTCACAATATACATTGTACGGGTATACGCCACATCTTCCGGGTTCTCAATAGGGTAACCCTTCAGCCACGGTTTAATTAAACGGCCATTGGTATACTGATAAATCGGCGCAATAGGGGCTTTCTCAGCAAGAATTTTCTCTGCTTCGTTGTAATCGGCATTCCGCGCTTTTTCAGTGTTCTCAAGCGTAGCCTGATTCACCACCTTGTCATACGCCGGATTGCTGAAACGGGAGATATTCCCGGTATTGTTCGACGTTAACAGCGACAGGAAGGTTGACGGCTCGTTATAGTCGCCCACCCAGGATGCGCGGATCACATCGAAATTGCCGGTGTTGCGGCTGTCGATATAGGTTTTCCACTCCTGATTTTGCAGCTTCACATCTACACCCAGGTTTTTCTTCCACATTGATGCCACCGCAATCGCAATCTTCTGGTGGTTTTCCGAGGTGTTATACAGCAACGTCAGATTCAACGGGCGATTCGGGCCATATCCCGCAGCCTGAAGCAGCGTTTTCGCCTGCGCGTTCAGTTCTTCCTGACTGCTTTGCTCCATCTGGGTAGGATCGGCTTTAAATCCGGCGGTAACATCTGGGGTAAAGTGCCACGCCGGTTTTTCGCCGGTACCCAGTACCTTCTCCGCAATAATGCGACGGTCAATGGTCATGCTCAGCGCTAAACGGACGCGCGCATCCGCGGTCGGCCCTTTCTGGGTATTGAAGGCATAATAGTAAGTCCCGAGCTGGGCCGGGGTATAGACCTGCCCCGGAATATCCTTCAGTAGTTTCTTATACAGATTTTTCGGGAAGGACTCGGTAATATCGATATCTCCGGCCAGATAACGTTTCGTGGCCGATGACTCCTGATTGATCGGTAAGAAGGTAACCTTCTTGATAACCGTCTTCGCGTTATCCCAGTAGTGAACGTTAGGCGTCGCCACCAGCTTTTCATTCACTACACGGTCGGTGAGCACATACGCGCCATTGCCAATCAGCTTGCCCGGACGCGTCCAGTTTTTATCGCTTTCAACATTGGCTTTTTGCACCGGATAGAGCGAGAAATTGGCCGTCAGATTCACAAACCACGGCAGCGGTTTATCCAGTTGGATACGCAAGGTGTGCGCATCGACTGCCGTCACGCCCAGCGTTTCCGGCTTCGCTTTACCATCAATAATCGCCTGGGCGTTATTAATGCCGGCAAGCGCCGCAAACCAGGCAAACGGTGAGGTGGTTTTAGGATCAACCAGACGCTGCCAGCTATAGACAAAGTCCTCAGCAGTGACAGGTGTACCGTCGGACCATTTTGCGTTGTTACGCAACGTGAAGGTCCAGATTTTATGGTCATTACTCTGCCAGCGCGTCGCGACGCCGGGAACAATGTTCCCTTTTTCATCCTGGTTAACCAACCCTTCGAAGAGGTCACGGATCACCTGGATTTCCGGCAGGCCTACCGCTTTTGCCGGGTCCAGAGACGCAGGCTCATCTTTAATGTGACGAACCAGCTCCTGCTTCGCTGCCAGCGCCGTCCCGGCAGGAACCTCTGCCGCCAGGGCAACAGAACTCAGACTACTGAGCCACAACGCACAGCACGACAACGTGAAAGGATACTTCATGACATCCCCTTAATAAGCCAACTTGATGAAAATATTATTTGTTTCAGGCGTCTTAAATGCAAACGGCTTATCACATAAAATTGATATAACGAATGTTTTTCTGACACGGAAACCATTTGATTCACGGTGAATTTTGCACAACACTGCTTATATCAACACTCATCATCAGGATTCTCTATGTCCGCCACTCGTCCTCGCGCCCAGCGGGGCGCTTTTCCGCCCGGCACGCAACACTATGGTCGTTCACTTTTGGGTGCGCCGCTTATCTGGTTTCCCGCACCGCTCGCCGATCATACCAGCGGGTTAATTATTGCCGGGACGCATGGCGACGAAAATTCCTCCATCGTCACCCTCTCCTGCGCGTTGCGAACGCTTTCACCCGAGTTACGGCGGCATCATGTGGTGTTAACGGTGAATCCGGATGGCTGTCAGTTGGGATTACGCGCTAATGCCAACGGCGTGGATTTAAATCGTAATTTCCCGTCGGCAAACTGGAAAGCCGGTGAGACCGTGTATCGCTGGAACAGTTCGGCAGATAGCCGTGACGTCGTGCTGCTGACGGGTGATAACCCAGGTTCTGAACCGGAAAGCGAGGCGCTTTGCCAGCTGATTCATCAGATTCACCCCGCCTGGGTCGTCTCTTTTCACGATCCGCTGGCCTGTATTGAGGACCCGCGTCACACTGAGCTGGGCCGCTGGCTGGCTGAATCCTTCGCGCTGCCGCTGGTCGGCAGCGTCGGATATGAGACGCCGGGCTCGTTTGGCAGTTGGTGCAACGATATTGGCCTGCACTGCATCACCGCCGAGTTTCCGCCCATCTCCTCAGATGAAGCGAGCGAGAAATACCTCGGCGCGATGACAGCGTTGCTACGCTGGCGTTCTGCGGCTCACAGATGAAGCTGCCCGGTGGTAAAATGTAATGCGGGTTCTGCATCTACCGCCAGCCAGGTTGGACCGTCGAGATCCGCGAAGGTGACCTGCGGGGTCAGCGGCAACGCGGCGTTAATGGCGCGCGAGGTGCAGAGCATGCAACCCAGCATCAGAGAAAAACCCTGCGCACGCGCCTCCTGTGCCAATGCCAGCGCTTCGGTTAAGCCGCCGGTTTTATCGAGCTTGATATTGACCATATCATATCGTCCCCGAAGCGCGGGCAAGCTCGCACGCGTATGACAGCTTTCGTCAGCACAGATAGGCAGCGGATGAATAAAGTTTTCCAGCGCGCTGTCATCTGTCGCAGGCAGCGGCTGCTCAAGCATCGCCACGTTGAGATCGGCCAACAACTGACAGCGCGCCGCCAGACCTTCACCGTGCCACGACTCATTAGCATCAACTATCAATGTTGCATCCGGCGCAGCGGCGCGGATAGCCACCATGCGTTCGGCAATCAGGCGATCGTCGAGTTTCACTTTCAACAGGCGCGCGCCGCCTTCAAAAAGCGCTTTAGCGCTGGCCGCCATCTGCTCCGGCGTACCAATCACCACGGTTTGCGCCGTGGTGACAGTTTTTGCCAGTGTCTGATGGAGCATGGCGGGGACCGTCGCTTTCGCAAGGCCAGCCTCAAGCTCCCACAACGCACAATCCACCGCGTTGCGTGCCGCCCCTGCAGGAAGTAATTCAGCAAGCGCTTCACGGGTAAGGCCCTTTTCCAGCTGTTCGCCAATCGAAACAATTTGCGCCATTACCGAGGCGATACTTTCGCCATAGCGTGGATAAGGCGTACATTCGCCGACGCCTTTAATGCCGTCCTGCTCCAGCTCAACCACGACCACTTTCGCCTCGCTGCGGCTACCGCGGGCAATGACAAACGGTGTATGTAACGGCCACGCCTCTTCAAAAACTCTTACATTTCTCATCCCCTGCTCCTTTTAAGCCCGTAAATAGGGTTTGCCGTGTTAACACCTGATGACATACACTAGTTTCGACGTTAATTATATGTAAACAGGAAGATTATCATGTCACAAACTGTACATTTCCAGGGCAATCCCGTTTCTGTTCAAGGCGCTATTCCGCAGGCAGGCGACAAAGCTCAGCCTTTCACGCTGACCGCGAAAGACCTCTCTGACGTCGCACTCAGCCAGTATGCGGGCAAACGCAAAGTGCTGAATATTTTCCCGAGCATCGATACCGGCGTTTGCGCGGCATCCGTTCGCAAATTCAATCAGCTGGCCTCCGAGCTGAACAACACCGTTGTGCTGTGCGTCTCTGCTGACCTGCCGTTCGCCCAGTCTCGCTTCTGCGGCGCAGAAGGCCTGAGCAACGTGGTTACCCTGTCCACCCTGCGTGCGCCAGAATTCCTGCAAACCTACGGCGTGGGTATCGCTGACGGCGCCCTGAAAGGCCTGGCGGCACGTGCGGTTGTGGTGATTGATGAAAACGACAACGTGGTTTACAGCCAACTGGTTGACGAAATCACCAACGAACCAGACTACGATGCGGCGCTGGCTGCGCTGAAAGCGTAAGCTGCAAACGCGTTACGCATGAAAAAATAGCCTCCGACTGGAGGGATAATGCTGATCAGTTAAGCGCAAAGTTCCGTTCACTTTATGTTTTGCGCAATATGTAACTTCAGCATCAGTGAACGGGCAAAGGGGGTCAACCGCGACCCCCTTCGCAATCCCCGCGGCCCCGCAGGGAAATCGGTGCTTCGCACTACGCTCTCCTCCGAACTCCAGCCTGCGGCACGGCGAAACTCGACGTCCTGTCTCGGTTCGCCTCAGTCCGCCATCCATGGCGGACTGACCTTGTCTTCCCTTCTCCGGCTCGCCGATTTCCAGCGGGGACTCGTCGGTTTCAGATACACCGGTTTTTGCTGTTAACGTAAGGGCCGCACCGCTGTTGGTGGCGTCAAAATCGCCGAAGCGTTCCCTGGAGGCCGGGGCAGCCCACATGGATGTGGGCTGAGGGCGCGGCTTTACAGGGATGTTACCTCGCGCCCGACCCGAAAGCCGTAAGGGATAAGCTGAGGGAACCGCGAAGCGGCGATTTTTCCGCCGAAGCCCGGGGGTGCAGGGGGCGGCGGCGATTGGCCGCCCCCTGCGCGCTCCCTGCGCCTGCACAATTTATATGGCATGGAGCCAGACAGGAGCGCAACGGGAAGATGCTTTGAAAAGCGAATCAACGCTTATCTGACCAGTATTACTCCGACTGGAGGCTATTTTATTTACTCTTCACTTTTCTTATTGCTTAAACCGTATTCCCGCAGTTTATTCGCAATCGCCGTATGTGATACGCCAAGACGTTTCGCCAGCTTACGCGTACTCGGGAAGCTGCGATAAAGCTGCGTCAGCACCGAACGCTCAAAGCGGCGAGTAATCTCATCTAACGAACCTTCCATTGCCTCTTCGCCTACCGCCGCGGTAGTAACGTCATAATCCGGCAGCAGCACATCATTTGGACGCAATTCGTAACCTTCCAACTGCGTTAACGCGCGATAGACCGCGTTTTTCAGCTGGCGAACGTTGCCCGGCCAACCGTAACGGGTTAACACATTGCTGAGATCGGCTGAGAGTTTCGGGCGAGAGATCCCCTGCTCATCGGCAAAGCGCGCCACGAACAGCTCGGTCAGCGGCATCACGTCTTGTGGACGGTCGCGCAGCGGCGGCAGATTCAACGTCAGGACGTTCAAACGATAGTAGAGATCTTCGCGGAACAACCCTTTCTGCACCAGCTCCACCAGGTTTTTCTGCGTGGCGCAAATCACGCGCACATCAACGTGCACTTCATGATCTTCCCCGACGCGGCGGAAAGTACCGTCGTTCAGAAAACGCAGCAGCTTGGTTTGCATGCGCGGCGACATCTCGCCAATTTCGTCCAGCAGTACCGAACCGCCATTCGCCTGCTCAAAGAATCCTTTCTTGCCTTCCGGCGCGTGACCAAAAAGCTCGCTCTCAACCGCATCTTCCGGAATCGACGCGCAGTTTAGCGCCAGATACGGTTTTGCCGCGCGTGGGCTCGCCAGATGGCAGGCATGCGCCAGCAGATCTTTACCGGTACCTGTTTCACCGACAATCAGCAGCGGCGCGGTCAACAGCGCCAGTTTGCGCGCCTGATCGACCACATGTCGCATTTTCGGGCTCACGGCGACGATCTGGCTGAATGCGCTTACATCTTGTGGCGTCTGCGTCTGTAACTGACGGCCCATACGAACGGTCGATCGCAGCATCACAACGGCCCCGGCAAGAATACGTTGCTCATGCTCGCCGCTCATGTATACCGGGGTGATTTCCAGTAAAAAGTTTTGCCCGTTGATCACCACGTGTTCCGCCTGTGTTTCCACCGGCTCGCTCTCCAGCCAGCGCTGGAAGTTGAAGCCGCTGATAAGCTGGCTGGCGTTGTGGTTGCGCATTTTGTCGGCGCTCATGCCAAACAGCTGGCAGCTTGCCGGGTTAGTGCGTTCGATTTTACTGCGGGTATCGAGCGAGAGCACCGGCTCGGGCATCGCTTCGAGTAGCGCGCTTAATGCCAGGTGCTCACGTTCTGAGGGCATCCACGGCACGGTGCGCACGTCAGTCACACCCGCAATGCGGCGGATCTCCGCCATTAAGGTGCTAAAGCTGGTGAACTCCAGCTCGGCAAAATTGAGGTAGATTCGGCCAATAGGGTCAATGTCGATTCCGCGCAAATCAATGCCGCGCAGTACCAACAAATCGAGTAATTCACGTGTCAGACCGAGGCGGTCCTCACAAAAGACTTCAAGACGCATGGGAATTTTCACCCTTATAAGCCAAAGACTCGTGAATAATAAGACACTTATCGTTCGGCGGGAAGCAGGCTGTCAACAATTATTGACAGTATGGCGGAAAAAACGCCATTGCGCCGTAAAGATTAACGTTCAGAGAGGAAATCTGTACAGGCCGACGCGCCGTCGGCCTGTAAAAGGTTACTTCGCGCCGCTCTTTTGAACGACGCCTTTTAGTTGACCAATTAACTCACGACGGAAATCGCCGAGCTTGGGTTTATCGTTGTCAATCCACGGCAGTGGACGACACAGTTCCATCGCCTTAATGCCCAGTCTTGCGGTCAGCAACCCGGCGCCAATCCCCTGCGCGGCACGGGCGGAAAGCCGTGCGGCCAGATCCTGCGACATCCAGTCCATACCGATTTCGCGCACCAGTTCACTGGCCCCGGCAAAAGCGATATTGAGCAGCACCAGTTTGAACAGGCGCAGGCGGCTGTAATAGCCCAGTTCAATGCCGTAAAGCGTGGCGATGCGATTAATTAAACGCAAATTGCGCCAGGCGATGAACGCCATATCCACCAGCGCCAGCGGGCTGACGGCAATCATCATGGCAGATTCCGCCGCTGAGCGGCTGATTTCCCGCCGCGCCTGTGCATCCAGCGCCGGTTGCACCAGATGCGCGTAAAGGCTCACCACTTCACGATCGTTTTGTGTTTCGTGGATAGCCGCATACCAGCGTTGCAGCGCCGGATGCGCCTGGTCGATTCCCGCCTGTTGCGCCAGTTTTTCACAAAACGCGCGCGCCTTGCCGACACCGTGACTCTGCATCAGTTCTTTGGCTTCATCCCGCTCCTGCGCACGCTGACGTAAACGCCACAAGCGCCGCCATTCCGTTGCCACCGACCCCACACCCGCGCCGACAATTAGCGCCCCGGCAGCGCAACCGCCCAGCGCCACCCAGTCCTGCGTTTGCCAGGCATTCATCGTCCACTGTACGCCCTGCGCCACCACGCTAATACCAAAGATAGTCAGCCCGGCAGTCACCATCTTGCGCCACAAACTGCGCTTAGGGCGCAGCACTGATTCTACAACCGCTTCCGCCTGTCCCTCTTCCGGCAGGGTTTCATCAAGCACCGCAGGTGCAAACTTGTCTGCCACATCATCAACGAAGGTTTGTGACTGCCGGAATTGTTCGCTTTTTTCCGCTTCCAGCGGGCCGTCGAAATCGATGCGCGGTTTTAACGGTTCGTTCATCGCAATTTATCTCCAATCAAAAATTCCAGCGCCGCATCAAGACGAATATGCGGAAGCGGCTGGTCAACATCCATTACCTGCGGACGAAACGCTTCAAACTGAAAACCCTGCTTATCCCAGAACGCTTGTCCCGGTAAACGCGCAGGAACCTCCCCCGGATAAACCGTGAGCGGCTGAGCATCGCTGAGTCGGTGACCGCGCAGCGCCGGGATCTTCTCTCCGTTCACCTCAATCAGCCCGCTTTGCGTCGCCTGAACCGACGCCAGCCCCAGGCAATCCATCGTGATGCCTTCAAAGGCCGCGTTTTGCCAGGCATCCTGGATCAGTTGCTGGAGCAACGACACCATGTTGCTGTGCTGATCGACGGTAACGTGATCCGCTTTAGTGGCGGCAAACAGCAGCTTGTCGATAACGGGCGCGAACAGCCGACGGAACAGCGTGCGCTGACCGTAGTGAAAACTGTGCATTAACTGCGTTAAGGCAAGACGCATATCATTGAAGGCCTGTGGCCCGCTGTTAAGCGGCTGCAGGCAGTCAACTAACACAATCTGACGGTCAAAGCGTAGAAAATGCTCTTTATAGAAGCCTTTCACCACTTTTTCGCAATAGTAGTTAAAACGTTCGCGCAGCATACCCGCATTGGTATGTTTATCGGCCTGTGCCAGTTTTGCCTCGCCGACGCCATCGACATCCGGCCACGGGAAGAACTGCAACGCAGGCGCACCCGCCATATCACCCGGCAACACAAAGCGCCCCGGCTGGATAAAGTGCAGTCCTTCCTGTTTACAGGTATGGAGGTAATCGGTCCACGCCTGAGCAATCGCCGCCAGACGATTTTCATCGGCAGGCGCCAGCGGATCGAGCCCTTCGCACAGCTTACGCCAATGCGCAGACCACTCGCCGCGTTGCCCCTGTAACAAGCCGGTCATCTGTCGCGACCAGCTCAGGTAATCCTGGGCCAGCATTGGCAAATCCAGTAGCCATTCGCCGGGGTAATCGACAATTTCCAGATACAGCGTCGACGTGTCTTTAAAGTGGCGTAAAAGCGATTCATTGGAGCGAAAACGTAACGCCAGGCGAATTTCACTGACGCCACGCGTAGGCGTAGGCCAGGTCGGCGGTTGCCCATACAACTGCGCCAGCCCTTCATCGTAGGTAAAGCGCGGAATGCCCATATCACGTTGCGGCACGCGCTTGACACCGATCAGACGCTCTTCCCGTACTGCGCTCAGCAACGGCAAACGCGCCCCGGCATGCAGGCTTAATAGCTGGTTCACCATCGCGGTGATAAACGCGGTTTTGCCGCTGCGGCTCAGGCCGGTAACGGCGAGACGCAGGTGTCTGTCAACACCACGATTAACCAGCGCGTTGAATTCATTTTTTAGTCGCTTCATAGCGGTTCCATTATGCCCTGAAGGAAAAACGTATTAGGTAGATATTACATGAGGGTGAAAAGGAAAGATGTAAAAGCTCAGAGAAAACAATGGGCACAACCCCTGTTGTGCCGCTTAGTTTATTTTACTGTCGGTTATACCGTTTCGACAGTTTCGCCGCCGCGCGGCTGAGTAAAGGCTCCAGCGCCACGGCCAGCAGCATCTTCAACGGACGTCGGGCGACAGATTTCACCGCCCAGCCAGCAACCCCTGCCGGGCCGTAACGTAACGCGGTCAGAAGCACCAGCTTACCTGCGATTTTTAAACCGGGTTTTACCTGTTGCCCGGCACGTTGCCAGCGAGTATTCATGTGTATCCTCAATTACAGTTGACGAAAACGGCTACGCAGTGAAAAAGTATCGGACGTGACGTAGCGTTCCATCTCACGCAGGCGCTGTTCGCCTGCAGCAAGTTGTGCGTCCACCGCATCCAACAATTCACTGCTGGTAGGGCTATTCGCCTCGCCCATCGCCCCTTCCGGGATCGGATCAAGCGCGAAAGTCAGAATGATGTAGGCGACAACCACAAAGAAAAACAGGCCAAATAACATCGCCAGCACGGTGATAATTCGCACCAGTTTTACCGGGACATCCAGGTAGTGGGCAATACCTGCGCAAACCCCTTTCACCATGCCCTGCTGGGGAATACGCCACAGTTTTTTATTAAAATCTAAGGCCATTATTTATCCCTCCAGTTCGGGTGCTCAGCGTCCAGAATGGCTTCAAGTGCCTGGATACGTTCGCGCATACGCTGGGCATCATCGGTGAGGCGTAACAGACGTTGCTGTTCATTTTGCGTTAATCCACTGCTGCGTGAGCGGTTGCTATAATGCAGCCAAATCCATACCGGCAGAACAAACAACACAAACAATGTCAGCGGAATGGCAAGAAAAAGCGCGCTCATAGGTACTCCTTACAATGATGAGCAGCGGCACGCCGCGTGCCGCCTGAATAATTATTGATTGTCCTGCTTCATTTTGGCTTTCAACTGCGCCAGCTGTTCGCTGATTTCATCATCGGCTTTCAGCTCGGCAAATTGCTGATCCAGCGACGGTTGTTTACCGAAACGGTGGCTTTCAGCTTCCGCTTCCATATGATCGATACGGCGTTCAAAGGATTCAAAACGCGCCATCGCCTGATCGAGTTTACCGCTGTCTAACTGACGACGCACATCGCGGGACGAATTTGCCGCCTGATGACGCAATGCCAGCGCCTGTTGACGAGCACGCGTTTCGCTCAGTTTATTTTCCAGCTCGCCAATCTCTTTCTTCATGCGCGCCAGAGTTTCATCCACCAGGGTAATTTCATGTTCCAGGGTGGTGATTAAATCAGTCAGCTTCTGCTTTTCAATCAATGCCGCACGCGCCAGATCTTCTTTCTCTTTACGCAGCGCCAGTTCGGCTTTTTCCTGCCATTCGGCCTGCTGTGCAAAGGCTTTCTCAACGCGACGCGTCAGATCTTTCTTCTCTGCCAGCGCACGCGCCGATGTAGAGCGCACTTCCACCAGCGTGTCTTCCATTTCCTGAATCATCAGACGTACCAGCTTTTGCGGGTCTTCCGCTTTCTCCAGCAGGGAGTTGATGTTGGCGTTCACGATGTCGGCAAAACGAGAAAAGATACCCATAATATAGTCCTCATAATTTCTGTTTTAGGCATTAGCCTGCTGTATGGATAATACAATTCGCGTGCCAACTTTGTATCTTATTGATTCTACTTAAGGTGATTGAAATTCACCCGCTTTAGACGTAGAGTGACTTAGCGAATTACACTAACAAGTGGTGAATTTCATCATGGCAGAATACAAAGACAATCTTCTCGGCGAAGCCAACCGCTTTCTGGAAGTACTGGAGCAGGTTTCACGCCTCGCGCCACTGGATAAACCGGTGTTAATCATCGGTGAACGAGGTACGGGGAAAGAGCTGATTGCTAACCGTCTGCATTATCTCTCCTCCTGCTGGCAAGGGCCGTTTATCTCGCTTAACTGCGCGGCGCTAAATGAAAATCTGCTCGATTCGGAATTATTCGGCCATGAAGCAGGCGCATTTACTGGCGCGCAAAAGCGTCATCCGGGGCGTTTTGAACGTGCCGACGGCGGCACACTGTTTCTTGATGAGCTGGCGACCGCGCCCATGCTGGTGCAGGAAAAACTGCTGCGCGTGATTGAATATGGCGAACTGGAGCGCGTCGGCGGCAGCCAGCCGTTGCAGGTTAATGTACGTCTGGTGTGCGCCACCAATGCCGATTTACCGCAGATGGTAGAAGACGGTACGTTCCGCGCCGACCTGCTTGACCGGTTAGCCTTTGACGTCGTACAGCTCCCGCCGCTGCGCGAGCGTCAAAGCGACATCATGCTGATGGCAAACCACTTTGCTATTCAGATGTGCCGTGAACTCGGGATGCCGCTGTTTCCAGGTTTCACTGAGCATGCCCGTGAAACATTGATGGATTATCGCTGGCCCGGAAATATTCGTGAACTGAAAAACGTTGTAGAGCGCTCCGTTTATCGACATGGCAGCAGCGAAATCCCGCTGGACGACATTATTATCGATCCTTTCCAACGGCGAAGTGAGCTAAAAGCCGTGGAAAAAAGCAGTCAGAACACGCCTGAATTACCGCTCGATTTACGCCAGTTTCAGTTGGATCAGGAAAAAGATCTGCTGCAAACGAGTTTGCATCAGGCGCGGTTTAATCAGAAGCAGGCGGCAGAACTCCTTGGGCTTACCTATCACCAGCTACGGGCGTTACTGAAGAAACACCAGCTTTAACACGATGCTGAAGCTGAATCAGCGTCAGGTTACCGCAAAACACGGCGCCCGTGTCGATATAGAGTTGATTAGCCGATTTGAAGGGTTTACGCACAGGCGTGTGGCCGAAGAAAAACTGATCGGCCCCACCAATCAAACTCATGGAACCGCGCTGGGCGCGGTTGATGCGCCGGCGGTTCCACACCACCTGAAAAGGGTCAACCGGTTTGTTGAAGGCATAATGATCGTCCGGGTAGTCCGCATGACAGATAACCATTTTTTTATCCCCGGTCACCACTTCGATAATCAACGGTAATTCGGCAATACGATACAGCAGCGTTTTCACGCGATGTTGCTCGTTTACGTTCAGGTCAAAATACCATCCACCGCCGTTGGCCACCCACAGATTTGCGTGACCGTTCCCCTCCAGCGCGTCCAGCATCATCTCCTCATGATTGCCGCGCACCGCCCGGAACCAGGGCTGATTCAGCAACATCAGGCATTCTACATCTTCACTTCCCCTATCAATTAAATCTCCCACCGAAATCAGCAGATCCTGCATCGGCTGAAACGCAACGCGGTCAAGATGGTGCATCAATAACCCGTAGCAACCGTGGAGATCGCCCACCACCCAGATATTGCGCCAGAGGTCGCCATGAATACGTTGATAGAGGCTCATTATTACCTCCTATCGTCGTCGATAAGTTGAGAAAAGGGGTTAGGTAAAGTTTAGGTCAAGGGATGCCTGAAGTGGACTGATTGCTTAAGCAAAAACTGATTACGTATACATGCGGTTGTGATCGTATACTTACTTATCTTTATCAAATGAAACCTCATAATGCGCGCTAAAACCTTTCGCTATAGCTTCACGATTTTTTGCTGTGTAACGCTCCTGTACCTGCTTTTCATCTTCAATCGCGTCTATATCGGCGTGTTTTTACACGAATGCGTGTGGGTGGTGCTGCTTTTGTCAGGGGTGATGTCCTGGTTTAATCGACCGAGGAAACGGATAAAAAAACAGCAACTGTAACGTCAATGAATTGCATAGCCATAGGCTTTTATGTTCCGTAATATCCCCCATTGGGCGAATTCCCCCTGTAATCTGACGGCTTTTTCAGCAGTTGTTTTCAGACATTTGTACCTGAGTGCCTGAAGTGCGATACACTTTGCAGATCACTCTAAAATACAAAAGAATTATGCGCCTGAATTTGTCATCACTCATGGCGGCAGTAGGGTTAGTTTGTGGCCAGGCGATTGCCGCGCCGCCCGCTTCCCTGCCCGCCAATGCCGACATTCGCGATAGCGGCTTTGTCTACTGTGTCAGTGGGCAGGTCAACACGTTTAACCCGCAAAAAGCAGGCAGCGGTCTTATCGTCGACACGCTGGCGGCCCAGCTTTATGATCGCCTGCTGGATGTCGACCCGTATACTTATCGTCTGGTTCCGGAACTGGCGGAACGCTGGGAGGTGCTGGATAACGGCGCAACCTACCGCTTCCACCTGCGCAACGACGTGCAGTTCCAGACCACTCGCTGGTTTAAACCGTCCAGAAACCTTAATGCAGACGATGTCGTCTTCACCTTCGAACGTATTTTTGACCGTAATCACCCCTGGCATAACGTCAATGGCGGCAACTTCCCGTATTTCGACAGTTTGCAATTCGCCGATACCGTTCAGAGCGTACGTAAACTCGACAGCCACACGGTAGAATTCCGTCTTAATCGCCCGGATGCCTCCTTCTTATGGCACCTGGCGACCCACTATGCTTCCGTCATGTCGTCGGAATATGCCAATCAACTGGCGAAGCAGGATCGCGAAGAGCTACTCGATCGCCAGCCAGTAGGTACAGGGCCATTCCTGCTCGATGAGTATCGCACCGGGCAATACATTCGGTTACAACGTCACGAAAATTTCTGGCGTGGTAAGCCTTTGATGCCGCAGGTTGTTGTTGACTTAGGCTCCGGCGGAACCGGTCGCTTATCGAAATTGCTGACCGGTGAATGTGACGTACTGGCCTGGCCCGCTGCCAGTCAGTTGACCATTCTGCGTGACGACCCACGTCTGCGCCTGACGCTGCGTCCGGGGATGAACATCGCTTATCTCGCGTTTAATACTGATAAACCGCCGCTGAATAATCCGGAAATTCGCCACGCGCTGGCCCTGTCAATTAATAACCAGCGCCTGATGCAGTCGATTTATTATGGTACGGCGGAAACTGCGGCCTCAATTTTGCCTCGTGCCTCCTGGGCTTACGATAACGAGGCTAAAATTACCGAATACAATCCGGAAAAATCACGTCAGTTGCTGAAGTCGCTGGGTGCGGAAAACCTGACGCTTCAGTTATGGGTGCCGACCAGTTCCCAGGCATGGAACCCCAGCCCGCTGAAAACCGCCGAACTGATTCAGGCCGATATGGCTCAGGTTGGTGTGAAGGTAGTGATTGTGCCAGTTGAAGGCCGTTTCCAGGAGGCGCGCCTGATGGATATGAACCATGATCTGACGTTGTCCGGTTGGGCGACAGACAGTAACGATCCGGACAGTTTCTTCCGCCCGTTGTTAAGCTGCGCGGCCATATCCTCGCAAACCAATTTTGCCCACTGGTGTAACCGCGAGTTCGATGACGTGCTGCGCAAAGCGCTGGCTTCACAGCAACTGGCGTCGCGCATCGATGCCTACGATGAAGCCCAGCAGATCCTGGCGCGCGAATTGCCGGTGCTGCCGCTGGCCTCTTCACTGCGTTTACAGGCTTATCGCTATGATATTAAAGGCCTGGTGCTAAGTCCGTTCGGCAACGCTTCGTTTGCCGGCGTCTCACGTGAGAAAGAAGATGAGGTGAAAAAGCCATGATCATTTTTACCCTTCGTCGTTTACTGCTTCTGCTGGTGACGCTCATCTTTCTTGCTCTTGTCGGCTTCAGCCTGAGCTATTTCACGCCGCATGCACCTTTACAGGGTGCATCGTTCTGGAATGCGCTGGTGTTCTGGTTTAACGGCATGCTGCACTGGGATTTCGGCGTTTCGAGCATCAACGGCCAGCTGATTTCCGAACAGCTAAAAGAGGTTTTCCCGGCGACGATGGAGTTATGTATCCTCGCCTTCGGTTTTGCCCTACTGGTCGGTATTCCGGTGGGAATGGTAGCCGGTATTACGCGCAATAAATGGCAGGACAAATTAATCAGTGCGCTGGCGCTGGTCGGTTTTTCTGTGCCCGTGTTCTGGCTCGCGCTGCTGTTCACCCTCTTCTTCTCGCTGACGCTCGGCTGGCTACCGGTTTCCGGACGTTTTGATCTGCTTTATCAGGTCAAAAGCGTGACCGGATTTGCGCTGATTGACGCCTGGCTCTCTGATTCCCCCTGGCGTGAAGAGATGATTACCAGCGCGCTGCGTCATATGGTGCTGCCGGTTCTGACGCTGGCGGTGGCGCCCACAACCGAAGTGGTGCGCCTGATGCGTTTAAGCACCATGGCGGTATTCGATTCCAACTACGTGAAAGCCGCCGCTACACGCGGCGTCTCCCGGTTAACCATTTTGCGTCGTCATGTGCTGCATAATGCGCTGCCGCCGGTTATCCCGCGCTTAGGGCTGCAATTCTCCACCATGCTGACGCTGGCGATGATTACAGAAATGGTCTTTAGCTGGCCCGGACTGGGGCGCTGGATGATTAATGCCATTCGCCAGCAAGATTACGCCGCGATTTCTGCGGGCGTGATGGTGATTGGCGCGCTGGTGATTGTGGTAAACGTCATCTCTGATATTTTGGGTGCAATGGCTAACCCTCTGAAACATAAGGAATGGTATGCCTTACGATAGCGTCTACATCGAGAAGCGCCCGCCCGGTGCGCTGCGCACCGTGTGGCGTAAATTCTACGGCGACACCACCGCGATGATTGGCCTTTACGGCTGCGGCGGGCTGGTGCTGCTGTGCGTATTCGGAAGCTGGTTCGCGCCGTATGGTATCGATCAGCAGTTTCTCGGTTATCAACTGCTGCCGCCGTCGTGGTCGCGCTATGGTGAAGTCTCCTTCTTCCTTGGTACGGACGATCTCGGGCGCGATGTGCTGAGCCGCTTGCTGAGCGGTGCTGCACCGACCGTTGGCGGTGCCTTTGTGGTGACGCTGGCCGCCACGCTGTGCGGGCTGGTGCTCGGTGTTCTCGCCGGGTCAACGCGTGGCCTGCGTTCCGCTATGCTGAACCATATCCTTGATACCCTGCTCTCTATTCCGTCGCTGTTGCTGGCGATTATCGTCGTCGCCTTCGCCGGCCCGCATCTGTCGCACGCCATGTTTGCCGTCTGGCTGGCATTGTTACCGCGCATGGTGCGTTCCATTTACAGCATGGTGCACGATGAGCTTGAGCGTGATTATGTGGTGGCCGCCCGTCTGGATGGCGCATCAACGCTGAATATTTTGTGGTTCGCGATCTTACCGAATATCGCCGCGGGGCTGGTGACGGAAATCACCCGCGCGCTGTCGATGGCGATTCTGGATATTGCCGCGCTCGGTTTCCTCGACCTTGGCGCACAGCTACCGTCTCCGGAATGGGGTGCGATGCTGGGCGATGCGCTGGAGCTTATCTACGTTGCGCCATGGACGGTGATGCTGCCGGGTGCAGCGATCATGTTTAGCGTACTGCTGGTTAACCTGCTGGGCGACGGTATTCGTCGCGCCATTAACGCGGGGGTGGAATAATGCCGTTACTGGACATTCGTAATTTAACCATCGAGCTTAAAACCAACGAAGGCTGGGTGAAAGCCGTCGACCGCGTCAGTATGACGCTGGCTGAAGGCGAAATTCGTGGGCTGGTTGGCGAATCCGGCTCGGGAAAAAGCCTGATCGCGAAAGCGATTTGTGGCGTCAATAAAGATAACTGGCGTGTTACCGCAGACCGTATGCGTTTTGATGATATCGACCTGCTCCGCCTTTCCAACCGCGAGCGACGCAAGCTGGTCGGTCATAATGTGTCGATGATTTTCCAGGAGCCGCAATCCTGTCTCGACCCGTCAGAACGCATCGGTAAGCAGCTCAAGCAGAATATCCCCGGCTGGACCTACAAAGGCCGCTGGTGGCAACGTTTTGGCTGGCGTAAGCGTCGTGTCATCGAACTACTGCACCGAGTCGGAATTAAAGATCATAAAGACGCCATGCGCAGCTTCCCTTACGAGCTGACGGAAGGTGAATGCCAGAAAGTGATGATTGCCATCGCCCTGGCGAATCAGCCGCGTTTGTTGATTGCCGATGAGCCGACGAACGCCATGGAGCCGACCACACAGGCGCAGATTTTCCGCCTGCTGACGCGCCTGAACCAGAACAACAACACCACGATTCTGTTGATTTCACATGATTTGCAAATGCTCACCAAATGGGCGGATAAAATCAACGTCATGTATTGCGGGCAAACCGTGGAAACGGCGCCCAGTGAAGATCTGGTGACCATTCCCCATCATCCGTATACACAGGCATTAATTCGCGCCATCCCTGACTTTGGAAGCCCGATGCCGCATAAAAGCCGCCTGAATACCATGCCGGGCGCGATCCCCTTGCTGGAGCAGCTGCCGATCGGCTGCCGCCTCGGGCCGCGTTGCCCTTATGCACAGCGGGAATGCATAGAAACGCCGCGTTTGACCGGTGCGAAAAACCATCTTTTCGCCTGTCATTTTCCGCTGAACATGGAGAGAGAGTGACGTGGTCGAAACATTACTTGAAGTGCGCAATCTGAGTAAAACTTTCCGCTATCGTACTGGCTGGTTTCATCGTCAAACGCTTCAGGCGGTTAAACCGCTTAGCTTTACGCTACGCGAAAAACAGACGCTGGCTATTATTGGCGAAAACGGCTCGGGGAAATCGACGCTGGCGAAGATGCTGGCCGGAATGATTGAGCCCACCACCGGTGAGCTGTTGATTGACGATCATCCCCTGCACTATGGCGATTACTCGTTCCGTAGCCAACGTATTCGTATGATTTTTCAGGATCCGTCAACGTCGCTGAACCCACGTCAGCGAATCTCGCAGATTCTCGATTTCCCGCTGCGCCTGAACACGGAACTCGAAGCAGAGGATCGCCGTAAGCGGATCATTGAAACGTTGCGTATGGTTGGGCTGCTGCCGGATCACGTCAGCTATTACCCGCATATGCTGGCGCCAGGACAGAAACAGCGTCTGGGGCTGGCGCGCGCGTTGATTCTGCGCCCTAAAGTGATTGTCTGTGATGAAGCGCTGGCGTCGCTGGATATGTCGATGCGCTCACAGCTGGTAAACCTGATGCTGGAGTTGCAGGAGAAACAGGGCATTTCATATATCTATGTGACCCAGCATTTAGGCATGATGAAGCATATTAGCGACCAGGTGCTGGTGATGCACCAGGGTGAAGTGGTCGAGCGCGGCAGTACCGCCGATGTGCTGGCGTCACCGCTGCACGACCTGACTAAGCGCTTGATCGCCGGGCATTTTGGCGAGGCGCTGACGGCGGATGCGTGGCGAAAAGACAGATAATAGTCAGACGCCATTGGCAAAGTTTTCACGTCCAATCCGACAGAGATGAAGTGGTCGGATTAACTCTCCCGGCGACTCATGCTAGAATCGCCGCGATTTAACGACGGCTCGCCGTTTTCAGGCAGGTCGCCATAACAATGAATATAAGGATTAAAAGCTATGGGTTTTCTTTCCGGTAAGCGCATTCTGGTGACTGGCGTTGCCAGCAAACTGTCCATCGCATACGGTATTGCGCAAGCGATGCACCGTGAAGGGGCTGAACTGGCGTTCACCTATCAGAACGAGAAACTGAAAGGCCGCGTAGAAGAGTTTGCTGCACAACTGAACTCCAGCATCGTGCTGCCGTGTGACGTGGCTGAAGATGAAAGCATCGAATCCCTGTTCACTGAACTGGCGAAAGTATGGCCGAAATTTGACGGTTTCGTTCACTCCATCGGCTACGCGCCAGCGGACCAGTTAGATGGCGACTACGTTAACGCCGTCACCCGTGAAGGCTTCAAAATTGCGCACGACATCAGCGCATACAGCTTTGTTGCAATGGCGAAAGCCTGCCGCGGCATGCTGAACCCGGATTCAGCTCTGCTGACCCTGTCCTACCTGGGTGCAGAACGTGCTATTCCTAACTACAACGTGATGGGTCTGGCGAAAGCGTCTCTGGAAGCTAACGTTCGCTACATGGCTAACGCTATGGGTCCGGAAGGTATTCGTGTTAACGCCATCTCTGCGGGCCCGATCCGTACGCTGGCGGCTTCCGGTATCAAAGATTTCCGTAAAATGCTGGCGCACTGCGAAGCGGTTACCCCGATTCGTCGTACCGTTACCATTGAAGATGTGGGTAACTCTGCTGCATTCCTGTGCTCCAACCTCTCTGCTGGTATCTCCGGTGAAGTGGTTCACGTTGATGGCGGCTTCAGCATCGCTGCAATGAACGAACTGGAACTGAAATAAGTTCTTTACCCTTCCGCGTTGGCGGAAGGGTTTCCCCTCCCCCCGTTTTCCCTCTGTTATTCCAGTAAGTTATTAATTAGCACCGAACAATATTTTCTCCTCTCGCGCGCTTACGCCAGGATATTTATCCATAACGATCCGGTGTTGCCTCTCATTCTTGCATCGGTTCGCCACTTACCATTCAAGGAATGCCCATGGAGCAACGCCGCGCTTACGGTAAAAGCCACTGGTATCATGAGACCCAGTCCCGATCGCAACACAGTGATGTTCTGCCCCTTGTGCCTGAAGCCGCTCACGTTGAAGACCGTTTTTTATTGGGGCTACTGCTGCCGGAATCGTTACACCGCGACAGCATTCCCTGGCTTAACGTCTGTCGGGGTCTGGCAAATGAACTGTTCCCTGATGACGTCGCTGTCAGCCGCTTAAGAACTTTCAGCGCCTACGACCGCCTGAGCAGCGCGCTGACGGTCGCACAGGTCTGCGGGGTACAACGGCTCTGTAATCACTATGCCGCCCGCCTGGCGCCGCTCCCGGGCCCAGATTCGTCACGCGAAAGCAACCATCGCCTTGCCCAAATTACCCAGTACGCCCGTCAGCTTGCCAGTTCTCCTTCCGTGATAACGCCCCTGGCACGACAGCAACTCGACGATGTCGGGTTAACCCCCTATGACATTATTTTGATTAATCAGATTGTGGGTTTTGTCGGCTTTCAGGCGCGTGTAGTGGCTATTTTTCAGGCCCAACTGGGGCAACCCGTTCGCTGGATCCCCGGTATGCCAACACAGGAAGATGCCGCCGCTGAGGTGTTCGTGGCGACAGAAAGCGAATGGCTGAGCGATTTGCCCATCGTCGATGCACGTTATGCCAGCAAAGCGCAGGCACAATCACTGCTACGCTGGCAATCACAGCCGATGCTCTCTGCGTTAGCACCACTGTTAGCGCACGAGGAAACGATTCTGGATGCTCTTGGGCAGTTAATCGCTACGCTCCCCGCAAATCCACCCTTGCACGCTCTGGCGGCACTGGTCCCTGCCCGCATTAACGGCAGTGTGAGCTGCTTCAATCACTACAGCACACAGTGGCAAGGCGCCAGCGGGCTTCCCGATGCCATTCGTAATGGCGATCGCGCCGTGCAGGCGTGGTGTCATCAATATCCGCGCGAACAGGCCGTGACCCAGGCTATTGGTCTGTTGACGCGTGCGCCGGACCGTTTTAGCCCTGCGCAATTTGCGTCGCTGACGGAAAACGGAGTCAGTACGGAAGAGAGCACGGCACTGCTCGCCTGGAGCGCACTATTTGGCTGGTTAAATCGACTGCGGATCGCGCTCAGAAGCGAGCGGCAACCTGCGTAAAAGGATGAAAGAGCGCTTGCCGCAACAGTGAGAATCGCGTAAAACTGTCAGCCGCTCTTTTGGCCAAGAAAATACATCATTATGCTTCAGGATAACCCGCTGCTCGCGCAGCTAAAACAGCAACTTCACTCCCAGACGCCGCGTGCGGAAGGGGTTGTCAAAGGCACGGAAAAAGGTTTCGGTTTCCTCGAGGTCGATGCGCAGAAAAGCTACTTTATTCCGCCGCCGCAGATGAAAAAAGTGATGCACGGCGATCGCATTATCGCTGTGATCCATTCTGAAAAAGAGAAAGAGAGCGCCGAACCGGAAGAACTGGTCGAGCCGTTCCTGAGCCGCTTTGTCGGGCGCGTGCACCGCAAAGATGACCGTCTCTCTATTGTTCCCGATCATCCGTTGATCAAAGATTCCATTCCGTGTCGCGCTGAGCGCGGCGTGGATCACGATTTTAAAGAAGGCGACTGGGCTGTTGCGGAAATGCGCCGCCACCCGCTGAAAGGCGATCGCACCTTCTACGCAGAACTGACCCAGTTCATCACCTTCGGCGACGATCATTTCGTACCGTGGTGGGTTACCCTCGCCCGTCATAATCTGGAAAAAGAAGCGCCGGATGGCGTGGCAACAGAGATGCAGGATGAAGGACTGGAACGTCGCGATCTTACCGCCCTCGACTTTGTCACCATCGATAGCGCCAGCACCGAAGATATGGATGATGCGCTGTATGTGGAAGAAGCCGCCGACGGCAAGCTGAATTTAACCGTGGCGATTGCCGACCCAACCGCATGGATCGTCGCAGGCAGCAAGCTTGATAACATCGCCAAAGTGCGCGCGTTTACCAACTATCTGCCGGGCTTTAACATCCCGATGCTGCCGCGTGAACTTTCTGACGACCTCTGCTCGCTGCGTGCCAATGTAGTGCGCCCGGTGCTGGCCTGTCGCATGACGCTGGCCGCCGATGGCACCATCGAAGACAACATCGAATTCTTCGCGGCAACTATTGAATCGAAAGCCAAACTGGCCTACGACGATGTGTCCAACTGGCTGGAGAAAACTGGCGACTGGAAACCGGACAGCGAGACTATCGCACGTCAAATCACGCTTCTGGAACGTGTGTGTCAGTTGCGCAGCGAATGGCGTAAAACCCACGCGCTGGTGTTTAAAGACCGCCCGGACTACCGCTTTGTGCTGGGTGAAAAAGGCGAAGTGCTGGATATCGTGGCTGAACCACGCCGCATTGCTAACCGTATCGTTGAAGAGTCAATGATTGCGGCTAACATCTGCGCGGCTCGCGTGCTGCGCGACAAGCTCGGTTTCGGTATTTATAACGTGCATACCGGTTTTGATCCGGCGAATACGGAAGCGCTGGCGGCGTTGCTGAAAACGCACGACGTCCATGTGGACCCAGAAGAAGTTCTGACCCTGAATGGATTCTGTAAGCTGCGTCGTGAGCTGGATGCCCAGCCGTCAGGTTTCCTGGACAGCCGCATCCGCCGCTTCCAGTCGTTCGCTGAAATCAGTATCGATCCAGGCCCACATTTCGGCCTGGGGCTTGAAGCCTACGCAACCTGGACTTCACCAATTCGTAAATATGGCGATATGATCAACCATCGTCTGCTGAAAGCAATCATCAAAGGCGAAAGCGCTCAGCGTCCGCAGGATGATGTTACGGTACAAATGGCAGAGCGCCGTCGCCTGAACCGCATGGCGGAACGTGATGTCGCTGATTGGTTGTACGCGCGCTATCTGCACCCGCAGGCGGGCAAAGAAACGCGCTTCGCGGCAGAAATTATCGATATCAGCCGTGGCGGTATGCGCGTGCGTCTGGTCGACAATGGCGCCGTGGCCTTTATTCCGGCGCCTTTCCTGCACGCCGTGCGTGATGAAATGGTTTGCAGCCAGGAAAACGGCACCGTACAGATCAAAGGCGAAGTCGCCTATAAAGTGACTGACGTTATCGATGTGACCATCGCCGAAGTGCGCATGGAAACCCGCAGCGTCATCGCCCGTCCGGCGGTTTAAGCCCGATAAAACAGCGGCTTCGTTAAACGAAGCCGCTTTTCACTTAATGTTGTATCGTCTGCCATTTTTTTCTCTTCTCTTTTGCCGCTATTTTTAGCATCATTGATTTCATTCAAATTTCTAAACAGGGTTACACCATGTCCAATCTTGATGCGCATCAGGTTGCTCAACGTATTGATACCGTTCTCGATATCCTGGTGGCAGGTGATTACCACTCTGCAATCAATAACCTGGAAATTCTTAAAGCTGAACTGCTGGCACAAATTGCCGATCAACAAGCTACGCAAACAGGTCAGCCTAAATCCCCGTGGGAAATCTGACACCGCTCACCTCGCGAAAATGCGCCTGCGCGTTTTCGCCCCGACTTTTGATACGTAATTAACTATGAATGCCCGACAACAATCCATCCTACAGATGGTTATCGATAAAGGCCGCATGAGCGTCGCCGATCTGGCTAAAATGACCGGCGTCTCCGAGGTCACCATCCGTCAGGATTTGAACCTGCTCGAGAAAGAGAGCTATCTGCGCCGTACCCACGGCTTTGCGGTTCCACTGGACAGCGAAGACGTAGAAACCCGCATGATGAATAATTTTGCGCTTAAGCGCGAGCTGGCAAGCTTTGCTGCATCACTGGTGCTTCCGGGCGAAACGGTGTTCATCGAAAACGGCAGCAGTAATGCCCTGCTGGCGCGTACGCTTGCCGAGCAACCGGATATCACGATTATCACCGTCAGCAGCTATATCGCTCACCTGCTTAAAGAGATGCCGGCAGAAGTTATCCTGCTTGGCGGTATCTACCAGAAGAAAAGCGAAAGCATGGTTGGCCCACTGACTCGCCAGTACATCCAGCAGGTCCATTTCAGCAAGGCGTTTATTGGTATCGACGGCTGGCAGGCTGCAACGGGCTTTACGGGCCGCGACATGATGCGTGCTGATGTGGTGAATGCAGTGCTGGAAAAAGAGTGTGAAGCGATTGCGTTGAGTGACAGCAGCAAGTTTGGCGTCACTCACGCGTACCCGCTGGGGCCGATGACGAAGTTTAGCCGGGTGATCACCGATGACGGGCTGGCGGCAGAGCAGCAGGCTCAACTGGAGCGATCCGGGCTGAAGGTGGATATTGTTAAGCGGCCATAGGCAATTGTGCGTCCCCCTCACCCCGGCCCTCTCCCACAGGGAGAGGGAGAAAAACGCACGAATATTTAAATAGTGCTCGGTCGGTTCCCTCTCCCTGTGAGAGAGGGTTAGGGTGAGGGGCCTTTCCCCTCGCAAAACATCCATTCCTCGTATTGTTTTCTTTATTCCGCTATGAGATTTTTCCTAAGGCTCAATTAGGACTTTTTACCTGTCTAATATACGATAAGAAAGTAGAATTAATGTTAGCGATATAACAGGAAGTAACTATCACTTGCGTGACTAAGTAACAGTTCTACAACCTGCGCAACATGCTTCACGACATAAGCCGTTTTTATCTCTGGCCCGCGGCTAAAATTAAAAAAGGCTTTTTCCGTGAATCGAATATTCAGGAGAAAATACGATGACTTCAATGAACAAAAAAATCACTGCAGCGGTAATTGCTGCCACTTTAGTAATGTCACTGAGCGCATGTTCAAACTGGTCCAAACGCGACCGTAACACAGCTATTGGCGCTGGCGCTGGCGCGCTGGGCGGTGCAGTATTAACTGACGGCAGCACCCTGGGTACCCTGGGCGGCGCGGCAGTCGGCGGGATTATCGGCCACCAGGTGGGCAAATAATTAATCGTCCGTATATTTAAAATAAGAATTCAGGGCCCCGATTTTTATCGGGGCCCTTTTGTTTCTTAACCACCCGCCAGTTTTACTTTCAGCCCTTTAGCTTCGAGTAATGTTTTGAGCAGGTCGCGCTTATCGCCCTGAATTTCAATCACGCCATCTTTCACTGAGCCGCCGCAGCCACATTTCTTTTTCAGCTCTGCAGCCAGTTTTGCCAGTGATTCATCATCCTGATCGATGCCCGTAATCAGGCACACGCCCTTGCCTTTCCGCCCGCTGGTCTGGCGCTGAATACGCACAATGCCATCACCTTTTGGGCGTTCCACAACGACCTTTGGTTCGTCGATACAACCGCTGTCGGTGGAGTACACCAGACGGCTATTGGAGTCGCTCATTACGCCTCCTTTTGCAGCGAGGCATTAATGGTGCGCAATGTCATCGCCGGGTCCGCTGATTGAGTTACCGGACGGCCTATGACCATGTAGTCTACGCCTGCCGCTTGTGCCTGTTCAGGCGTCATGATACGGCGCTGGTCACCCGCTTCACTGCCCACGGGGCGAATGCCTGGCGTCACCAGTTTAAAGGCCTGTCCCAGCTCCTGCTTGAAGCGCACCGCTTCTTGCGCGGAGCACACCACGCCATCGAGGCCGCAATCACATGTCAGTTTAGCCAGTTTGGCGGCATAATCCGCAGGTGACAACGTCACGCCAAGATCCAGCAGATCACTGGCTTCCATACTGGTCAGCACGGTGACCGCAATCAGCAGCGGCACATCTTTTCCGAATGGCAGTAACGCTTCGCGCGCCGCCGTCATCATGCGCGCCCCACCCGATGCATGTACGTTCACCATCCACACGCCCAGCTCTGCCGCTGCCGCAACGGCATGGGCTGTGGTATTCGGGATATCGTGGAATTTCAGGTCCAGGAAGATATCAAAGCCACGATGCTGTAAATCACGCACGAACTGCGGGCCAAACAGCGTGAACATCTCTTTTCCGACTTTCAGACGGCAGTCGCGCGGGTCGATACGATCGACAAAAGCGAGCGCTTTATCGCGGTTATCGTAATCGAGAGCAACAACGACAGGAGAGGATGTGACAATACGGGAAGAAGATGAAGCAGTAGACGTCATGACCAGACCTTCTTGTTGATGGGCGCCCGGCTATTCAGGCGCAGAAAAGGTAAACGGCGAGCATTCTACCTGCGAGTGGGGCAAATTGACAGGCGCGATTCGCCCTGCTGAGCCTGACACGCTCGATGCTGAATGTGCGAGGGGTAAAAAATGAAAAGTATGTTGTAACTAAAGCGAGTGTTTTTTTAAATATTACTGCCCGTCGAGGCCGCGAATCGGCTTAACGGTGGACCACGCGCGGCAAGATGGACAGTGCCAGTAAAGCGTATAGGCAGTAAAGCCACACTTCTGGCAGCGATAGCGCGGTTTACTGCGGATCTGCTCGCCAACCATGTCTCGCAGCACCATCAGGCTCTCTTTCGCGCGCCCTTCTTCTGCTTCATTGAGGTGATAATCCATCAATTTATGGAAGACGCGCATCGTAGGATGCCGCTGTAACTGTCGTGTCACGTAGGTTTGCGCGACCTCACCGCCCTCACGCTGATCGAGCACCTGCGCCAGCATCAGTTCTGCCGCAGCACCGGTATTTTCCTCTACGCAGCGTTGCAGGAAAGATTCCCACTCATCGATTTTACCCAGTTGTTGATAGCAGGTTTGCAGCATTTCCAGTGTTTCGCTGACCAGTTCTTTGTCCTGATCGATGACGCGCAGCAGGCTTTCACGCGCTTTCGCGTAATCGCCCTTCGCCATCCAGACGCGGCCCATCATGATAGAGACGCGCGCGCTGGATGGATCGGCAGACGCGCCCTTCTTCAGCAGCGTCATTGCTTTATCCATATCATCGTTGCCCATCTGTTGCAGGGCCAGTTCGCACCAGAAATGGGCGATTTCGCCGCGATGCTTCTCTTTACCGAGTTTCACCAGGCGTTCGGCCACGTCGATAGCCTTTTGCCAGTCGCTGGTCAGTTGCGCGATTTGTAACAGCTGTTGCAGCGCGCTGATACGAAAATCTGTTTCATCCACCAGTTGACTGAACATGTCCTCTGCGCGGTCATAGAGCCCGGCGGCCATGTAGTCACGCCCCAGTTGTTGTACCGCCAGCAGACGCTGATCGTAGGTCAGCGAGGCGCTTTCCATTAAGGTTTGGTGAATACGGATGGCGCGGTCAACCTCGCCGCGTGAACGGAACAGGTTGCCCAGCGTAAGGTGGGCTTCCACGGTGCCGGTATCCTCTTTTAACATGTCGAGGAACAGGTCAACCGCTTTGTCTTGCTGGTTACTTAAGAGAAAGTTAACCCCTGCCACATAATCACGTGACAAACGGCTTGCTTCGTCCTGTTTGGACTGTTGTGCACTTCTGCGCCCCATATACCAACCATAGGCTGCCGCAACGGGTAAGAGCAGAAACAACAACTCCAGCATAAATCGTTATTCCTTCGTTACTGGCACGGTCGGGTTTACGGACGGCACACTCTCAGGCGCAATCTGATTTTCCAGACGTTTAATTTTACGCTCTGCACGCAGCAGAGAAACACGCACACGCAGCCAGAACAGGCCACAAACCAACCAGCCAATCGCAAAACCTACGGCAAACAATACCGCCAGTAATGTTGAGATTCTGAACTCGCCCTGCGCCAGTAAATAGTTAAAGGTCACGAGCTGATCGTTCTGTGCGCCCAGCGTCACTGAAATGACAAAGACCGCTAACACCAATAAGAAAATGAGAAAATATTTCACACGACTTCCCGTTATGTGGTTTCAGCTGATAAATCCCGTTCGATCTATCGCATCAAGCCTTATAAAGTACCATTTTCGCCGCGTAGACGAAATGGAAAAGCACGCGGCCAGTTCAGGATTTGAGGGTTAAAGGGGGGAAAATCAACCCTCACTCACTTTTCCTGCTCGCGTTTCCTGATTTCCTGCGCTTCTTCACCCGGTGGTGACAGTGGGCCGCATATCTTTTGTGCAAGCCAGGTCGCCACGGTAACCAGCAGCCAGGACATCAACGTTGCCGCCACTAAATCGCGTGGCCAGTGCATGCCTAACAGCAGGCGACTGCCCATAACCGCCGTTGCCCATACCAGCAAAATCGCGATGGTGAACGTGCGTCGACGGGGCCACAGCAAGCCAACCGCCAGCAGCGCCCAACTGGCCGCAAACATGGTATGCCCGGACGGAAACGCAAACCCAGTCTCTTTTTGCCAGTGCTTACGCAAGAACGAAGGGATATCCTGTTGTTGTGCAAGCTGTTCTTTGACCAGCACGCCGCGATCCTTACGTTTTAAAGTGTAGAACTCATCAACGGGAATATGGTGCGTTTTTTCCAGCCAGATAACAAAAGGCCGCGGTTCCTGAGCCACACTTTTTACCCAGGATTTTGCCCCCTGCCCGATCATTATCGCCCCGGCAAGAATCGCAAAGAGCATGATAGCCGGGCGCAGACGAAAGCGCAGACACCATAAAAACCAGCCAAATAGCACCACGTGGGTAATGATTCCCCACGGTTGAGTGACCGTTTCCGTGACCCAATACAGCGCTTTCAGCCACATTTCTGAATGTCCAGGCTGCCAGGTCCAGCCGGAGATCCAGACTGCGAGCGGCATCGCTAACAATGCGGCGGCCCCCACGGCAGTTCGTCTGGCAATTGTTAGCATAACGGCTCCTTTGTCTCTGAATCCTCAATAATAACCGAATAATAACATAAGGGCGAAACTGTCAAAATTGTGCGCTTTAACAGCAGTCACTTGCGCACTATTAGGTGAACCAAAGCACGTTGTGGCAAAATACAAAAAACAGAAAGCGCTAATCGCGCTGACATAATCTGGAGAATCACATGCAGCTTAAACGTGTGGCAGAAGCCAAACTGCCAACCCCCTGGGGCGATTTCCTGATGGTGGGCTTTGAAGAACTGGCAACCGGGCAGGATCACGTCGCCCTGGTTTTTGGTGACATTTCCGGGCAAACCCCGGTACTGGCACGCGTTCACTCCGAATGTCTGACGGGCGATGCGCTCTTTAGCCTGCGCTGTGATTGCGGTTTCCAGCTTGAAGCGGCCCTCACGCACATCGCGGAAGAAGGCCGTGGCATTCTGCTTTATCATCGTCAGGAAGGTCGTAATATCGGCCTGTTGAATAAAATTCGCGCCTATGCGTTGCAGGATCAGGGCTACGATACCGTTGAAGCCAACCACCAGCTCGGCTTTGCCGCCGATGAGCGCGACTTCACCTTGTGTGCTGATATGTTCAAGCTGCTGGGCGTGGACGAGGTGCGTCTGCTGACCAATAACCCGAAAAAGGTTGAGATCCTGACCGAAGCGGGTATCAACATCGTAGAGCGCGTCCCGCTGATTGTGGGACGCAACCCGAAAAACGCCTACTATCTCGATACCAAGGCGGCCAAGATGGGCCACCTGTTGAAAGAAGAGTAAACATAAAGCCCGCCAGCGAACCTGGCGGGCTTTTTTACAGCGAAATATTTTCCTGCGTTTCCCCGTCAAAAATGTGGCATTTGTCCATCTCAAAACGGAACCACACCTGCTGCTGTAATCCATTGTCGATAATCGGTTTCGCCTGATCGGATGAGATCCGCGCCGTCAATTCAACATCACCGACCTGTAAATACAGAAAATATTCATGCCCCATGTTTTCTATACGGATTAACTTCCCTCGCCCGCAGCTCGCGCCGAACGACGTCGTGGAAACATCAACATATTCAGGGCGAATACCAAAGTGCACGTCTTTATCAACGTAGTGCGCCACTTTATCCTGCTGACTCGCGTTCAGGGCCAGTAAATCTTCGCCGACGGTGATATGGAGGCCGTCATCGCGACGTACAATTTTTGCCGGTTTAATGTTCATTTCAGGCGCGCCAATAAAGCCCGCGACAAACATGTTTTTCGGTTTATGGTACAGGTTATCTGGCGTATCGACCTGCATGATGTGGCCCAACTTCATCACGCAAATACGGTCGCCCATGGTCATCGCTTCGGTTTGATCGTGGGTCACGTATACGGTGGTCGCCGGCTTGCCCGATTTCTTGAGCTGCTTATGCAGATCCGAAATACGAATACGCATGGATGCGCGCAGCTTGGCATCAAGGTTCGAGAGCGGCTCATCAAATAAAAATACATCCGGCTTTTTGACGATTGCGCGCCCTACCGCCACGCGCTGAGCCTGACCACCGGAAAGCTGACGCGGTAAGCGATCCAGCAGTTCTTCCAGTTCCAGAAGTTTGGCAGCGTCTTCAACCTGTTGATTGATTTGTTCTTTCGGCAGTTTGCTCAGTTTCAAACCAAATGCCAGATTTTCCCGCACGGTCATGTGCGGATAAAGCGCGTAGTTCTGGAACACCATCGCAATGCCGCGCGCTTTTGGCGGCAGGTTGTTCACCACTTTTTCGCCGATTCGAATTTCACCGCCGCTGATGGTTTCCAGCCCGGCGAGCATACGCAGGGTCGTGGATTTCGCACAGCCGGAGGGGCCAACAATCACCATAAATTCGCCATCGGCAATGTTCAGGTCGATACCATGTACCGCTTTGAAGCCGTTGGAGTACACCTTTTCCAGTTTATTAAAAATCACTTCAGCCATGATATTCCCTCTTAGCCTTTAATTCCGCTGCTGGATACGCCCTGGACGAAGTAACGCTGCGCCAGGAAGAACACAATGATAGATGGCAGAATGGAGATGCTCGCCATTGCCAGAATTTCGTTCCACGGCGCCCCCTCCGTGACGTCGATAGACATTTTCAGCGCCAGCGCAATCGGATATTTATCCACGCTGTAGACGTAAATCAGCGGGCCGATAAAGTCGTTCATCGACCACATAAACTGGAACAGCGCAACAGAGATAATCGCCGGTTTAAGAATCGGCACCAGTACATACCACAGCACTTGCCAGGAGTTACAGCCATCGATTTGCGCGGCCTCTTCCATGTCGCGCGGCACGCCGCGCAAGAACTGCACCAGCATAAAGACGAAGAACCCTTGCGTGGCAAACGCTGTTGGCAGGTAAAGCGGCAGATAGCTGTTCAGCATACCCATTTCGCGGAACATCAGATATTGCGGGATCAGCAACACGGTACTCGGCAGCAGCATGGTGGCGATAAGCGTGGCAAACCAGAATTTCTTCCACGGGATTTCAAAGCGGGCAAAACCGTAAGCCACAATGGTGGAGGAGATAATAGTCAGAATCACTTTTGGGATCACATACTTAAATGTATTGAGCATGTAGTGGCCGAAGTGATATTCCGTGCCGGTTTTCCAGCCGTTGATAAACCCGTCCCAGGTAGCGTGGGTCGGCCAGAGATTCAGGGTGGTGAATATCTCGCTATTCGGCTTGAACGCGGCGGAGAACATCCACGCCAGCGGATAGAGCATCAACAAACCAACCAGCAGTAAAATCACATAGCGAATATTACGGCTGATTTTTTCGCGACGCAGCGTGCGGGCCACCTCGTTTGCCGCATCCGTTGCGGTTGCCGTCATGATATGTTGATCACTCATTTTTACCTCCCTTGTCGGCTGAGTAGAAGACCCAATATTTCGATGACTTAAAGGCCAATAACGCGAAGATGGCCACCACCAGGAACAGCACCCATGCCAGCGCAGCACCGTATCCCATGTCGAAATACTTGAAGGCGGTATCGTAGATGTAGAGTGAGAACAGGTAGGTATAGTAGGTTGGGCCGCCGCCGGTGATAACAAACGGCGCAGTAAACTCCTGGAATGCGCCGCTGGTTTGCATAATGAAGTTGAAGAAAATGACCGGCGTAATCAGCGGTACGGTAATTTTCAGGAACATTTGCCACTTGGTGGCGCCATCGATCATCGCCGCTTCGTACTGCGACTGCGGCACGTTTTGCAGTGCGGCCAGGAAGATAACCATTGAGGAACCAAACTGCCATACACTGAGCAGCGTTACGGAAAACAGCGCCAGCGGCGGCTCACCCAGCCAGTTGATGGGATCCAGACCGAATACGCCGGTAAAGCTATTCAACAGGCCGTCGATAGCAAACAGCGCGCGCCACAGTACCGCAATGGCGACAGAGCTACCGAGAATGGAGGGAATGTAGTACGCCGTGCGGAAAAAACCGATACCGCGCAGTTTGAAATTCAGCACGAAGGCGATGAACAGCGAAAACATCAGCTTCAACGGGATAGTAACGAATACGTACACAAACGTGACCGCAAGGGATTTCCAGAACAGCGGATCCTCTGAGACCATGTAACGGTAGTTTTCAATGCCGTTAAACTCAGGCGGGCTCATCAAATCATATTGGGTAAAACTCAACAGAAAAGAAGAGACAAAGGGAAAGGCGGTAAACACTAACAATCCAATAATATAGGGCGAGATCCATGCCAACCCTAACCACTTATTTTCATTCATGACAGCCTCGGGGTAAATAAATAATGCCGTATCATCCCGTAAAACTCATAACGACATCGCGATCAATATCACAGTAGAAATAATTCAATACTTTCAACATGTGATCGCTATCAAAGCCTTGTGGCATCTGGATTTAGATATAATTACCATGAATGATTTAAATAAACACCCTCCATCACATAACCAGTATAAAATACACGCTAATAAAACTAATAAATCCATTATTTATTTTAACGTAATTGCTAATAATATTAGCAATATGTATAAAAAAACCCGACTGCTTTCGCGAGTCGGGCCTGGCATTAAACAGAATCAATCCAGCATATTACGAATCACGTAATGCAGGATGCCATCGTTTTGGTAGTACGTCAGTTCTGTCTGCGTATCGATACGGCAACGGCAAGCCAGCGTTTCCGTAGTACCGTCGGCGCGCGTCACGGTAACCGGTATCGTGGCACCCGGTTTAAGCTGCTGTAAATCAGGAATATCCAGCTGCTCTTCCCCGGTCAACGCCAGCGACTGCCGCGTTTCACCCTGCGGGAATTCCAGTGGCAGAATCCCCATACCGATCAGGTTGGAACGGTGAATACGCTCAAAAGATTCCGCAATCACCACCCGCACGCCCAGCAGACGCGGCCCCTTCGCCGCCCAGTCGCGGCTGGAACCGGAGCCATACTCTTTCCCGGCAATCACCGCCAGGGGGGTGCCCTGCTTCTGATACGCCATCGCCGCGTCATAAATCGACATTACTTCTGAACCCGGCAACAATCGCGTCATCCCCCCTTCTACCCCTGGCACCATTTCGTTGCGGATGCGAATGTTGGCAAAGGTACCGCGCATCATCACTTCGTGGTTACCGCGACGGGAACCATACGAGTTGAAGTCGCGACGTTCCACCCCGCGCGCCTGCAGGAAGCGGCCCGCCGGGCTGTCCGGTTTAATGCTGCCTGCTGGTGAAATATGGTCGGTGGTGACGGAATCACCCAGCATCGCCAGAATACGCGCCCCATGGATATCCTCTACCGGCTTCGGCTGGGCTTCCATATCGTCAAAGAACGGCGACAGGCGAATATAGGTAGAGTCATCCTGCCAGTTGTAGGTATCCGATTCCGCGACGGTGATGGCTTTCCATTCCGGTGTGCCTTCGAAGACTTCCGCATACTCTTTGCGGAACATCTCGGTGGAAACCTGCTGCACGGCTTTGGCGATCTCCTGGCTGCTCGGCCAGATATCTTTCAGGTAAACCGGGTCGCCTTTTTGATCGTGACCGAGCGGGTCGCTTGCCAGGTTGACGTTCATGTTTCCGGCCAGCGCATAGGCAACCACCAGCGGCGGTGAGGCCAGCCAGTTGGTTTTCACCAGCGGATGGATACGCCCTTCGAAGTTACGGTTACCGGAAAGCACGGCCCCAACGGTCAGGTCGCCCTTCTTAATCGCCGTTTCGATGGGCTCTGGCAGTGGACCGGAGTTACCGATACAGGTGGTACAGCCATAGCCCACAAGGTTAAAGCCAAGTTTATCCAGGTATGGCGTGAGACGTGCGTGGGCGAGATAATCAGAAACCACCTTCGACCCCGGCGCCAGCGAGGCTTTCACCCACGGTTTCGGCTTCAGGCCCAGCTCAGCGGCTTTTTTCGCCAGCAGGCCCGCTGCCATCAGAACGCTCGGGTTGGACGTATTGGTACAGGAGGTAATGGCGGCAATCACCACCGCGCCGTCCGGTAGCGGTACGGTTTCACCTTTAAGCGTGTATTCTACCGGCTGCTTATCTTTCTGCGCGGTGTTCACTTCCAGCTCTGTCGCGGCGGCAAAGGCTTTAGGTACATCGCCCAAAGCGACGCGATCCTGCGGGCGTTTCGGTCCGGCAAGACTCGCTTCGACCGTGCCCATGTCCAGTTCGAGACTGCTGGTGAAAATCGGCTCATCACCGGTGTTACGCCACATACCCTGCGCTTTAGCATAGGCTTCAACCAGTGCGACCTGCTCGTCGCTGCGTCCGCTCAGGCGCATGTAATCGAGCGTAACGCCATCAATCGGGAAGAAGCCGCAGGTTGCGCCATATTCCGGCGACATGTTAGCGATAGTGGCGCGGTCCGCCAGCGGCAAAGAGTCCAGACCATCGCCATAGAATTCAACAAATTTCCCCACCACGCCGTGTTTACGCAGCATTTGGGTGACGGTCAGCACCAGGTCGGTGGCGGTAATACCTTCACTGAGTTTGCCGGTTAGCTTGAAGCCCACCACATCCGGAATCAACATAGAAACCGGTTGGCCGAGCATCGCGGCTTCTGCTTCAATTCCCCCGACGCCCCAGCCCAGCACGCCAAGGCCATTGATCATCGTGGTGTGTGAATCGGTGCCGACCAGCGTGTCCGGGTAAGCAACCCATTCATCGTTTTGTAATTCGCTCCAGACCGCTTTACCCAGATACTCAAGGTTAACCTGATGGCAGATCCCTGTACCCGGCGGCACAACGCTAAATCGGCTGAACGCCTGCTGGCCCCAGCGCAGGAACACATAGCGTTCATGGTTGCGCTCCATCTCCAGGCGCACGTTTTCTGCGAAAGCATCATCGTCGCCGAAATGATCCACGGTAACCGAGTGGTCAATGACCAGGTCGACCGGCGAAAGCGGATTAACCTTCGCGGTGTCGCCGCCCAGACGCTTCACCGCTTCGCGCATGGCAGCCAAATCCACGACCGCCGGTACGCCGGTGAAATCCTGCATCAAGACCCTCGCCGGGCGGTAGGCAATCTCCCGGTCAACATGGGCAGTTTTCACCCACCCGGCCAGGGCTTTAATATCCTCTTCCGTAACAGAATCCCCATCCTGCCAGCGCAACAGGTTTTCCAGCAGGACTTTGAGGGATTTGGGTAGACGGGAAATGTCACCCAGCGTGTTGGCTGCCAGCGGTAAGCTGTAGTAGTGATAGGTTTTATCTTGCGTGTGCAGCGCGTCCTTACTGGCTTCTCGTAGTGTTGACGACATAGCTCCTCCTTTATGTGTAACGGGACTTGCAATCCCCTGACACTCCTCAGGGTACGCATTAAAGATAACACAAAGATGTCGTAACGTTTTGATAACAACTCTAATTGATAAAATTGTTGAGACTATTCTGTGAAATTAAAACGCCCGGCGCAGAGGTCAGGCGTGAGAAGGAAGGAAGACGGAGATTATTGCGCCGCAAATTTACCGGCACAGCAGCCAGATAATCTGCCCCCAAAACAGAAGTGAAGCCGACAGCGCGCCCATCCATGACCAGTATTTCAAATTGTGATGCGTATTCATTTTGCTTACACCTTTTTATGCATGAGTGCATTCAGCCGACATTGTGTCGACAGACCGTTGCTGTGGTGTATTTAAAAGTCAGTGCGAATGCGGAAGGTATGTTGGGCGAGCCACCCTGCTATTATTTTTTTTTGCGCTCACCAGGATTAAACGACTCAATAAATTCACGTTGTTCGGGGGTCAATTCCCATGATTCAGGAATTTTGACCTTATCCTGTTTCTCCGGCTGCGGCTTGGGCTGTGTTGGCCGGGGACGACTGGAGATAAACATCATCAGCCCCAGTACTTCCAGACAAGCAGTGCTACAACCACCCAAAACAGCGCAGACCCCAGAAACACCGACGCCCAGGCTTTACGCTTCACGTGCGGATCGCGCTGTGGACCTTTGGTTCCTGACGGCATCGACAACCTCTTACAATCGATATTACTTATCATTTTGGCACCAAACAATCGGTACGATTAATCATCACTGAGACAAATCCTAAATAAAATCTAGTCAAAAATCCAGTGCTTTCGCCAGCCAGGCGGACGCATTTATTTAATCTTTTGACCAAAAATAAATAATTGAACTGTAAAATTTGCCTTAAGGGGAAATCGTTTCTACTTTTATGCCCTCACTGGCAATACATTAGCCAAACTAATGAAAAATATAAGGACATATCGAGAGCAGAATGATTTAGAGGATGAGAATGAGGAGAGGTATTATTACGATTCAAACGGTATCTCCCGACAGGAGATACCGTTCGGAAATTCAGAAGATTACTTCTCTGGCAATTTAATATCTTTGAACATCGCCTCGATGTCTTCATTGGAGCGCAACGCTACCGCGGTATCAACAACGTCGCGCGTTAAATGCGGCGCAAAGCGTTGAATAAAATCATACATGTAGCTGCGCAGGAAAGTACTGCGGCGGAAGCCGATTTTAGTGGTGCTGTGGCTGAAAATACCGTCAGCATCCAGTTTAACCAGATCAGGATCGGAAACCGGATCAACCGCCATGCTGGCGATAACCCCTACCCCCAACCCGAGGCGAACATAGGTTTTGATAACGTCGGCATCCGTGGCGGTGAAAACAATGCGCGGCGTCAGCCCGGCGCGGTTAAACGCGGTATCGAGCTCTGAACGCCCGGTAAAACCAAAGGTGTAGGTTACCAGTGGATACTGGGCCAGTTCTTCGATTGTGACCGACGTTTTCGACGCCAGCGGATGCTCCGGCGTCACCACAATAGAACGGTTCCAGTGGTAACACGGCAGCATAACCAGATCGTCATACAGGTGCAGCGCTTCCGTGGCGATGGCAAAATCTGCATTCCCCTTCGAAACCGCTTCGGCAATCTGCGTTGGCGAGCCCTGATGCATGTGCAGAGAAACGCGCGGATAACGCTCGATAAAGCCCTTAATCACGCCGGGAAGCGCGTAGCGCGCCTGGGTATGCGTTGTGGCGACGTACAACGAGCCTTTGTCCGGCCAGGTGTGTTCGCCCGCCACAGATTTGATGGCATCCACTTTCGAAAGCACTTCACGGGCAATGCGAATGATTTCCTGCCCGGCTGGCGTAACCTGCGTCAGGTGCTTACCACTGCGCGCAAAAATCTGGATACCCAGCTCATCTTCCAGCATTCTGACCTGCTTACTGATGCCCGGCTGTGAGGTGTACAAGCCTTCAGCGGTAGAGGAGACGTTGAGGTTATGGTTAACAACTTCAACGATATAGCGGAGCTGCTGTAGTTTCATGGCGCGGTATCCGGTTGCGTAGTGATACGCTATTAATACGATTTAATAATAAAAAAAGTGTTTGCTATAACCACTATATCATTTATAGCAAGTGTGTATAGATGGGAACAAAAAATAATAACGCGGTTATAAAAAAGGGCCGATGATCGGCCCTTTGTGTGGTTTGTCAGGTGACAATTATTTCTTCGCTTCGACCCATTTACCGTCGACAAAGAAGGCAGACCAACCGGTCGCTTTGCCATCTTTCTCAGAAGAAACATACTGCTGCTTCGTCTTACGACTGAAGCGCACCATCGTCTTGTTACCTTGCGGATCTTCCTGCGGCGCATCGGCCAGATAACGCAGTTTTTCCGGCAGACGATCGCGGAATCGGAACAGCTCTTCGACCAACGGCGCGCGGGTTTCACGCGATTTCGGGAAGGTGTTCGCCGCCAGGAAGACCCCGGCAGCACCGTCACGCAGTACGAAGTAGGCGTCCGATTTCTCGCACGGCAACTCCGGCAACGGAACCGGATCTTCTTTCGGCGGTGCGACTTCACCGTTGCGCAGGATCTTACGGGTGTTCTTACACTCTTCGTTAGTGCAGGCCATGTACTTACCAAAACGCCCCATTTTCAGGTGCATTTCAGAACCACATTTCTCACACTCAACGATCGGGCCATCATAACCCTTAATGCGGAATTCACCCTCTTCGATCTCGTAACCGTCACAGGTCGGGTTATTACCGCAAACGTGCAGCTTGCGTTTCGGATCGATGAGATAGCTGTCCATTGCCGTGCCACACTTCTGGCAACGACGTTTCGCGCGCAGTGCGTTGGTTTCAGCGTCATCGCCTTCCAGCACGTTCAGCACTTCGTTTTCCGGCACCAGGTTGATGGTGGTTTTGCATCGCTCTTTCGGCGACAGCGCATAACCGGAGCAGCCCAGGAATACCCCCGTACTGGCGGTACGAATGCCCATCTTGCGACCACAGGTCGGACAATCGATACTGGTCAACACCATCTCGTTCGGCTGCATGCCGCCCTCTTCAGGCGGTTTCTCAGCCGTTTCGAGCTGTTTGGTGAAATCACCGAAGAAGAGATCCAGCACCTGCTTCCACTCGGCTTCGTGGTTTGCCACGCGGTCGAGATGGTCTTCCATCTGGGCGGTAAAATCGTAGTTCATCAGTTCGCGGAAGTTCGCTTCCAGACGATCGGTGACGATCTCACCCATTTTTTCTGCGTAAAAACGACGGTTTTCGGTGCGCACATAGCCGCGATCCTGAATGGTCGAAATGATCGACGCATAGGTGGACGGACGGCCAATACCGCGTTTTTCCAGCTCTTTAACCAGTGAGGCTTCGCTAAAGCGCGCCGGCGGTTTGGTGAAGTGCTGAGCCGGTGTCAGTTCAACCAGAGAGAGTTTGTCTCCCTGATTCACCATTGGCAACGTGCGGTCTTCATCGCCTTTGCGTAGCGCAGGCATCACCTTTGTCCAACCATCAAAACGCAGGGTACGACCGCGCGCCTTGAGTTTGAAATCACCCGCCTGCACCGTCAGCGTCGTGGAGTCGTACTGCGCCGGTGTCATCTGACAGGCAACAAACTGACGCCAGATCAGCTGATACAGTTTTTGCGCATCGGCTTCCATATCTTTCAGCGATTCAGCAACCACCGAAACATCGGAAGGGCGAATCGCTTCGTGCGCTTCCTGAGAATTCTCTTTGCTGGCGTACTGGTTCGGGTTCTTCGGCAGATATTTATCGCCAAAGTTATCGCCGATATAACCACGCACCATGCTTACTGCGTCCTGGCTCAGGTTGGTAGAGTCGGTACGCATATAAGTAATGTGGCCCGCTTCATACAGACGCTGCGCCATCATCATGGTTTTTTTCACGCCAAAGCCCAGACGGGTGCTGGCGGCTTGCTGCAACGTGGAAGTGATAAACGGCGCGCCAGGCTTGCTGCTGGTCGGTTTATCTTCACGCTCTAGGACGCTGTAGCTCGCTTTTTCCAGCAGGCTAACGGCGGCCATTGTCTCGTCGCGGCTTACCGGACGGAAGGCTTTATCTTTCTGATGCGTCACTTCCAGCGGCAACGCATCGCCACCCGGCGTAGTGGTACTCGCAACCACGTCCCAGAACTCTTCCGGTACGAAGGCTTTAATTTCGCGTTCGCGCTCAACCACCAGACGCACAGCAACGGATTGCACGCGGCCTGCAGACAAACCACGGGCGATTTTTTTCCACAGTAACGGCGACACCATATAGCCCACAACGCGGTCCATAAAGCGACGCGCCTGCTGCGCGTTAACACGATCGATATTCAGTTCACCCGGCTTTTCAAACGCCTGACGAATCGCATTTTTTGTAATTTCGTTGAACACCACGCGGCTATAGCGCGAATCATCTCCACCAATCACTTCCCGCAGGTGCCATGCAATGGCTTCCCCTTCGCGGTCAAGGTCGGTTGCGAGATAGATGTGGTCGGCTTTTTCCGCCAGTTGCTTAAGTTCTGAAACTACCTTTTCTTTACCCGGGAGCACTTCGTAGTGCGCTTTCCAGTCATGCCATGGGTCAACGCCCATGCGGTTAACCAGCGCGCCACGTTCATCCTTTTTAGGCTTTTTGGCCGTTTTGGTGGAGGCAGAGTCAGCGCTCTTTTTGGCGGCTGAGCCACTTGTCGGCAAATCGCGGATATGACCGACGCTGGACTTAACCACGTAGTCATTACCCAGATACTTATTGATCGTTTTGGCTTTTGCCGGGGACTCAACGATAACGAGAGCTTTACCCATATTCACCTTTACCTAATTTGATTCTTCCAGAATACATCGCACATTGAGTCACCTGTCCACTGGCGACAAGCCTTGTATGTTGCAGCGGTCTCAATGGATATCAACCCTATAGCCACCCACTTCACATCCTGAAGCCAGGCGGTTGAGTTCACTGACGTTTTACCGCCAGGTGCTATAGCACGAAGAATTTTCGGTCGAATGTCAAGCAAATCTGTTGCCAGATTGCCGAAAGCGTCACACTGTACCTGATAAAATTCGTTACGCAACTTTATTAGCACGCATTTGTTAAACGCGCCAGAAAGGCAGGTACAGGCTTAACCTTAACTATAGCCCTGAAGTTTCAAGGGAGTATTTGCCCCGAGCGCGTGCCCGGCGTAAACTAGGGGAAGTTTTTCGAGGAGTAGAAAATGTCTGGTAATACACAACCCATCGATCGTCAAACTCTGCTTATTGAAGCAAACCGACTCATCCGTGAACATGAAGATACCTTAGCTGGCATCGAAGCCACGGGCGTAGAACAGCGCAATGGCGTGTTGATATTCAGCGGCGAGTATTTCCTGGATGAACAAGGCCTGCCCACGCCGAAAAGCACGGCAGTATTTAACATGTTTAAATACCTTGCCCATCAGCTTTCCGAGAAATATCACCTGGTCGACTAACACACGTTGAGTCAGGCGATCTCACAGCCCGGCAGTGAGCCTACCGGGCTGTCCTGAGATTTACATCAACGGCTTTTGCCCCCGCTGCCACCAGCGCAGCAGCAGACGATCCGCACTTTCTGCCGCACTCCCGGTGAAACGGTCCATCATTTTCTTGCGCTGTTTATAACTCACGCTCATCACTTCGCGATCTTTCATCAGGTTCAGCAGCAGTTCATCGCTGGTACCCACTTCATCCACCAGCCCTTTCTCCTGCGCCTGCACGCCGTACCAGTGCTCACCGGTCGCCACCGCGTCGATATCAAGCGTTGGCCGCATCTCTTTAACGAAAGCCTTAAACAGATGATGGGTTTCGTTAAGATCTTCGCGGAATTTCTGCCGCCCCTCTTCCGTGTTTTCACCCAGCAGCGTCAGGGTACGTTTGTACTGGCCCGCCGTGTGCAGCTCGATATCAATATCTTTATTTTTCAGAAAACGATGCAGGTTCGGAATTTGCGCGACCACGCCAATGGAGCCCAGAATGGCAAACGGCGCAGCGACGATTTTATTCGCCACGCAGGCCATCATATAGCCGCCGCTGGCCGCCACTTTATCGACCGCCACCGTCAACGGGATCTGCTTATCGCGGATGCGTTGTAGCTGAGACGACGCCAGGCCGTAACCGTGCACCACGCCACCAGGGCTTTCAAGACGCACCACCACTTCATCTTGCGGCGTGGCGACCGTCAGCACCGCAGTGACTTCTTCACGCAGCGAGGCAACTTCATGTGCATCCATACTGCCTTTAAAATCAATCACCCACACGCGCGGTTTGCCTGAAGGCGTTGCGTTGCCCTGTTTGGCCTTTGCTTTTGCCGCCTTTGCCTCAAGTTTGGCTTTTTTCTTTTGTTCTTTATGCCAGAGTTTTTGCTGTGGGCCGTCAAGCAGCGCCACCGCTAAATCCTCCTGCATCTCTTTATGTTGTTCGCTGAGATTGGTTACCCGCAGCTCTCCACGTTGCCGCTTGCGCTGTGACAAATTGATAATAAGTGCTGCGATTACAATGATTGCGACGACAACCGTCACGATCTTCGCCAAAAACAGACCATATTGAAAAAGAATTTCCACGCTTTCACCTTGTACAAATCCACTGAATCTGTGGACCAGTGTACAACACCGTTTTCGCTACGTCTCGACCACGATTAAAGCCTGCGAGGCGCTTTCCGTAATTCAAATTGGCTGATGAAATCATTGCAAATTGTTAATTTTACGTTGACTCTCCTCCTGGCTGATTGAAATAGTGGCGCGATTAGGGCATAAAGCCCAAAAGCCATGAAAAGAACACAGATTGTGGTAGCGAAAAGCCACAAAGGAGTCCTCGTGCACTACCAGCCCAAACGCGATTTGTTGCAAAACCATATAATTCTGGTCACCGGTGCCAGTGATGGTATTGGTCGGGAAGCAGCCATCACCTACGCACGCTATAGTGCCAGCGTGGTTTTACTTGGTCGTAATGAAGAAAAATTACGCGCCGTCGCGCAAGAAATTGAAAACCACGGCGGATTGCCCGTACGTTGGTTCACGCTCGACCTGCTCACCTGTACACCGCAGGATTGCCAACAGGTTGCTCAGCAAATAAGCATGCATTACCCGCGCCTTGACGGCGTGTTGCATAACGCCGGGCTGCTCGGCGAGGTAGTGCCAATGTCTGAACAGAAGCCCGACATCTGGCAGCAGGTGATGCAGGTTAACGTCAACGGTACCTTTATGTTGACCCAGGCGTTACTGCCGCTGTTGTTGCAGTCTGAAGCAGGCTCACTGGTCTTTACCTCGTCAAGCGTAGGCCGCCAGGGGCGCGCCAACTGGGGGGCCTATTCGGTGTCCAAATTCGCCACCGAAGGCATGATGCAGGTGCTCGCCGAGGAGTATCAAAACCGCGTGCGCGTCAACTGCATTAACCCCGGCGGCACGCGAACCAGCATGCGTGCCAGCGCGTTTCCGACGGAAGATCCGTTAAAACTGAAAACACCTGCCGATATCATGCCGCTCTATTTGTGGCTGATGGGCGACGATAGCCGCCGCAAAACAGGGATGACTTTCGATGCCCAACCAGGCCGTAAACCGGGGATTGCCCAATGAGTGATGAACGTTACCGCGAGCGCCAGCAGCGCGTGAAAGATAAAGTCGATGCCCGGGTGGCGGCCGCTCAGGAAGAGCGTGGCATTATCATGGTCTTTACCGGCAACGGGAAAGGCAAAACCACCGCTGCCTTTGGGACGGCGACGCGCGCCGTCGGACACGGCAAAAAAGTCGGTGTCATCCAGTTTATTAAAGGCACCTGGCCCAATGGTGAGCGTAATTTGCTGGAGCCCCACGGAGTCGAGTTTCAGGTAATGGCGACCGGTTTTACCTGGAATACACAGGACCGCGAGAGCGATACGGCCGCCTGTATGGCCGTCTGGCAACATGCCAAACGCATGCTGGCCGATGCATCGCTGGACCTGGTTGTGCTGGATGAGCTGACCTATATGGTGGCCTATGACTATCTGCCGCTGGAAGAGGTGCTGAGCGCGTTACGCCAGCGCCCGGCGCACCAGTCGGTGATCATTACCGGTCGCGGCTGTCACCGCGATATCACCGAGATGGCTGACACCGTCAGTGAACTGCGTCCGGTGAAACATGCGTTTGATGCGGGTATCAAAGCGCAGATTGGCATCGATTATTAAACGAAGAAATGCCGGAAAGGTTAACCTTTCCGGCGGTACGGCTTAGAACGAGACGGTTACGCCTGCGTAGTACGCGCGACCTGGTTCGTTATACGTTGATGCGCCGTCGTTTTCGCGATAAACCCGTTTATCAAACAGGTTGTTGATCCCGGCATTGGCGCGCAGGTTTTTAGTGATGTCGTAATTGACGTTCAGGCCAAAAATGGAGTACGGGCTGATTTCACGGCTCGACATCTCGCCCGCTTCGTTACGGATCTCCGCATTCTGGCGCGGCTTCTGACGACCATACTGTGTCCAGCTTAATGTAGTATCCAGTTTGTCGGTGACCTGCCAGTCGAGCTGCGAGTTAATGGTAAATTCAGGAATAACCGAGAGTGGGTTACCGGTTTTTTTGCTTTCGGAGCGGAACATATAGGTTGCGTTGGTGCGCCACTCAAGGACATCGCGCAGCACAGGAATGGTCAGGTTGCCTTCCAGACCCTCAACGATCGCTTTACCGCCGTTTTCCCAACGCAGGATATTGGCGCCATTTGAAGCGTAACCGACCACGTCATCCCCGGCCACGATTTTGTTTTTATAATCGTTGCGGAACCAGGTCACCCCTGCCGCATAGCCGTTGTCATGGAACTCAATCCCCACTTCTTTATTGACGCTGATTTCCGGATCGAGGTCTTCATTACCTAACAGGAAGCAACTACCGGTACTAACCCCGACCGGGCAACCATTGCCACGCGTAGAGAGCAGATATCCCTCAGTAGACTGATAGAGGTTTGGCGCTTTAAACGCCCGCGCGATCCCCGCTTTCAGGGTGAACATATCGCCTAAGCCCTGCGAAATATTCAGGCTCGGGCTCCAGTTTGCACCGAAGGTATCGTGATAGTCGAAGCGCAGTCCTGGTAATATCTGAGTGCTGTCTGTGGCGGCAATATTATCTTCAAAATAGAGGGAGCTAATGGTTGAACTGTTTTTGCTGCTGCGGCCGCTGGCGCTACCAGAGACATTACCCACCGTTACACCCGTGCTATCTGTCGCCGTCATCGAGGCAGGATCGTTCAATTCATCACGGTTCCACTCCGCGCCCAGCGTGACGGTTTGATCCACCAGCAACTGGAGCGGGAAGTTCACTTCGCCACCGGCACGATAGCTTTCGAGACGGCTGGTTGAATAATCATCACTGTTGATCATCCCTTCCACTTTACCGGTGGAGCCTTCATCCAGACGCGTGTTGTTGGTCTTTTCGTAGTTGAAATTGAGTTTCGACGTTCCCCAGTCCCAGATGCCGTTGTAGGTGATGCCGTAGTTCTGGCGGTACATGCGGTTGGTTTCGTCACCATAAAGCGTCTGCACTAACCCGCCCGGGCTGACGTTGCTGTTGCTGTACTGAGTATCGCCCGCGTAGATATTACCCTGGCGACTATAGCCATAGCTGAAGTCGACAATCTGCAACGGGGTGATTTTCCACGATACGACTGCGTTGATATCTTTATTACGCACGCCTTCACGCCCCGCAGCAGCGGAACCGTTCTGGGCGGTATTGATGTCATAGGCATCAGCGTCCGTTTTGTTCAGGTTGCCGTACAGACGCATGGTCAGCGCATCTCCGGCCAGCGGGCCGCTCAGGTTGAAGTTAGCGCGTTTGGTCGCGCCTTCTTTGCTGTCTTCCGGCTGATTGGTGAACAGAGAGAGCGAGCCGTGCCAGTCGTTAGTCGGACGTTTAGTGATAATATTCACCACCCCGCCCGCCGCACCAGAACCATAGCGCGCCGCCGCCGGGCCACGAATCACTTCAATGCGATCGACCATTTCCGCCGGAACCCAGTTGGTATCACCGCACGTATCACGTTCCCCGCGCCAGCTGTAACGCACAGAGTTACGCGATGTCACCGGTACGCCATCAACCATAATCAGGGTGTTTTCCGGCCCCATGCCACGGATATCGATCTGGCGGTTGTTGCCACGGCTACCACTGGCACTGTTTCCCGTCAGGTTAACGCCAGGCATTTTGCGGATGATGTCGGAGAGGTCGTTCACCGGCGGGCTTTTCTGGATATCTTCAGCGGTGATGGTAGAAACGCCTGGCTGCTGCTTGAGCTCCTGCTCAGCGGTAACAATCATGGTTTCGTTATCGGCAAGCGATTCTGTCGGCTCCTCGTTGGCGGCCCACGCAGTGGTGCTCAGCAAGCTGGCTAAAAAGAGGGCTATTGGTTTTTTTCGTGTTGTTACAGAAGTATACATTCCATCATTCCCTGTCATGAATCATAAAATCAATTGCGCATACTAATGATAATTATTCGCATTTCACATATGATTCATGGAATCTCCTTCACATCTCCTTTTTTGCGTAAGAAACAATCAAATCGATAGATTTTGTGAAGGCGGGATGTCAGGCACAAAAAAACCGGGCAAACATTGCTGTTTGCCCGGCTTGATAATCAGGAGGTTGATTAACCGTTGCTGCGGCTTCCCCCGCCACGACGTGGGTTACTGACCTGGCTGTGACGTTTTACCGCACGGCGAATCTGATTCGCTTTCATGCGACGTCTGTCTTTCTCAACCGCCACTTTTGATGCGGTTTCAGGCGGCAGTTCAACCAGCTCACGCAGGTAGTTGGTCTGCGCCAGATCCAGTTCGGTATACCCGCCGCGCGGCAGACCTTTCGGCAATGGAATATCGCCGTAGCGAACGCGGATAAGACGGCTAACCTGCACGCCAACGGCTTCCCAAAGACGGCGCACTTCGCGGTTACGGCCTTCCGTCAGGGTCACGTTGTACCACTGGTTGATACCTTCCCCACCGGTAAACTTGATGGTTTTAAACGCCGCCGGGCCATCTTCAAGCTGTACGCCGCGAGACAGCTCGCGCACTTTGTTGTCATCAATCTGGCCAAACACGCGTACGGCGTATTCACGCTCAACTTCGCGGCTCGGGTGCATCAGGCGGTTTGCCAGCTCACCGTCGGTGGTGAACAACAGCAGCCCGCAGGTGTTGACGTCCAGACGACCGACGGCAATCCAGCGCGCGCCGCGCAGTTTTGGCAGACGATCGAATACGGTTGGGCGACCTTCAGGGTCGTTACGCGTACAGAGTTCACCTTCCGGCTTGTAATAAGCCAGAACGCGACAAATTTGTTCTACGGATTCTTTAACGGAAATCAGATGACCATCAATACGAATTTTAAGGCCAGGGATCACTTCAACGCGATCGCCGAGTTTGGCGATTTTGCCGTCGACGCTCACGCGCCCCGCTTCAATAATCGCCTCGATTTCACGACGGGAGCCGTGGCCGGCACGCGCCAGCACTTTTTGCAGTTTTTCGCTTTTATCGCTCATAGAGCTTCCTTCCGGTGTCGCCTTCACAGGCGTCTGGGTATACTTTCAAAAACAATGCGTTGAGTTCAGTTAAACCCTAACTCATTGAAAGGTATCTTTTACACGTCAAATGGCGCACCACGTGCGCCATAACAATAATTCGTGGCCGCGTATCTTACATGAATTTCTGATGAAAAGATTCATCTGGTTTATTCACGTTTACAGGAACGGCTTCACATCGCCCACACCTTCACGCAGCACCACTGGCGCGTCGTCAGTTAAATCAATGACCGTGGTCGGTTGTTGGCCCAGATAACCACCATGAATAATCAAATCGACCACTTTTTCCAGACGATCTTTAATCTCTTCCGGGTCAGATTCGGTAAATTCGCTGCCCGGTAACATCAGGGAGGTCGAAAGCATTGGCTCGCCTAACGCCTCAAGCAGCGCCTGCGCAATCGGGTTAGACGGCACGCGCATGCCGATGGTTTTACGCTTTTCCTGCAACAGACGGCGCGGCACCTCTTTCGTCCCTTTCAGGATGAAGGTGTAATTGCCCGGCGTGTTGTTTTTCATCAGACGAAACGCCACGTTATCGACATAAGAATAGGTCGACAATTCGGACAGGTCACGGCACATCAGCGTGAAGTTATGACCATCTGGCAGATGACGAATACGACAGATGCGCTCCATCGCGCCTTTGTCTTCAATTTTGCAGCCCAGCGCGTAGCCGGAATCGGTTGGGTAAACAATCACCCCACCTTTGCGCACGATCTCAACCGCCTGGTTAATCAGTCGCGCCTGCGGGTTATCCGGGTGGATGTAAAAAAACTGACTCATACTTCCCTCTCAGTAGAATTCTGTGGCGTCTCGAAGCGTTGCCAGATGCCCTCTACCCCGGCGGGTAGCCACAGCTTACGGCCCAGTTCTATCCATGGGCAGGGTTGATGAAAATCAGAACCCTGCGAGGCCAGTAACGCGTATTCTCGGGCATAGGTTGCAAGCTGAGCGCGCTCGTGTGGCGCCTGCTGGCACTGCGCGACTTCCATCGCATCGCCACCCTGTTCACTGAAGTGGGCCAGCAATCTTTTCAGCCACTTGGCAGACAGGTTGTAACGGGCCGGATGGGCCATTACCGCCACGCCGCCTGAATGATGAATGACATCAATAGCTTCCCTTATTGTACACCACTGTGGCGGAACGTATCCCGTTTTCCCGCGCGCGAGATATTTTTTAAACACATCACCCATGGTGTTCGCTTTCCCCTGCTCCACCAGGAAACGGGCGAAATGACCGCGTGTTACCGCGCCGCCGTCGGCCAGACGCTGTGCGCCTTCCAGCGCGCCGGGAATATGCGCTTTCTCCAGACGCTCGGCAATCATCGCCGCCCGCTCGTTTCGCCGCGCTTTTTGCTGATTCAGAAAGGCGGTTAAGGCCGGGTGCTCAATATCAATATTCAGGCCGACAATATGAATTTCGTGATTTTCCCACAGCGTCGAAATCTCAACGCCGGTTATTAAGTTCAGCGCCAGACCGGCGCGCGCGATCTCTGCCTGCGCCAAAGGGATGCCATCGACAGTGTCATGATCGGTGATCGCAAGCGTACCCACGCGCATTTCCAGGGCGCGATGCACCAGCGCTTCCGGCGTCAATCGACCATCAGAGGCGGTGGTATGGCTGTGAAGATCGTAAATCACTGCGTATGTTGTGTCGCTCAAAACGGCTCCCGTTGGGCTAATATTCGTATAAGACGGCTCATCATAACGTTTACTGAGGAATTTCTAAAATCAGGGGTTGACTTTGATTCATCGAACTAGTTAACTAGTACGCAAGTTCACTTAAGCAAGGTATCGGCAAATGAAGACGCAAATCAATGTACTGCATGGTTGGTGGCGCACTCCCAGATAACGGGCAGTGTCATCACGTCTGCATTATGCAAACAGATACCCGGCCCGCCACTGAGCGGGCTTTTTATTGAACACTTATTTTACAGAACAGGCGAAACAAACAATGCAAACATCAAAACCAACGCTTGAGCTTCTGACCAGTGACGCGATTTATCGTGAAAACCCCACCGCGCTGTTTCATCAGCTATGCGGTTCACGCCCGGCCACGTTGCTGCTGGAATCTGCGGATATTGATAGCAAAAACGATTTAAAAAGCCTGCTGCTGGTCGACAGTGCGCTGCGTATCACCGCACTCGGTGACACTGTCACTATTCATGCGCTAACCGAAAACGGCGCGTCACTGCTGCCGCTGCTGGATGCGGCGCTGCCAGCGGGCGTTGACAACCAGCATCAGGCTAGCGGCCGCGTGCTGACTTTCCCGGCAGTCAGCCAATTGCTGGATGAAGATGCGCGTCTGTGCTCACTGTCGGTTTTTGACGCGTTCCGCCTGCTGCAAACGCTGGTGACGCTGCCAGAAGACGAGCGCGATGCAATGTTCTTCGGCGGGCTGTTCGCTTATGACCTGGTGGCCGGTTTTGAAGACCTGCCAACGCTTGAAAGCGACACCTCCTGCCCGGACTACTGCTTCTACCTGGCGGAAACCCTGCTGGTGATTGACCACCAGACCAAAAACACGCGCATTCAGGCCAGCCTGTTCACGCCATCATTGAGTGAAAAAGACAGGTTGCTGCAACGCATTGCGGAGCTGCGCCAACAACTGAACGAGCCGCCTGCGGCTTTGCCGGTGGAAACTGTTGAACAGATGCGCTGCGAGACCAATCAAAGTGATGAAGAGTACGGTGATGTGGTGCGCAAAATGCAAAAAGCGATTCGCGCCGGGGAAATTTTCCAGGTGGTGCCGTCTCGTCGCTTCTCACTGCCCTGCCCGTCGCCGCTGGCCGCTTATGATGTTCTGAAAAAGAGCAACCCAAGCCCGTATATGTTCTTCATGCAGGATAACGACTTCACCCTGTTCGGCGCTTCACCGGAAAGCTCGCTGAAATATGAAGCCACCAGCCGCCAGATTGAGATCTACCCGATTGCCGGTACCCGCCCACGCGGTCGTCGCGCAGACGGTTCTCTGGACCGCGACCTTGATAGCCGCATTGAGCTGGAAATGCGCACCGACCATAAAGAGCTGTCGGAGCATCTGATGCTGGTTGACCTCGCGCGTAATGACCTGGCGCGCATTTGTACACCGGGCAGCCGCTATGTGGCGGACCTCACCAAAGTTGACCGTTACTCCTTCGTAATGCATCTGGTTTCTCGCGTTGTTGGCGAGCTGCGTAAAGATCTCGACGTGCTGCACGCCTATCGCGCCTGCATGAACATGGGCACCCTGAGCGGCGCACCGAAGGTTCGCGCGATGCAACTTATCGCAGGCGCAGAAGGCAAGCGTCGCGGCAGCTACGGCGGCGCGGTCGGCTACTTCACCGCTCACGGCGATCTGGATACCTGCATTGTGATCCGTTCCGCCTTCGTTGAAAACGGCGTTGCCACCGTTCAGGCTGGCGCTGGCGTGGTACTGGATTCTGTTCCCCAGTCCGAAGCCGATGAAACACGTAATAAGGCACGCGCGGTATTGCGCGCAATCGCAACCGCACACCACGCACAGGAGATTTTCTGATGGCTGACATTCTGCTGCTCGATAATATCGACTCATTCACCTATAACCTTGCAGATCAGCTACGCGCCAACGGTCACAACGTGGTGATTTATCGCAACCATGTGCCTGCTCAAACGTTAATTGAGCGTCTGGGCACCATGAAAAACCCGGTGCTGATGCTCTCACCAGGCCCTGGCGCACCGTCCGAAGCCGGTTGTATGCCGGAACTGTTGACCCGTATGCGCGGCAAATTGCCGATTATCGGTATCTGCCTCGGGCATCAGGCGATTGTCGAAGCCTATGGCGGCTACGTGGGTCAGGCAGGTGAAATCCTGCACGGGAAAGCGTCAAGCATTGAGCACGACGGCCAGGCGATGTTTGCCGGGCTGAGCAACCCGCTGCCGGTTGCCCGCTACCACTCGCTGGTCGGCAGCAATATTCCCGCGGGCTTAACCATTAACGCGCACTTTAACGGCATGGTGATGGCGGTTCGCCACGATGCGGATCGCGTGTGTGGTTTCCAGTTCCATCCGGAATCGATTCTGACCACGCAGGGCGCACGCCTGCTGGAACAAACCCTGGCATGGGCGCTGCAAAAACTGGAGCAGACCAACACCCTGCAACCGATTCTGGAAAAACTGTATCAGGCGCAAACCCTGACGCAACAGGAAAGCCACCAGCTATTTTCTGCCGTGGTTCGCGGCGAAGTGAAGCCGGAGCAGCTGGCTGCCGCGCTGGTCAGCATGAAAATTCGCGGTGAGAGCCCGATTGAAATCGCCGGAGCGGCCACCGCATTACTGGAAAACGCCGCACCATTTCCACGCCCGGACTACCCGTTCGCCGATATCGTCGGCACCGGTGGAGACGGTAGCAACAGCATCAACATCTCGACCGCCAGCGCCTTTGTCGCGGCGGCCTGTGGGTTGAAAGTGGCGAAACATGGCAACCGTAGCGTCTCCAGCAAATCCGGATCATCGGACTTACTGGCTGCATTCGGCATCAATCTGGATATGAATGCTGATAAGTCACGAAAAGCGCTGGATGAACTGGGCGTCTGTTTCCTGTTCGCGCCGAAATACCACACCGGGTTCCGATACGCGATGCCGGTTCGCCAGCAGCTTAAAACCCGTACGCTGTTTAACGTGCTGGGGCCGCTGATTAACCCGGCGCATCCCCCGCTGGCGCTGATTGGTGTCTACAGCCCGGAACTGGTGCTGCCGATTGCGGAAACCCTGCGCGTGTTGGGTTATCAACGCGCCGCCGTGGTACACAGCGGTGGTATGGATGAAGTTTCGCTGCATGCGCCGACCGTGGTAGCCGAACTTAATCAGGGTGAAATCAAGAGCTATCAGCTGACCGCCGCCGACTTTGGTCTTAAACCTTACCATCAGGAAGAACTGGCTGGCGGTACGCCGGAAGAAAACCGTGACATTCTGACGCGCTTGTTACAAGGTAAAGGTGAGACAGCGCATGAGTCCGCTGTCGCCGCCAACGTCGCCATGTTAATGCGCCTTTATGGCCATGAAGATTTAAAAGCCAACGCACAAAAAGTACTGGATGTTCTGCGCAGCGGTGCAGCCTATGATTGCGTCACCGCATTAGCGGCAAGAGGGTAAAAAATGCAGACCGTATTAGCAAAAATCGTAGCCGATAAAGCGATTTGGGTAGAAGCCCGTAAACAACAACAACCGTTAGCCACGTTCCAGAATGATGTTCAGCCTACGCAGCGTAGTTTCTACGATGCGCTGCGCGGCACACGCACCGCCTTTATTCTGGAGTGTAAAAAAGCCTCTCCGTCGAAAGGCGTCATCCGTGATGATTTCGACCCGGCGCGTATTGCAGGTGTCTATAAGCATTATGCATCGGCTATTTCCGTGTTAACCGATGAGAAATATTTCCAGGGTAATTTTGAGTTTTTACCTATCGTCAGCAAAATCGCGCACCAGCCGATTCTGTGTAAGGACTTTATTATCGATCCTTACCAGATTTACCTGGCACGTTTTTACCAGGCCGATGCCTGTCTGCTGATGCTCTCGGTCCTTGATGATGAACAATATCGCCAGCTCGCCGCCGTCGCCCACAGCCTGAAAATGGGCGTGCTGACGGAAGTGAGTAATGAAGAAGAGCTGGAACGCGCGATTGCGCTGGGTGCAAAAGTGGTCGGAATTAATAACCGCGACCTGCGCGATCTCTCTATCGACCTGAACCGTACCCGCCAGTTGGCACCACGTTTGGGCCACGATGTGACGGTGATCAGCGAATCGGGAATTAACACCTATGCCCAGGTGCGCGAGTTAAGCCACTTTGCTAACGGCTTCCTGATTGGCTCTGCGCTGATGTCGCACGACGATCTGAATACGGCAGTTCGCCGCGTGCTGCTGGGCGAAAATAAAGTCTGCGGGCTGACGCGTCCACAGGATGCCCAGGCGGCGTATGACGCTGGCGCAATTTTCGGGGGACTGATTTTTGTTGCCACCTCACCTCGTGCCGTAACGCCTGAACAGGCCCGTGAGGTGATGGCCGCCGCACCATTGAATTACGTGGGCGTCTTCCGCAATGCTCCTGTTCACGATGTCGTTGCACGTGCAAGTGAACTGTCGTTCGCCGCCGTACAACTGCACGGTAATGAAGATCAGGCATACATCGACACCCTGCGCGAACAGTTGCCGGCAACAGTGCAAATCTGGAAAGCCCTCAGCGTGGGCGAAACCCTGCCCGCTCGTAATCTGAATCACGTGGATAAATACGTATTCGATAATGGCCAGGGCGGTACCGGTCAACGTTTCGACTGGTCGCTGTTGCAGGGACAGGATCTCAGCAACGTGATTCTGGCAGGTGGATTAGGCGCAGATAACTGCGTAGACGCAGCCAAAAGCGGCTGCGCCGGGCTGGATTTCAATTCAGGTGTAGAGTCGCAACCGGGTGTAAAAGATGCCAGCAAACTGGCCTCGGTTTTCCAGACACTGCGCGCATATTAAGGTATGAAAGGAGCAACAATGAGCACGTTACTTAATCCCTATTTCGGCGAGTTTGGCGGAATGTACGTTCCGCAAATCCTGATGCCTGCGCTGCGTCAACTGGAAGAAGCCTTCGTCAGTGCGCAAAAAGATCCGGAATTTCAGGCGGAATTTACCGACCTGCTGAAAAACTACGCGGGTCGCCCGACTGCGCTGACCAAATGCCGTAACTTAACAGCGGGTACCAAAACTACGCTGTACCTGAAACGTGAAGATCTGCTGCACGGCGGCGCGCACAAAACCAACCAGGTGCTGGGCCAGGCCTTACTCGCTAAACGCATGGGTAAAACCGAAATCATCGCCGAGACCGGCGCGGGTCAGCATGGTGTTGCGTCAGCGCTCGCCTGTGCCTTGCTGGGCCTGAAGTGCCGCATCTATATGGGTGCGAAAGATATTGAACGTCAGTCACCGAACGTTTTTCGTATGCGTTTGATGGGTGCGGAAGTGATCGCGGTGCACAGTGGTTCCGCCACGCTGAAAGATGCCTGTAACGAAGCACTGCGCGACTGGTCTGGCAGTTACGAAACTGCTCACTATATGCTCGGCACGGCGGCAGGCCCGCACCCGTTCCCGACCATCGTGCGTGAATTCCAGCGCATGATTGGCGAAGAAACCAAAGTTCAGGTGCTGGAAAAAGAAGGTCGTCTGCCAGACGCCGTTATCGCCTGTGTCGGGGGCGGCTCCAACGCCATCGGTATGTTTGCCGATTTTATTACTGAAACCACCGTCGGTTTGATTGGCGTTGAACCTGCGGGGCATGGTATCGAAACCGGCGAGCACGGCGCGCCGCTGAAGCATGGTCGCGTCGGCATCTACTTCGGTATGAAATCACCGATGATGCAGACCGATGAGGGGCAGATTGAAGAATCTTACTCCATCTCTGCGGGCCTCGACTTCCCGTCTGTCGGGCCACAGCATGCGTATTTGAACAGCATTGGTCGCGCGGAGTATGTCTCAATCACCGATAACGAAGCGCTTGACGCCTTTAAAGAACTCAGCCGTCACGAAGGGATAATCCCGGCGCTGGAATCATCACACGCCCTGGCGCACGCGCTGAAAATGATGCGCGAAAATCCGGAAAAAGAGCAGCTTCTGGTCGTTAACCTTTCCGGACGCGGCGACAAAGACATCTTTACCGTACACGATATTCTGAAAGCTCGAGGGGAAATCTGATGGAACGTTATGACATCCTGTTTGCAGAACTCACCGCCCGCAAGGAAGGCGCATTTGTTCCCTTCGTCACCCTCGGCGATCCGAACCCAGAGCAGTCACTGAAGATTATCGATGCGCTGATTGAAGGCGGCGCAGACGCGCTGGAGCTGGGGATCCCCTTCTCCGACCCGCTGGCGGATGGCCCGACCATTCAGAGCGCGACGCTGCGTGCTTTTGCTTCCCACGTCACGCCGACACAGTGCTTTGAGATGCTGGCGGCGATTCGCCAAAAACATCCGAGCATGCCTATCGGCCTGTTGATGTATGCAAACCTGGTCTTTAACCGCGGTATTGATGAGTTTTATGCGGAATGCGCGCGAGTGGGTGTTGATTCAGTCCTGGTCGCTGATGTGCCGGTTGAAGAGTCCGCCCCGTTCCGCCAGGCTGCAATGCGCCACAACGTGGCGCCGATCTTCATCTGCCCGCCGAACGCCGACGACGACCTGCTGCGTCAGATTGCTTCCCACGGTCGCGGTTATACCTACCTGCTTTCTCGTGCGGGCGTGACGGGAGCCGACAGCCGCGCTGCGCTTCCGCTGCATCACCTCGTTGAAAAGCTGGCGGAATATCACGCCGCGCCCCCGCTACAGGGCTTTGGTATTTCTACGCCAGAGCAGGTGCATGCTTCAATTGAAGCCGGTGCCGCTGGGGCAATTTCCGGTTCCGCCACGGTAAAAATCATCGAGAAGAATCTTGATAAGCCCGACGTTATGCTGGCCGAGTTGAAAGCCTTTGCGCAGGCCATGAAGGCCGCAACGCGCCAGGCGTAGTGCTGTGTAGGCCGGGCAAGCGTAGCGCCCCCGGCAAAATACAGGCACATTTTTAAAGCGTTATCTCTATGTAAAAGCTGCCAAACGGCAGCTTTTTCTTTGGATGCGAAAAAAAATGCAATTAACACAAACTGTAGGGTTGATATCTTAGATGAGAACCATTATCTTTCTCATTAACGAATAGTTGAGCAAATCACTCAGGTATTCGTTACGACATTGCTCACATTGCTTCCAGTATTACTTGCCCGCTTCGTGCGGGCTTTTTTTTATTCCACTACCCGCTCAATCGAGCCTTCTTCGCTAATGTACATACAGCGATTTCTGCCCGACTGTTTCCCCACGTACATCGCGCCGTCGGCACGTTCAAGCACGATACGCAGCAATTCACCGGGAATAGCCCGTGTTAAGCCTGAGGTGACGGTAACCGGAATATCATATTGCCCAACTCTGATTTGATGATGTTCAATCGCACGTGTGATACGCAGACCCGCCGCCATCGCTTCCGCCTCACCCTTCGCCTTCAGGATCACGATAAACTCTTCACCGCCAAAACGGTAAACGGGTTCATAATGTCGCGTGCAGCTTTGCAATTTTTGCGCAAAGGCTCGTAATACCTCATCACCAATGATATGCCCGTAGGTATCATTAATACGTTTGAAATGATCGATATCCAGAATCATCACGTACAGTTCGCCGTTACTACGATCCATTATCTGACTTTCGAACGATTCATCCAGGATTCTTCTCAACGGCAAACTGGTTAATGCATCATAGCTTATACGCAGCTGTAATAAATGTGTCTGATAAACAGTAATGGCCGCGACAAATTCCTGAAGTGCATGTTCAAAATCATTAAATAGTGTCTCTCGTATATTATCCTGTAAAACCGAATCGACTAATCGACGGCAAACTTCATGCACCCGAATATGTTTATCATTAATGGTTAATAAAAAACCTTTATCTTCGGTATTAGTGGCCAGATATTGACTCAACCAGCCGCCAAACTGGCAGCAGTTATGTGCCTCAAGACCGGTAATGCCATCCGTGCCATCGTTTCGCTTTGCGATAAGGCGGAACGCCTGCACCAGCCAGCGATAATGCCCCCCGACAGAACGATTCAATCCCGAAAGGAGTTCATCTATCTCTTTTAACTTCCTGTTCATCTGGCCTCCGATAATAACGTTGAGCGTGTGACGTGAAACATTAACAATAATTAATTAAAACTTTGTCAAGAAAGACAAAAAAAAGCTAATATCACTCAGTATTTAATTCATTGCAGAAAGAGTTTACCCTGATTACATTACAATCTAATTAATAACTCTTACGAATGATCTTGCACGATTAGGAAAAATACAACAATACCGTCCGAGGATAAATGAAGACTCCCTGGTAAGGAAGTCTTTCTATGACAAAAATAGAGACCTGGCGTTTACTCTGCCCACTCGATGCGGCCACGTCCATTGTTCTTCGCCCGATAGAGTGCTTCGTCCACCTTGCGAATGAACGAATCCTGCGCCTCTCCCAATTCACGTGAACCCACCCCAATACTGATGGAGAGCGGTTGATCGCCGTTGACCAGAATCGTTCTCGCATTTTCGAGCACCGATTGTGCAAAGAGATGCATGTCGCTCGCCGAACGCCCCTCAACAATAATGGCGAACTCTTCCCCGCCGATGCGCGCAGGCATCACGCTATCGCTACTTAAATTCAGCAACTGTCTGCCCAGCGCAAACAACACTTCATCACCGATCAGGTGGCCCCAGGTATCGTTGATGCGTTTGAAAAAATCAATATCCAGAATAATCAGTGAGACCTGACGCCCCTCCTTTTCCCGAATAGTATCGATGAAAAAGCGGCGATTCGGTAATTGGGTCAATTCATCGCGCAGGGATTTAAAGCGCGCATCGACATACAACATATTTATACGCTGAATGATTTTATAGACACCGACCGCCGTCGCCAGCATTCCGGCCAGACGCAACATGTCTTCACAATAGAATCCCATCCAGCGAGGTTGCTGAACAATTTCGTCCATCACATCGAACGTCATACCTGCAATCCATAGCAGAAAGCCATAGCGCACCCAACGCAATACGTTATGGGCAAGACGCACCCGCGTAGCACTCCAGTACATAAAGATAAGGAATATCAGCCCAATACCATCAATATAGAGCCCAGGGTTACGCAGGACCTGCCGGGCATTCCCCAGGGGATTACCCGCCAACACAGTAACCACGACAACCAGTACGAAAACGATCGCGACCCACCCCATTCGTCCTGGCTGTACGCCCGTTTTCTCTAACCTGTTCTCAATCGGCATTCACCTACTCCTGATATCACGCACTGGCTTGACGACAAAATGATTATCGTAATTTAAGATAATCTGACATTAATTCTAGCGGTCATTCACCATGGATTATAGTGAAAAGTATCAGGGCTAATATTGCCCACCGGCGATTATTCAATTAATGTAAATCCGCTTAATACCTTAATAAGAATAAGGATGTTCTTATGTGTACGAATTATATAGTGATTGTCGCCGCTGCCGTGACCAGCTTTATTCTTGAGATGGATATTGATGTGCACAGCATTGTGGAATGGTTAGATCCGTGGCTTGACGCGCTACGTGAATGGTCGAGGTATAATATCCTGTTCATGCTGAAAGGATGATGGTGAAAGGAAGATCGGGAAGCGATCCTCATGGTGCCGAAACCGGGTAAGGCTGGCCGCAGAAGGCCAGCCCTTCAATATGTTAGAAGCGATAACCTGCCGAGAACATAAACACCCATGGGTCAAGACGCGTACTGACGCTTTGACGCTCCCCGTTGTGTTTGAATTTCACGTTAGTGTCGATATCCATATACCAGACGGACATATTCACCAGCCAGTCGCGGTTGATTAAGTAGTCCATCCCCACTTGCCCTGCGGCGCCCCAGGAATCATCAAGACTAAGGTCTGAGAGCCCGGCTTCTTTACCTGTTTTGTTAAAATCGTTGTCAAAGAAGGTGGTGTAGTTGATACCCGCACCAATATATGGACGCAGTTTGCTACTGGAATCACCAAAATACCATTGTGCCATTAAGGTTGGCGGTAAGTGGTGAACGGTAGCGATATCACCTGTTGGGCCAGTACCCACTTTATGACGGAACGGCGTAGCCGCCAGCAGTTCAATACCGATGTTTTCGGTTGCCATATAAGTAAATGTCAGACCCAACTGCGTGTTATTGCTGACATTAAATCCACCCAGCGCACCAAGAACATTATCCGAACCTTCGGAAGGACGCACCGTTGCGGAACCCGCACGAATGAAAAATTCGCCCGCGTCATGGGCCCATGCGCCACCAGAAAGTGTTGAAAGTGCTAAGGCTGCCACTGCTAATTTTTTCATACCCACTCCTTTTTTAGGGGTTTTATTAGTCATGGCAAATATACCTACAAATAGTTAATCAGATCGCAACACAGATCACACCAAATGTTAAATTTTAACATTTGTTGATATGGATTAATTTTTGCTTATTTAATTGAGATGAAGGATACGTATCTACATCAATTTCATGGATGTTTTCTGACACAAGATTGTCCGGATCCCCACTTGCTCTCTTGCAACCGTCTGGATAATTTAGACGCGACAACTTTTGTTTATGCGTTTTTTCAGGTGAGCTATGAGCGATTTGAATCCGTGTATGACGTGCGGGGCCTGTTGTGCGTATTTCCGTGTCTCTTTTTACTGGGCTGAAGCCGATGATGGCGGCGGCCTGGTCCCTGCACAGCTTACAGAGCCCCTCACGCCTTTTTTACGTTGCATGAAAGGAACCAACAGCAAACATCCGCGCTGTAGGTCACTTGAGGGAGAAATTGGCAGCCGGGTCAGCTGTGCCATCTACCCTCATCGCCCTTCTCCCTGCCGTGAATTTGCCATGTCGGGTGAAAATGGCGAAGTAAATGAGGCATGTCATCGCGCTCGGGCGAGCTACGGCTTACCTCCTCTTTACAAAGATATGCTTTTCCATACGAGTCTTGAGGCTGCAACGAGTGCATTAACTGCGGTACAATCAGCGGCTAATTAACACAAGCATACTCAAGGAGAGTGCATGTCTATCACGGCGCAGTCCGTATACCGTGACACGGGTAATTTTTTCCGTAACCAGTTTTTAACCATTTTGCTGATTGCGCTGCTGTGCGCATTTATCACCGTGGTGATTGGTCACGCCTTTACACCCAGCGATGAACAGCTTGCTCTCCTACGTCAGGGTGACAACCTCACCGGAAGCGTCGGTCTGTTTGATCTGGTACAAAACATGACACCTGAGCAGCAGCAAATTCTGCTGCGCGCTTCAGCGGCATCGACGTTTTCCGGGCTGATTGGCAACGCCATTCTGGCTGGCGGCGTCATGCTGATGATTCAACTGGTTTCTGCCGGTCATCGCGTCAGCGCCCTGCGCGCCATTGGTGCAAGCGCGCCTATCCTGCCTAAACTGTTTATACTGATTTTCCTCACCACCTTTATGGTACAGATGGGCGTGATGCTGATCGTCGTGCCGGGCGTCTTGTTGGCCATTGTGCTGGCTTTCGCGCCTGTCATGTTAGTGCAGGATAAAATGGGTATCTTTGTTTCGATGCGTAGCAGCATGAAGCTGGCGTGGGCCAATATGCGCCTGGTGGCACCCGCTGTCATTGGCTGGCTGCTGGCGAAAACGCTGTTACTGGTATTTGCACCAAACTTTGCCGTGCTGACGCCAAACGTGGGTGCAGTTGTGGTGAATACGCTCAGCAACCTTATCTCTGCCGTGTTGCTGATTTATTTATTCCGCTTGTATATGCTTATTCGCAACTAATTTTCTGCAGGCCCGGCAGTCGTTGGGCCGCAACTGGAGTACGGAATCGAAGTATGAAGCAGTTTCTGGATTTTTTACCGCTGGTCGTCTTCTTCGCGTTTTATAAGATTTACGACATTTATGCCGCAACCTCTGCGCTGATTGTCGCAACCGCTATTGTGCTGATCTACAGCTGGGTACGCTACCGCAAAGTCGAAAAAATGGCGCTAATCACCTTTGTATTGGTGGCGGTCTTTGGTGGCTTAACGCTCTTTTTCCATAATGATGAGTTTATCAAGTGGAAAGTCACCGTGATTTACGCGCTGTTTGCCGGTGCGCTGCTGGTTAGCCAGTGGGTGATGAAAAAGCCGCTGATTCAGCGCATGCTGGGGAAAGAGCTAACGCTGCCTGCGTCGGTGTGGTCCAATCTGAATATCGCCTGGGCCGTGTTCTTTATTCTCTGCGGCCTGGCCAATATCTACATTGCATTCTGGCTGCCGCAGAACATTTGGGTCAACTTCAAGGTGTTTGGCCTGACGGCGATGACGCTTCTGTTTACTGTGCTGAGCGGCGTCTACATCTACCGCCATATGCCTCAGGAAGAAAAGTAATTCATTAGCGCATCGTGTTACGTTCTAAAACTATGCGCTCTCGAATAGGTTTGACGCCCTCGAGACACACAATGATATGCACCTTTTCATTGTGTGTCTCTGATCTAACTCTTATACGTTTTCTTAATCAAACACACCGTTGATTATGGTAGTAACGATTGCTGTACTTAAGGCGATTAACACTAAATCGTCACCTACTGCACGCCATTCATATCCAGGATAATACGGTAGGTCGTTTATCATTGAGGCAGGGAGCGTTTTCTTAGCAATCCCCGGAGGTAACGGCTTACCACGTGCTAAATTCTTGGCAATGCCCGGAGGCAGCGCCTGATAGCCTACCAGTCCGTAATTCACAGCAAGAGAACGCGCGCGCGAGAAATCAATATCTGAATCTACATGGTCTGGCTTACCATAGTTTTTGCGCTTCCCATGATCTTCATATGACTGATTGTTTTTCTGCGCTTTATCACTATGGCCCCCGCCCTTGCCATTATTTCCGTTATTACCATGATTGCTACCACCACCGCTGTTTCCGTGCCCGCCGCCACCATTTCCATTACCATTTCCCGGATTGGCGTAAACAGGCGCAACAAGAACAGCGAGTGATATCACCGCAGCCAATGCTGTTTTTAGAGTGTGACGCGTAGACATGATGATATTCCTGAAGGTTGAGTTGCCCCTTCAAACTTATGACAAAGCTATTCCCTTATCAATCTCATGTTTTCTTATTTTATTCCTCGCGATTACCTTCTGGGAAGGAGTTACAATCGGCACATCTCTGGACCAGGATGTCCTAATGTCGATGAAAGTGTTGATCCGCCATCGAGGACTCGAACCCCGATCTCCAGAAGTAGACAGACACTCTGAGCTCTATCCGGTTGAGCTAATGACGGATAAAAAAAAGGCCAGCATCGGTAGCTGGCCTGGACGAAAGCGTTGAAGAATCACCGCAGGCTAAGCCTTGCCCGAAATTCGTTAAGAAGAGTAATCTCCTGGCCGGCATTGTAATGGCAACGGAAGAAGTATGTGACAGATTTCACATATCAAACAAGCTTTTAAGAAAATTCAATCCACATGAAGAACGTTGTTTTTCATCTATGGCAAAATAAAAGGTTGCGTTACAGCCTGCGTAAATAAGATGCCGGGTAAGTGAGTCATGAAGCACACAGGTAAACTGTGTGCTTCTGCTGCTGAGAAATGGGACGGTCAGGTCAGTGATGCAGAACACCTATTTCAATGAGCGCCTGCGCGGTGAGCAGAATAAACATGATAACGACAAGTGGAGTATACATTTTGCCTCTCCTGTGCTGGTCGCTCTCATAATTATAGAGCACTTTTGGCTGGTTTAACGCAACGTAAATCAGGTGCCCTATTCTTTCTGCCCTTCACTAACTTCCTTTATAGGTTGAGTAACCGTACTGGCTCAGTAGAAGGGGAACATGAAGCTTTTCGTTAGTTTTCGTCACGGTAAACAGCACCGGAATTTCAGGGAAGAAGGAGGTTAAATGATCACGTTTAAAATACTCCCCTGTTTTGAATACCACACGATAAACACCAGGTTGCATGTCCTCGGTTTCAGGATAAAGCGACTTAATGCGCCCATCGTTATCCGTCTTCATGCTCGCCAACATGATCCATCCCGACGACTGCTGCTTTTCAAGCGTCACCTCGACATCTTTTGAAGGTATACCGGTTTGCTGATTCAAAATATGCACACTCAGTGTCCCCTGAGGCGCCGCAAAAGCAACCGGCATTGCGATAAGCGTGCTCAGTAAGACCAGCCCTGATATTTTTTTCATTGTCTTCATCCTGTTATTAATAAGTCAGGGAAAGCTTAGCCATCTTTAGATAGAAAAATATTCAATTTATTGTGATATTCAGGTTACGAGGGCAGCCTTTGTTTGTCTGTTTTTTCTTCCAGCGGCCCCGTCATACGCGCGTTTCTCTATTCTCCTTGCCCATTTCGTAGTAGCATCCCGCCCGTCGTCTTTTGAATAAGCACAGGGATTATAATGACACTGAAAAATGATGCCCCGCAGGGTGAACTGGTTCTACGCACACTCGCCATGCCCGCGGACACCAACGCTAATGGAGACATCTTTGGCGGCTGGTTAATGTCACAAATGGATATTGGCGGCGCGATTCTGGCAAAAGAGATTGCACACGGACGGGTCGTCACCGTACGCGTTGACGGTATGACCTTCCTGCGCCCGGTTGCCGTAGGTAATGTTGTCTGCTGCTATGCGCGCTGTGTTAAAAAAGGCAATACGTCAATTACGGTGAATATTGAAGTGTGGGTGAAAAAGGTGTCGTCTGAGCCGATTGGCCAGCGCTACAAAGCAACTGAAGCACTGTTTATCTATGTTGCAGTAGATCCCTCCGGCAAACCCCGTGCGATCCCCGCTAACTAATATGACGCCCGGCGATTCACCGGGCCTCAAAACAGTTAGATAAAACCAAGTACTTTAAAGAAGAAGTAACCTATCACGATTACTACAATCGGCAGGATATAAAGCGGGAATATTTGTAGAAAGATGGTGTTATGCGGCACCTTAATTTTCGCTTCCAGCGCCTCGCGCGTCATGCCTTCTTCACCCTTCGCTTTTTCCAGGATCATCTGATCGTTAACGCCTTCACGCAGAAACTTCGCCTGACGGCTCATGCGTGCGCCAGAGTCCTGCAAGGCCAGCGCAATAAACACCAGCGCGAAAATCACCCAGAACATCACGTTCAGCCCCTGCTGGAAATTTGGCGTCGGCGAGTTATACCAGAAGAAATTCAGGAAAGGTGTGTTGAAACGCATCATCTCGATCATCACGTGCGCGAAATCCATCATCACCGCATCGATGCCCGGCTGCTTTTCGCTGTGATCGTACATAAATTTCAGTACCGAGATCAGCGTTGAAATGAGCGCAGGTATGAAAATCACCCAGCCTAAAATACGTTTGAGAATCGCAATGCGTCCCGCTTGTTGATACGTCATGGGTTCCCCTTGTTCAGACGTCTTTTTGTCAGAATTTATGTTATCAGTCTACCTGCTGGCAGCCATTTTTCCCGACTTTACGCGCGATATGATATACCATATTAAACGGCATTCATCGCCTAAGTTACTCAATAGAGAGGTTGTTATGTCCGCAGAGCGCCAGATACTCGCCGCTATTTTTGATATGGATGGATTACTGATCGATTCCGAACCACTGTGGGATCGTGCCGAACTGGAGGTCATTGCGAGCCTTGGCGTGGATATTACTCGTCGCAACGAACTGCCAGATACCCTGGGTCTGCGCATCGATATGGTGGTGGATCTGTGGTTTGCTCAGCAGCCCTGGAACGGGCCAAGCCGTGAAGATGTCACTGCGCGCATTATCGAACGCGCCATCAGCCTGGTGGAAGAAACCCGCCCGCTGCTGCCGGGGGTGCGCGAAGCCGTCGCCCTGTGCAAAGCAAACGGCCTGAAGGTAGGCCTCGCGTCAGCCTCGCCACTGCATATGCTGGAAAAAGTGCTGACCATGTTTGACCTGCGCGACCAGTTCGATGCGCTGGCATCCGCGGAAAAATTGCCCTACAGCAAGCCGCATCCGCAGGTTTACCTCGATTGCGCCGCCAGACTGGGCGTTGACCCACTCACCTGCGTAGCGCTGGAAGATTCAGTCAATGGCATGATTGCCAGCAAAGCCGCGCGTATGCGCTCGGTAGTGGTGCCCGCAGAAGAAGGACAAAACGATCCTCGCTTCGTGCTGGCCAACGTGAAACTGCACTCCTTAGCCGATTTAACGCTGAGCGATCTTCGCGGTTAACCCCTTTCGCGGGCAACGCCGGGTTGTCCGCAAATCCAACGCCCGTCAAATTATTGAAACATCGTTTCATTTTAGTTTGAATTTTTCATCACGCCCTTCTATGCTTGTCGTGTGGATCAGCCATAACGACAATAACAGCATACAGAGGTCACTATGATACTGAACGCCTTCAACCTGAACGGTAAAGTTGCGCTTGTCACCGGGTGCGATACGGGTTTGGGACAAGGGATGGCTTTAGGGCTTGCGGAAGCGGGCTGCGATATCATCAGCGTCAGCCGCAAAATACCGGAAGAGACATCCGCCCAAGTACAGGCTCTCGGGCGCCGATTCACCGCTATTCAGGCGGACCTCAGTCGTCAGGATGCGATTACGGATATCGTGACGAAGGCAGTCGCGGCGATGGGCCACATTGATATTCTGGTAAACAACGCCGGAACCATCCGTCGGGAAGATGCGCTCTCTTTTAGCGAAAAGAACTGGGATGACGTGATTAACCTGAATCTGAAGTCGGTGTTTTTCCTCTCTCAGGCGGTAGCGAAACAATTTTTACACCAGGGCGGCGGCGGGAAAATCATTAACATTGCCTCAATGCTCTCTTTCCAGGGCGGGATTCGCGTACCGTCTTATACCGCGTCTAAAAGCGGCGTGCTGGGCATTACGCGTCTGCTGGCTAACGAATGGGCGCAGCATAACATCAACGTTAACGCGATTGCGCCGGGTTACATGGCAACCAATAATACGCAGCAACTGCGTGACGATGCCGAACGCAGCAAAGAAATTCTCAATCGTATCCCCGCCGGGCGCTGGGGATCACCGGAGGATTTAAAAGGCCCGGCAGTATTCCTTGCGTCTTCCGCGTCTGACTATATCAACGGCTATACACTGGCAGTGGATGGCGGCTGGCTGGCGCGTTAATTTTTTAACAAAGAGTTACACCGTAACCTCTTCCGCCTACTGTATAAAAACCCTATACTGTATGAATTGACAGTTTTATCGGGTTTTATCATGACGGCGGAAGGCCACCTGCTCTTTTCCATCGCCTGCGCGGTATTTGCTAAAAATGCCGAGCTTACGCCTGTGCTGGCGCAAGGCGACTGGTGGCATATCGTGCCGTCAGCAGTACTGACCTGTCTGCTACCGGATATCGATCACCCAAAATCGTTTCTCGGCCAGCGGCTAAGCTGGCTGTCGAAACCTGTGGCCCGCGCATTTGGCCATCGCGGATTTACCCACAGCTTGCTGGCCGTTTTCGCCCTGCTCACAGTTTTCTATCTTAAAGTGCCCGACACGTGGTTTATTCCTGCCGACGCGCTTCAGGGAATGGTCCTGGGCTACCTCAGCCATATCCTGGCCGACATGCTCACCCCTGCGGGTGTGCCGCTGTTATGGCCATGCCGCTGGCGTTTTCGTTTGCCGATACTCGCGCCACAAAAGGGTAATCAACTGGAACGTTTCCTGTGCATGGCGCTGTTCGCTTATGCCGTCTGGATGCCGCAGTCGTTGCCGGAAAACAGCGCCGTACGCTGGTCTTCAGGGATGATTAATTCTCTGCAAATGACCTTCAATCGCTTTATAAATCACCAGATCGAACAATAACCGCACAAAACTATCACTTTTGTCATAATCCATTCCATTTGGATATAAGCGACGATTCCCAGTTCTGTTACCCTTTTCACATCTGACCAGCCCGGTGAGGCTGGCTATATAATGAAATCAGGAGAACGGGGATGAACTTTCCATTAATCGCGAACGTTATCGTGTTCGCGGCACTGCTGTTGCTGCTGGCGCAAACGCGTCACAAACAGTGGAGTCTGGCAAAAAAAGTACTGGTCGGTCTGGTGATGGGGGTCGTGTTTGGCCTCGCGCTTCAGTTTATCTATGGTTCCGACAGCCAGATTCTTAAAGATTCTATTCAGTGGTTCAACGTCGTCGGTAACGGCTACGTGCAACTGCTCCAAATGATCGTAATGCCGCTGGTTTTCGCCTCGATTCTGAGCGCCGTAGCCCGTCTGCACAACGCGTCACAATTGGGTAAAATCAGCTTCCTGACCATTGGTACGCTGTTGTTCACCACGCTGATTGCGGCACTGGTCGGCGTGCTGGTCACCAATTTGTTTGGTTTGACGGCGGAAGGTCTGGTCCAGGGCACTGCTGAAACCGCGCGCCTCGACGCCATTCACAGCAACTACGCTGGCAAGGTTGCTGACCTGAACGTGCCACAGCTGTTGCTCTCCTTCGTGCCTAAAAATCCGTTTGCCGATCTGACCGGCGCGAACCCAACCTCTATCATCAGCATCGTCATTTTCGCCGCGTTCCTGGGTGTTGCGGCGCTGAAACTGCTGAAAGATGACGAACCAAAAGGCCTGCGCGTCATCGCGGCAATCGACACACTGCAAAGCTGGGTGATGAAACTGGTTCGCCTGGTCATGCAACTGACCCCTTACGGCGTGCTGGCGCTGATGACCAAAGTCGTGGCCGGTTCTAACCTGCAGGACATCATCAAACTCGGCAGCTTCGTGGTAGCCTCTTACATCGGCCTGGCAATCATGTTCGCCGTACACGGCCTGTTGTTGGGCGTGAACGGTGTCAGCCCATTGAAATACTTCCGTAAAGTGTGGCCGGTTATCACCTTCGCCTTCACCAGCCGTTCCAGCGCCGCGTCCATTCCGCTGAACGTGGAAGCACAAACGCGCCGTCTGGGTGTACCTGAATCTATCGCCAGCTTCTCCGCCTCATTCGGCGCGACGATTGGTCAGAATGGCTGTGCGGGTCTCTACCCGGCAATGCTCGCCGTGATGGTTGCGCCAACCGTTGGCATCAACCCGCTCGATCCGCTGTGGATTGCCACTCTGGTCGGTATCGTCACCGTGAGTTCTGCGGGTGTGGCAGGCGTCGGCGGCGGTGCAACCTTCGCTGCGCTGATTGTGCTGCCGGCAATGGGCTTGCCGGTCACGCTGGTCGCATTGCTGATTTCCGTTGAGCCGCTGATCGACATGGGTCGTACCGCGCTGAACGTCAGTGGCTCCATGACGGCCGGTACCCTGACCAGCCAGTGGCTGCGCCAGACGGATAAAGACATCCTGAACAGTGAGGATGACGCGAAACTGGCGCATCGTTAATGACCTTTCAGGCACAAAAAAAACCGCTGATAAATCAGCGGTTTTTTTATATCCGCGATTAACAATCACTCATCGCTAACATCTTCTTCCTGCCTCATCTGCGCAGCCCAACGCTGGGCTGACTCAGGGACGCTAAACGCCTGTGAACGTCGGAAAGCGCTTCCCATCAATACAAATGCGACATATTTGCCGCGCAGAAGCCACACATCGCGAAAGCCCTCCACCTTGCTTGCATGGTCGGGCGGTGCGGGTTCGGTTCGGGGAATATAGCTAATGACCTGTCGATTTTGTTGGCGAAGCGGTTTCATAAACGGTTATTTCAAATCACTCGGGGCAAAAACAGGAAAATTCTATAATAGCCGATTTACCCCTGTGGCGTCGCGCCTTGCGTCGATTTCATCTTGCGCAATCGCGCGTATACCCACCGCGATCCGCCCTCTTCCCCAGATAAACCCTGAGATTGCTCTATAGTTAGAAGGGTTTTGCCGCACTATCGGCCAACTTTCAGTAGTGAAAAAGGAGACGAGCATGTCGGATCAACATAAAAAATCCAAAACCCATCAATCCCCGGTTCACGACGCCAGTGAATCAAAACCTGGCCTGGATTCTCTGGCGCCTGCGGACGGTTCCTGGCGACCGACGCCAAAACCTACCGCGCCGGGTGAAGAGCCTACCGCACCGGGGAGTCTGAAAGCGCCAAAAACCAGCAATGAGAAACTTAAAGCGCTCGATAAGCAGCGTAAAGGCGGTGAAAACTTCCCGCTGACCACTAATCAGGGCGTTCGCATTGCCGATGACCAGAATTCGCTGCGTGCCGGAAGCCGTGGCCCTACGCTGCTGGAAGATTTTATTCTGCGCGAGAAAATCACCCACTTCGACCATGAACGCATTCCAGAGCGCATCGTCCACGCCCGTGGCTCAGCGGCGCACGGTTATTTTCAGCCCTATAAAAGCCTGAGTGATGTCACGAAAGCGGACTTCCTTTCCTCAAAGGAGAAAATCACGCCCGTTTTCGTGCGTTTCTCAACCGTACAAGGTGGGGCGGGCTCCGCTGACACCGTGCGCGATATCCGTGGCTTTGCCACCAAGTTCTATACCGATGAGGGTATTTTTGACCTGGTCGGCAATAACACGCCTATCTTCTTTATTCAGGATGCATTGAAATTCCCCGATTTCGTGCACGCCGTGAAGCCCGAGCCACATTCGGCAATGCCGCAGGGACAAAGCGCGCATGATACCTTCTGGGACTATGTCTCGCTGCAACCAGAGACGTTGCACAACGTGTTCTGGGCGATGTCGGACCGCGGTATTCCCCGAAGCTATCGCACCATGGAAGGCTTTGGTATTCATACCTTCCGTTTAATCAATGCCGAGGGTAAAGCGACGTTTGTCCGCTTCCACTGGAAGCCCGTTGCCGGAAAGGCGTCTCTGTTGTGGGATGAGTCGCAAAAACTCACCGGACGCGATCCTGACTTCCACCGCCGCGATCTGTGGGAAGCGATTGAAGCGGGCGATTACCCGGAATATGAACTGGGGCTGCAATTGATCCCGGAAGAGGATGAATTTAAATTCGACTTCGACCTGCTCGACCCCACCAAGCTTATTCCCGAAGAGCTGGTCCCGGTGCAGCTCGTCGGGAAAATGGTGCTCAACCGCAATCCGGATAACTTCTTCGCTGAGAATGAACAGGCCGCGTTCCACCCAGGGCATATCGTTCCCGGTCTGGATTTCAGTAACGATCCCCTGCTCCAGGGGCGCCTGTTCTCTTACACCGATACCCAGATCAGCCGCCTTGGTGGGCCAAACTTCCACGAGATCCCGATTAACCGACCAACCTGCCCGTATCACAATTTCCAGCGTGATGGCATGCATCGTCAGGACATCGACACCAATCCGGCAAACTACGAGCCAAATTCTATCAACGATAACTGGCCGCGCGAAACACCGCCAGGGCCGAAGCGCGGCGGTTTCGAATCGTATCAGGAACGCGTTGACGGGCACAAAGTGCGCGAGCGTAGCCCATCCTTTGGCGAGTATTACGCGCAGCCTCGCCTCTTCTGGAACAGTCAGACGCCGATTGAGCAGCAGCACATTATTGATGCCTTTAGTTTTGAGCTCAGCAAAGTCGCACGCGAGTGGATCCGTGAACGCGTCGTTGATCAACTCGTGAGCGTCGATATTCGCATCGCGCAGGCCGTCGCGGAAAATTTAGGCATTACTCTCAGTGACGAGCAGCAGAACAGACAACCTCCTGCCAGTGTGAACGGTCTGGATAAAGATCCCACCCTCAGCCTGTATGCTATCCCCGGTGGCGGCGTAAAAGGACGTGTGGTGGCGGTTCTGCTTAATCAGAATACTGCGTCTGCTGACGTGCTGACGCTTCTGAAAGAGCTAAAAGCACAAGGCGTGCATGCCAAACTGCTCTACTCGCGCATGGGGGAAGTGACCGCCGATGATGGTTCAACACTGCCTATCGCCGGTACGTTCGCGGGTTCGCCTTCGCTAACGGTGGATGCAGTGGTAGTGCCTGGTGGCGATCTTAACGATCTGCTAAAAAGTGGCGATGCGCAATACTATCTGCTGGAAGCCTACAAACATCTTAAGCCAATACTGCTGGCGGGCGATGCGCGCCAGTTTAAAGGCCTGCTAAACGTCGATAGCCAGGGCGAAGAAGGCATTGTTGAAGGCGATACGATCGCTAAATCAACCGTGGAAGATTTACTCAGCCTGAGCGCGGCACATCGCGTTTGGTCACGCGCAGGGAAAACGGCGGCGATACCGGCATAAAAAAAAGCCCGGTGACGGATGACCGGGCGAAAAGCACAACATTCTCTCAACTCGCAGAATCAGACGTCGCGATAGGTGCCGAGACGATAACCACGTTCCGCAATGGCATATTTCAGCGATGGCGAAGTGAGGACATCCAGCTCAGCCAGTCGTGGGTAGCAGTAAGCGCTGCCCATGATGGTCTGATCAACAAACGCCGGGTGGCACATCACCTCAACTGAGGGTTCATCGCGTTGCACAGATTTATCCAGTACCTGCAGGAATAACGCTTCGGAAATCTCATCACCATAGAACTCACTGCTGAATCCAGCGCTACTGCGTACATCATCCGGTGCGCCCTCTGCAGGCGGAAGAGAGCGGTCAATACGAAGCGCCACGCCCTTCTCTAAAGCAAACTTCGCCACCAGCGGGTAGATCTGCGGGATCATATGCACATGGTGATGGCTATCAATATGCGTTGGCGCAGTATCGAAAATGGCGACGAAACGATCGAACTGGCACGCCAGCTCATGCGCAATTTCGTCCAGCGGCAGCGTATCGTTTTCCGCCATCTGCCAGATCCATTTACCCAGTTTGCCTTCCCGGGTCAGCCCCGGCATCTCTGAGAGCGGTTCGCCCAGCGTCAGGACAAAGTGCATCCCGACCGCGAGCTCCGGCGTACGGCGGCTCAGTTGGGCCGCATGTTCGATTTCCGCGCCGTTCACCAGCGCGGTGGTTGAGGTCACCAGTCCATTTTTACAGGCATCAATAATGCCGTAGTTCTGCCCTTTGCTCAGGCCGAAGTCATCAGCGTTGACGATCAGCAGTCGTTCCATCGTACCTCCTGTCACTTTTTCAGCTTCTCCACCGTGGCGGCGAAGTTCGGCAACCACTCTTCGTGAGCGAGGATCATTTCACGCGCGAGGATCTCCGCGTCTTTGTCAGAGCCAATCAGCGGGCTTAAGTTCATCGCCAGTTCGACGTCGTTAATGTCGCCACTCAGCGCCGCATGGCTTGCCTGAATTTCAAAAGCTTTAATGGTATGGATAAGCCCCATCACTTTGTCATCAAAGTGCGTCAGGCGCGGGTGTGGTTTCGCACCGTCGCGGCCCAGAATCGCCGTCATTTCGACCGCCCAGTCCGCCGGGATGTTATCCACGTGGCCATTGTGCGGGAAGTTAACGTAGTGTTCAGCCTGCTTATCATTGTAGATAGCGTTGATCACTTCGCAGGCCGCATCGGAGTAATACGCACCGCCACGTTGCTCCAGCTCTTTCGGCTTAACGTTGAGATCCGGGTTCTTGTACAGCTCGAACAGTTGTTTCTCAACCTTCTGCACCACCTGCGCACGCGCGCCGCCCTTGTAGTACTCGCCCATTTCAATCGCCAGCATCTCTTTGGTTTTGAAATAGTAAAGCAGATACGAGCAAGGAATCAGATTTAGTGAGCGAATCAATCCTTCGCTAAACGGCAGGTCGAAGATATTTTTGACCGAGTTGGCCGTCAGGGTACCGGAAGCGACACCGTCAATCAGCTCAGCGAAACGCGATTTGCCATTCACCAGCACATCGCGGATAAACACCATGTGGTTCAGGCCAAAGAGATCGATAGAAAGATCGTCCTTTTCGGAAAGCTTCAGCACATCGGTGATAAACATTTTCATGCCGATCGGAATGTTGCACACGCCGATAAAGCGCTTGAAATTGGTGTGACGATACACCGCTTCGGTGACCATCCCGGCCGGGTTGGTAAAGTTAATCACCCACGCATTCGGGCACAGTTCCTGCACATCTTTAATGATGTCAAATATAACCGGAATGGTACGCAGACCTTTGAACAAGCCGCCTGCGCCGTTAGTTTCCTGACCGAGGTAGCCGTGGCTCAGCGGAATACGCTCATCTTTTTCACGCGCTTTCAGCTGGCCAACACGCAGCTGGGTGGTCACGAAGTCGGCATCATGCAGCGCTTCACGGCGGTCGAGAGTTTTGAAGACTTTCATTGGTACGCCTGCTTTCTCCACCATACGCTCACACAGCGCATGAATGATATCCAGCTTCTCTTTACCGCCTTCAACATCAACCAGCCACAATTCGCTTACCGGCAATTCATGGTAACGTTTGAGAAAACCCTCCAGTAATTCTGGTGTATAGCTGCTGCCGCCGCCGATGGTTACAACTTTTAATTTCTGGCTCATACTTTCTCCCTCGTGATCCACCCGCTAAATGCAGTCAACCCTCCACATTCAGCGCGGATATTAAATTTGCTGTCGCATTAATACGGATAATACCGTAGTGCGTGAATTATTTTACTTAATGACCGTCAGTCGTTTGCGATAATTGCTCGGGGTAAACGACGTCAGCTTCTTGAATGTTTTAATAAACAAACTTGGGCTGCTGTACCCGGACTCATATGCAATATCGGTGACAGAATAGTTCGTAATTTCCAGTTGTTTCATGGCAAAGTTGATGCGGATATCATTAATAATCTGCATGGGTGTTTTGCCATAATAGCGCTGGGTCGCACGCGTTAAATACTCCTGAGACTTCCCGGAGAGCGCAACCATATTTTCCAGCGCACCTTCACCGAACTTCATTTTATCGTGCATGGCTTCGACGGTTGTTTTTAACCACTGCGGTGTAACATCCTGAGCTTGATCTTCACGATGATGACGCAGGCGGTTAATCACATAAAAAGCCACCACTTCAATAAATTCATCGAATTCGGTTTCGCGGAAATGTAGCGAAGCAATAACCGACTCGATATAGCTGAGAAAAGTACTTTTAACAGAGTAAACCTGCGATGCCACCAGGCAAAATGGCAGAAGCGGCTGATAGTGCGTAGCGAAGAAGTCTTTGCTAATCCCGACGTTGAGGATACGCGTCGCACCAAACTCGTAGAAGCTCTGATGATGCGAACCCAACGGGATGAAGACAAAGTCACCACGTTCCAGCAGGACGCGCTTGCCGTTAATCTCCTGGTAGTAGCGGCCCGTGAGCACCAGCGTGAATTCATAATAATCATGCTGATGCAGGCCGCTTACGCTCTCCGTTTTATTGTAGATAAAGACATGAAAATTCCGGCCATCAAACAGTTGCTGTTCTCGTGCGGTGTTAATTTCCATGGTCATCATCTTAGGCTGCCTCATAATACGGATAACCTATTGTACCTTCTCGTGAAGCTCAATCAATTCGGCAACCAGCTCGCGGGCCAACATTGAGGTCATAAGATGATCCTGAGCATGAACTAATACCAGACTCACCTTCATTTTTCCCTCGCCCTCATCGGATTCGATGAGTTGCGTCTGCACACGGTGCGCTTCGCTCAGTGCAATGCGCGATTGTTCCATCGTCGTTTTAGCGGTTTCAAAGTCGCCTTGCTTGGCCTGTTTCAGCGCCATATAAGCGAGGCTTCGCGCCTGGCCGGAGTTAATAATCAGGCCCATCACCACTTCTTCGAGGTCATTTTCCTGCACAGGTTCTGCTGTGATATTGTCCAGATCAAACATACATTTTCCTTTTAGTGATGGCGGTAGGGTTCCCCCTACCGCACGTCATCAGAATTTCAGTGCATTCGCGATGTCTTCTTCAGACTCTTCTTCTTCAATGGCCGTCTGCGCTTTGTTGGCTACGATGACAAATGGCATGTAGATAAGCGTGGCGATAACCAGGTTGAAGAGCGCCAGCAGCAAGGCGGCAATACTTCCGTTGGTACTGAAGAAAGCCCCTAAGCCGGTCGGCATAGTCCATGGCGCCATGTTGGTAATTGGCGGAATGATGCCCAGTGAGTACGCGATAATCATGATGGCGGCAAGGATAGGCTGAACCAGTACGAATGGAATCAGCATGACCGGGTTCATGATAATCGGCAGACCAAACAGAATCGGTTCGTTAATCTGGAAGATACCTGATGGCAGCGCCAGCTTGGCAACTGAACGGTAATCTGCGCGACGTGAAGCGATAAAGATAGCGATAATCAGACCCAGAGTCGCACCACTACCGCCGAGGAAGACGTAGGAGTCGAGCATCGGTTTCGCCCAGACATGGAACGATTTACCGGCTTCCAGCGCCGCCGCAACGGAACCATACTGCTGATAAGTCGCGATGTTTTCCAGCGCCCACGGGGTCATGATGCCGCTGTCCAGTGCAGTCAGCGCCAGGGAACCGTGGATACCGAAGAACCACAGCAGCGGAACAAAGATAACGTACGCCCAACCAACAATCGCACCCATCGAAGCCAGCGGTGTGGAGATGCCGTCCATGATGATCTGGTGGAAGTTGGTGCTCCAGTGAGTCAGCGCCCAGGAGATGATCCCCATAATAGAGAGGATGATAAAGCCAGGAATAACTGCCGAGAAAGAACGGGATACGGATGCAGGAACGCTATCCGGCAGGCGGATAACCCAGTTTTTATGCACAATAAAGGTGAACATTTCCGCGACCACCAGGCCAATAATAATACCGGAAATAATGTTCGCCCCGCCCAGCCAGTTTGCCCCCACAGCATAAGCTTCACCCACGCTGTACGGCGTTACTGTCATAAAGGCCGCAACGGATAACAGACCTGCCGCCAGCGAATCAACTTTACGCTCTTCTGCCAGCGCCATACCGATAAAGAAAGGTGCCATCAGTGACATAATGCCCAACGTGCCGTTGTAAACATTACCGCCGATGGCTTTAAAGCTATTTAAGTTCTCAATAGTAGACGCGTCGAGGCGAATACCCATTGAATAGAAAAAAGATCCCTCACCAAAGCTGAGAAAAACGTTGTTGATTAAGACAAACATCGCACCCGCGAGGGTCAATGGCATTAACTTAATAAAACCGTTTTTAATCGCATTAACGTGAGGCTGTTTTCCTATTTTAATAGCAAAAGGAAGGAGTACCTTTTCAAGCGAACTGATCACTTTACTCATAGAAAAATACCCTTAAAGGCCGCAGCGAATACCACGGCGTTAAATGTGAAATAACTCTTTGACGGGAAAAATAAAAAAATTACTGCGCAGCAGCTTTTTTAATAGCAGCAACGGCTGCTTTAAGAACACCTAAACCATCGACTTTACCGTAGAGCGCTGAATCAATAACCTCTACCGGTTTAGTAGGCAGCAACTTTTGAATATCTGCCTTCATATACGCAATTTGTGGCCCTAATAATACGACGTCAGCCTGTGGCCCTTTTTCTGCAGCAAAACTTTCTGAGAATGCTTCAATAATTACTGGTACTTCATATTTCTCCGCCTGCGCACGCATTTTGGAGACCAGTAATGAAGTCGACATCCCTGCAGAGCAAAAAAGATAGATATGTTTCTTTTCCATTCACGCTTCCTCAACTTATCGAATCTGCCATCATCGGGCTTCGTTCCATCCGCCCATGAACCCATTTCAACATCAGATGTTTCACTTTTGTTTATGAGTTGAGTATACGGTATCTCTTCAGACCAGGATAATTCCTCCTCATCCAAAATTGTCTCTCATTGACCTCGCCTTATGATTCCCTTCACACTTTGGTCAAAATAATTCGCGCAATTAAATAAGCATCAGAAACAACAAAAAAGCCCGACGGGTTCGTCGGGCTTACGTAGTGCTCAGGAAAATGAACGATTACTGTTTAGCGGCCTGCGGATCGGTGTCGTACTCAGCACAGGTCTGGTAACCAGAGTTCATCACGTGGCCCGTATCGTCGAGGGCAACGAAGTAAGTCTCAGTTTTACCATCACGTTGACCCAAAATGTAGGTCTGACAGGTGCCGCGTGCATGAATCATGCTTACTTCAGAGGACGGCTTACCTGCAATTTGCGCAACCTGGCTGCGCGACATGCCTTTCTTCACATCTTTAACCACCGGCTGGGTGAACTGATCTTTTGTACGGTCATATGTCGTACACCCGGCCAACATGGTTAATGCTGCTGCTGCACCCAGAAAACCTGTAACGTACTTGTTCATAAAACATCCTCTTTGTTGTTTTGTGTAGTTTAAGCCTGGAATAAAGGATCTTATTTTTCAACCCTACGCTGAAAATCGGTCGGTTTTAAGAACATTCTGCTGACAAAAAAGTAAGTCGCTGAATTGCGCTAAATTACGTCACTCAACGCGCCACGCCTTGTCGTTTCAGCTTCAAAGAGGTAGCTTTAAGGTCTTGTTCTGATGGGTATCGGCAACATCTTTTGGAGGGGTAAATGAGTTTACAGCAGGAAATCATCCAGGCGCTTGGCGTGAAACCACAGATTGACGTGCAACAGGAGATCCGCCGCAGCGTCGATTTCCTGAAATCGTATCTGCAAACCTACCCGTTTATTAAATCACTGGTATTGGGTATCAGCGGCGGCCAGGATTCCACCCTTGCGGGCAAATTGTGCCAGCAGGCCATCAGTGAACTGCGTAAAGAAACCGGAGATAACGAACTTCAGTTTATCGCCGTGCGTCTGCCGTTTGGCGTGCAGGCCGATGAGCAGGATTGCCAGGACGCTATCGCCTTTATTCAGCCGGATCGCGTACTGACCGTTAATATTAAGGGCGCAGTCCTCGCCAGCGAAGTAGCCCTGCGCGAAGCAGGAATTGAACTGAGCGACTTCGTTCGCGGCAACGAAAAAGCACGTGAACGCATGAAGGCCCAGTACAGCATCGCTGGAATGACCAAAGGCGTGGTGGTTGGCACCGACCATGCGGCGGAAGCCGTGACGGGCTTCTTCACCAAATACGGCGATGGCGGCACCGACATTAACCCAATTTTTCGTCTGAATAAACGTCAGGGAAAACAGTTACTGGCCGCGCTGGGCTGCCCGGAGCATCTGTATCTGAAAGCCCCAACGGCGGATCTGGAAGACGATCGCCCTTCCCTGCCTGACGAAGTGGCGCTGGGAGTAACCTATGAAAATATCGACGATTACCTTGAAGGCAAAACTGTCGCGCCTGAACTGGCAAAGATTATCGAAGGCTGGTACGTGAAGACGGAACATAAACGTCGCCCACCGATTACAGTGTTTGACGATTTCTGGAAACGATAAAAGAAAAACCGCCGGACTTGCCCACAGCTTCTGAGAGCGTATGAGCAGGTCCGGCGGTCTTAAGTCAGTGCGCTGAGTTATTCAGCAGGTACCGGCATTTTACCTTCTGGCGCGTGACGTTCTGTCAGACGCTTCTCAAAATTAGCATTAAACTGTTTTTTCTGTTCCGGCGTTAAAATGTTGTAGATCTTGTTCTGGGTTTCCATGTGAGACAGCATCATCTCTTTACGCTGGGTATCCATTTTGTCGATCTGCGCCTGTGCTTTCGCTTTGTCGAAGCTGTCGCTGGCGATCAGGTCGTGCATCGCACGGCGGTTGTCCTGCATTTTGTCGTGTTCCGCTTTCTTGATGTCGCGGATCTGTTGTTTCTGTGCATCGGTCAGATTCAGGCCCTGGAACATCATCATTTCATGATGACGCGGACCCGGTTTGCCTTTATGGTGATGCATCATGGTTTTGCCATCCGGCTGTGCGGCTGGCGTGGTTGAGGTATCGGCGGCGTGTGCCAGGTTAGCCGCGCCCAGAGCCAGAGTAGAGGCAACAAACAGTGCAGTCATCTTTTTCATCATTAATTCCTTTCTTCAGGTTATTCTGTTACGGCGCGTTGCCGTGTTGACGAGATTAACTTTACGGGGTTTATCGTCAATTAATCAGAGCGTGCGTAAAACAATGAAAGTGTAAAAAACAATTTTACGCCAATTGTGGAGGAATTAAGGAAAAACAGTGGAGAATTGCAACAAAAATAAATAAAGCACTGATTAAGAAGGGAATATAGAGAAGTATAAAACAGCACTGCCGATTAATAAAGCAATTTAATCGGAATAATCTGCATCAGAAATAAAAACGAAGAAATAATGCCACTACGTTATTGTAGCGGCTCAGTAATAATTAACCGCAGCGTTCCAGCATGAGCCCGGCGCGCAACCCTAACGCCACATCAGGGTTTGGAAACAGCACGTATTCACAGGGTCTCTCCACCACGTAACGCGTGTCACCATCTTCCGCAAGCAGTGTACCCCGCGCAAACGGGGTAAAGTTCAGCGTCTGCGTCGACATATAGAGGTGAAACGCCTCACTGCGCCGGGTAATTTGCTGCACAACTCGATAGCGAAGCGGCGTATCTGATGAACCGCCGCCCCACTCGCCTGCCAGTAAATAGCCCAGTTGCTGCTGCGTGAGTGCAAAACGGGAGAGATCGTTGTGACCAAACGGTAGCGCCTTCCCCAGTTCCAGCGTACAGGCAAGCGCCGCAAAGCGTTCACAGCTGTAGTGCGTGAAGGTACCGCCTGGCGTTTGATGAAACACCAGCGCCTGCAAGCCTGCGCGCCCAAGCCAGTTCAGGAAATTGTCATCCCACGGCGCATCACGCGCAGGCAGCACGCCAAAACGCAAATGATGCGAGCCGCGAATCGCCGTATGCAGATCGAGATGCCAGCGCACGCTGTCGGCAGGCTGGGCGTGGTAAAACGCCGTCATCGCCTGTTCAAGCTCCGCGACTCTGGCCGTCTCATCGGAAGGCGAGAACTGCTGCCAGCGCTCACCAAACATGCGGTTCATATCGCTGTGAATATAACGCCGGTTATTTCGCAGCGCGGGCGGATTGCCCAGAATCAGCAGCAACCGCCAGCGCAAAACAACACTTCCAGCCAACAACCCGGCAAGCAGCGCATCAACCATTTCTACCGGCGCGGTTTCGTTACCGTGAATTCCTGCTGAAAGCACCAGCGCACGGCGACACGGCTGATAAGGCGTCAGTTCAAGAATTCCCGCCCCACGCCAGCGCCAGTAAAATGATGGCCCCTCGCCCTGTACTGTCTCTGGCTGCGTTCCCGCCAGCGTTAGCGGTAAAAAATGGTGCATGGCGGCTCCTTAATGCTGGAAGTCATAGACCGATCCCAGTTGCAGAATTTGTGTCAAACGGTCGAGCGCTTCGCGCCCTTCCCGTAAAAGTTGCGGGTCAGCGAGGTCAGACTGCGTCAGACGATCGCGGTAGTAACGGTCAACCCAGTCATTGAGCGTGGCAAACAGCGTGTCATTCATCAACACCGATGGATTCACCGTGCGATACTCCGCGTCAGTCAGCACCACGCGCAGGCGCAAGCAGGCCGGGCCGCCGCCGTTGGCCATACTTTCTCGCAAATCAAAAACCTTCAGCTCGTTAATCGGGTTATCCCGCTCCAGCAATTCGTTCAGATAACGCCAGACGCGCGGATTCGTTTCGCATTCCGCCGGTAGCACCAACAGCATACTGCCATCCGGTTTCGACAATAACTGACTGTTAAACAGGTAAGTGGCGACCGCGTCCGCAACCGTCACGCGCGCCGTCGGGACTTCAATGGGCATAAAGCCGGGGACCCGGCGAGCCAGTTCCGTCATCAGCGCAGGTTGATTAACAAACGCCTGCTGATGGCAAAACAGTACCTGTCGGTTGCTCACGGCGATAACATCATTATGGAAAACGCCCTGATCGATAACCGCCGGGTTTTGCCGGGCAAACAACAACTGGTTGGGATTGACCTGATTGAGACGCGCCACCGCTTCGCTGGCCGCGAGGGTTTGACGCGCCGGATACCGCTGGGGTTGTGTCTCCTGTCGCTCGTCGCGACCATAGACAAACAGCTGCAAACCCGGTTGGCCGTAGTCGCCGCCCAGCCGGTTATGGTTTGCCGCGCCCTCATCGCCAAACATCGCCACCTGAGGAAGCGCACGATGCACCGCAAAACGGCTTTCATCCGGGAAAATAGCCCGCAGTAGCGCTTCTGTGGTGGGCGCTTCCGTCGCGCGATGGAATTTATTATTGAGGTTGGCCACGGTAAGGTGTACACGTCCATCCAGCGTATCTGCCGAGGGCGCTACCGTTGCCGCATTTGCCACCCACATTGACGAGGCGGAACTTGCCGCGCTCAGCAATTGGGGGGCCTGCGCGGCGACTTTCGCCACCACCTGCTCATCGCTGCCATCAAACCCCAGTTGGCGCAACACGCTGACGTTGGGGCGCGCCTGCGGAGGAATGATCCCCTGCTTAAATCCCGCATCCGCCAGCGCTTTCATTTTCAGCAGCCCCTGCTTCGCCGCGCGCTGTGGGTTCGATACCTGAAACTGATTGCGCGTCGAGGCTTCATTACCAAAAGATAATCCGGCGTAATGGTGCGTCAGGCCTGGCAGGCCATCAAAATTGACCTCCCAGGCATTCATGACGCACTCTCCTGGCTAAAATCAAGCCCAGGGCTCAGGCTCTGCGGCAGTGAAATCGTTGGTGATTCCAGGCTTGCCATTGGCCAGGCGCAGTAATCTGCGGCGTACCATGCGCCGGGACGATGATTCCCCGAGGCCCCCGCGCCGCCAAATGGGGCAGTGCTTGCAGCACCGGTGAGGGGTTTATTCCAGTTCACTATCCCGGCGCGCGCTTCCAGCAGCAGGCGGTCGAATTTCTCCCGGTCAGGGGAAATTAACCCGCTTGCCAGGCCGTAGCGGGTATTGTTGGCAAGGGCAATCGCTTCATCGAAATCGTCATAGCGCCACACGCATAGCAACGGGCCAAAGACCTCTTCATCGGGCACTTCACTCACTTCAGTGAGATCGACAATCCCGGGCGTAAGCAGCGAGGTGCCGCTTTGCAATACACGCGGTTCGAGCAACGTGACTCCGCCGTTAGCGACATGCTGCAACCACGCCTGATGCACCAGCTGCGCGGCCTGCGGTGAAATTAAGCCGCCCATAAAGGGCTGCGGCTCAGCATCCCAAGCACCGGGAATAATACGTTGTGCAACCGTTACCAGACGGCGCAAAAAAGCATCGCCACGATCGCCGCGACTCACCAGCAGACGTCGTGCGCAGGTACATCGCTGCCCGGCGGTAATAAAGGCTGACTGAATCGTCAGATGCACCGCCGCATCAATATCCTCCGGCTCATCAACTATCAGCGGGTTATTGCCGCCCATCTCAAGGGCAAGGATTTTCTGCGGCTGCCCCGCCAGCTGGCGATGCAGCTGAAAACCGGTGTGGGAGCTGCCGGTGAAAAGCAGCCCATCAATACCCGGATCGCTGCTTAAGGCTTCTCCGGTTTCCCGTCCACCCTGGATAAGATTCAGCACGCCCGCTGGTAGCCCGGCTTCCTGCCATAGTTTCATCACCACTTCACCACTCAGCGGTGTCTGCTCGCTGGGCTTAAACACCACCGTATTCCCCGCCAGCAGCGCCGGGACAATATGTCCATTCGGTAGATGGCCGGGGAAGTTATAGGGGCCGAACACCGCCAGCACGCCGTGTGGGCGATGACGCAGCGTAGCCGCGCCGTCCGGCATATCGGTATGTTGCTCGCCGGTGCGGGCGTGATAGGCCCGAACGGAAATAGCGATTTTATTGATCATCGCCGCCACTTCCGTAGCGGCTTCCCAACGCGGCTTCCCCGTTTCACTGGCGATAATCTCGGTCAGCGACGCTTTACGACTTTCCAGTAACTGGGCGAACGTTTCAGCAATACGTTGACGTAATTCAAAAGGTTCACGGGCCCAGTTGGGAAAGGCGGCACGGGCGGCGGCAACCGCCTGGGCAACCTGACCGGGACCGGCATCCTGCCCCTGCCAGAGCATTTGCCCGCTAACCGGGTTGGTTTTCTCCCGCGCCTGCCCGAGCCCGTCGAGCCATTCACCACCAATCCATAAACTCATACTTTTTTCTCCTCCGGGCAAAGGCGCACCAGGCGAACGCTATCACCGGCGCGGCATTTCAGGGCATCCAGCTGTTGTGCGTTGAGTAACAGCTTGTCGCAATGGGGATCCGCCGCCACCAGCATGGCGCGGAAATGTTGGTATTGTTCGTTAGCCACCAGGCAGACGGGCAGCTCGCCCGGTGCGGGCTGGCCTTCCGCTACCGTCACCAGCCGGCTTTTGCGAATCGCGCGAATGCGGTCGAGATCGCACTCCAGCGTCGGGCCGCCATCGAAAATATCGACGTAATCGCGGTAGCGAAATCCTTCTTTTTCCAGCACCTTACGTGCGGGCGCAGTTTGCGGGTGTACCTGGCCAATGACTGCCCGCGCCTCGTCGGACAAAAAATCGGTATAAATAGGATGCTTCGGCATCAGTTCAGCAATAAACGCCTTCTGTCCCGTGCCGCACAAATAATCCGCGCGAGAAAAATCCATAGAGAAAAAGCGTTTTCCCAGCGCATCCCAGAAGGGTGAGTAGCCGCGTTCATCAATCACACCACGCATCTCCGCCACCACTTTTTCGCTGAAGCGATCGCGGAACGCCGCCATAAACAGAAAACGCGCTTTCGATAACAGATAACCGTTGTTCTCTTTACGCCATTCAGGTTCCAGGAACAGCGAGCAAAGTTCGCTACTGCCGGTGTGGTCGTTACTTAAAAAGAGGGTTGGCAGCGCGTTGTAAACGTTCAGCTCTTTCGAAGCATGTACCAGCGTACCGACCCGATAGTTGTACCAGGGATCGTTCAACCCCACCGCCACCTCGATGGCGCAAATGCCCACCACGTTGCTGCTTTCACTCTCTTCGAGCACGAATACGTAGCCCTGTTCACTGCGCGGAAGTTCCCCCCGCCAGGTCGCCAGGGACCGGTTAATGCGCGCTGACAACGTAGACTCATCGGCTGGGAGCGAAGTCAGCCCGCCGCCCGTCTCTGCTGCTAATCGTAGCAGGCCAGGCAGGTCCTCGCGTTCGATTGGACGGATAATCATCATGGCGAGACTCCTGCCAGGAAACGTTCACAGGCGCGTTCAAAGCGGTCAAGACCATGCGTAACCTCTTCCTCTGAGATAATCAGCGCCGGCGCAAAGCGCACCACGTTGGCCCCCGCGATCAGCACCATCAGCCCCTCTTCCGCAGCCAGCTGACTGATCTGTTTCGCTTTACCCGCGTAAGCCGCTTTCAGCTCACAGCCGATCAACAGCCCCAGGCCACGTATCTCATTAAAGAGGCTGTAGCGCGCATTTATCGACAACAAGCGCTCGGTAAACCACTGCTGACGCTGCTTGACGCCGTTGAGTACCTGCGGCGTATTAATGATGGAAAAGACCGCGCCCGCCACCGCGCTGGCTAAAGGGTTCCCGCCGTAGGTCGTTCCGTGGGTACCCACCGTCATCACGCTGGCGTACGTTTCTTTTGCCAACAATGCGCCCACCGGGAAGCCGCCACCCAGTGCTTTTGCGGTAGTCAGGAGATCGGGCGTCACGCCGTAGTGCATATAAGCGTACAGCTCGCCCGTGCGTCCTACGCCGGTTTGCACCTCATCAAAAATCAGCAATGCATCGTGGCGATCGCACAGTTCGCGCAGGCCGCGTAAAAATGCCGGATCGGCAGGCACCACGCCGCCTTCCCCCTGCATCGGTTCGACGATCACGGCGCAAGTGCCGTCATCAATCAGCGCGCTGGCGGAAGCCAGATCGTTATAGACCGCGTGACGAATATCCGGGGGCAACGGCGCAAAATCCTGTGAATAGGCTGGTTGTCCGCCCGCCGAAACGGTGAACAGCGTGCGGCCATGGAAGGCATTCTTGAACGCGACAATGCCACTTTTATGGCTGCCAAACGTATCGTGCGCGTATTTTCGCGCCAGCTTAAGCGCGGCTTCGTTAGCCTCGGCCCCGGAGTTGCAGAAAAATACCCGGTCGGCAAACGTGGCATCAATCAGCTGTTTTGCCAGACGCAGCGCAGGTTCATTGGTGTAGCCGTTGCCCGTATGCCAGAACTTATTTGCTTGTTCAGTGAGCGCCTGAATCATCGCCGGATGCGCATGCCCCAATGCATTGACCGCAATGCCACCCGCAAAGTCGATATACTCTTTTCCCTGTTGATCCCACAGGCGAGAACCCTCGCCTCGTACCGGAATAAACGGTGCCGGCGCGTAAACCGGCATCATCCACTGATCGAAATCCTGACGGGTAATTGACTGAGACATAGCGACCTCTTCTGGTAAATGAAAGGTTTCATTTATGTTAATAAATATAGGTGTTTGCGCTGTAAATGTAGGTTGCAGGGTTCGTGCCAGCCAGCGCTAAAAATGCATAACCAGAAGATGAGCAAGAAATATCAATGTGTTACAAATACACACTATTCACTAAACTTGCATAAATAGTGAATAAAGTGCATTCAATCGATGATTCCAGAGATATCATTCGCACGATTATGCATTAATAAAATATAATTCTGGAATTGTGATCCCTTACGAAATTTATCGTAGTTTTGTGCGCCATTTGGGAGCCAGACGCGTCAATGTGGTGCAGATTTTGCTCTATTACGCTGCGGAGCATAGGGTGATATGAAGCAAAAGAAAAAATTGGGTGCATTGAATGCTAAACCCAGCCATCCGAAACGCGGGGATAGTTCCCCGCGCGTCAGGCTACTTCTTCGGTTCGTAAGCGAGAATGGCCTTAAACTCCATACCACGCTCCCGGATGCTCAACTCGCACAATGAGTCTCGTACCATCAGCGTGAATCCCAGTGCCGTTATGCATAGCACTATGATTGCCACAAGGGCGTATTTCGTCAGCATGTCTTGCCTCCATGCAAAGAAGAGACTAACATCCGAATTGTTGGGTTCGGAAGCTAGCCTCAGGTTGATTTTAAACATCTTCCTGGGGCTTTCGTCCTTCTGAACCTCATCGATTACCTGAAGCCAGAAAGCCTCAAGCACCCACGCGAATTCTCTGCTCATCCCCTGATAAAATCGACCCGTTTTCTGGCTTTTTGACGGTCAATTGCAGGTTCCTCGTAGCGCCTCGCAAATTCTGACGAATCGTTCACGTAAGCCACCATTTCTGATACCATTCCGTTACAATTCACCTTGCAAAGTGGCAGCGACTATGAAATTTGTCTCTTTTAATATCAACGGCCTGCGCGCACGCCCCCATCAACTGGAAGCCATCGTTGAAAAACATCAACCTGATGTCATCGGCTTGCAGGAGACAAAAGTTCACGACGATATGTTCCCTCTCGAAGAGGTGGCAAAGCTCGGTTACAACATTTTCTATCATGGGCAGAAAGGTCACTACGGCGTTGCCCTGCTGACCAAAGCGACGCCTGTTGCCGTGCGCCGTGGTTTCCCCAACGATAATGAAGAAGCACAGCGTCGTCTGATCATCGCCGAAATCCCATCGCCGCTGGGGAATGTCACCGTCATCAACGGTTACTTCCCGCAGGGCGAAAGCCGCGATCACGAAACCAAATTCCCGGCGAAAGCGAAGTTTTATCAGGACCTTCAGGATTACCTGGAGAACGAGCTGAAAAGTACCAATCCGGTGCTGATTATGGGCGATATGAATATCAGCCCGACGGACCTGGACATTGGTATCGGCGAAGAGAATCGTAAGCGCTGGCTGCGTACCGGCAAATGCTCCTTCCTGCCGGAAGAACGCGAGTGGATGGGACGTCTGCTGAACTGGGGCCTGGTCGATACGTTCCGCCATGCCAACCCGGAAACCCACGATCGCTTCTCGTGGTTCGATTATCGTTCTAAAGGCTTTGATGATAATCGTGGTCTGCGCATTGACCTGCTGTTGGCGAGCCCGCCGCTGGCGGAGCGCTGCATTGAAACAGGGATTGATTACGAAATTCGCAGCATGGAAAAACCTTCTGACCACGCGCCAATCTGGGCGACGTTTAAAGAATAATAGCCTCCTTTACTCCTGGCCGACTGCGGTCAGGAGGACTCTCGACTTTGAAACAAATCAATAAAATTCAGTTTAAATTTGTTGTTACGCCGGTTTTACTATACCGTCTGCTCGATTTTGTACTTGCCTCATCTTTTACCCACGACAGCAGGAAAGAGAAAGAATGCCAAAGAAGTCACTCTAACATCAGGATATAAATTTCTCCTTATCGCTATTTTTTTGGCGCTTGTCGTTCTTCTTGAACATACATTTGAACGGGTTAGTCTCTTGCGCGATCTCCAGCATTTGCAAGAAACTCTTCGTCAAAGCGGAGTGTGGGGATATGGAATATTTATCGGCCTGTTTATTATTTCCACGCTGTGCCTCATGCCCGGCAGCCTGCTGGTGATCGCCGGAGGGGTAGTTTTTGGCGCATTCTGGGGGTCGTTACTCTCGTTGATTGCCGCAACATTCGCATCAGCGCTCTCATTCCTGATTGCCCGCTGGCTTGGGCGGGAACTCTTACTCAAATATATCGGCCATACCTCTGTCTTTCAGGCTATCGAAAACGGGATTGCCCGCAGTGGAACGGATTTTTTAATCCTGACACGGCTGATTCCCCTTTTTCCTTATAATATTCAGAATTACGCCTACGGGCTGACGGCACTCCCTTTTTGGTCATTCACCCTTATTTCAGCCATCACAACTCTGCCCGGCATCGTCATTTATTCCGTCATGGCCAATGAGCTTGCCACACAGGGTATAAATGGTGCCTTTATAATCAAGCTCAGTCTGGCTGGCGTTTTATTGTGGGCTTTAATACACATTGCTAAACGGTATGGTCGATATAAAAAGATTGTTCTGCCGGATCGAACAGTCAGCGTGCAAGGTGAGCATAATAATGCTAATGATTAAGATATCAGGGAAACAAAATCTGGATCACGGTTTATCCTGGGGCCTCAGAAGGTAATTACGCCATCTGAAACGCTGTCCCTCTGTTCTTCGCTACCACGGATATAAAATGCGCAGCAAAACCCCGGGAATTAATTATCGCCGTATTATCCTCGTCCTGTTGGCACTTTTGTGTGTCGCCCTGTGGTTGGGGGTACCGACGGTCAATACTTTTATTCAGCAAAGTATCAGCGCATTTACGTCGTTGGATCAGCACGCGATTGAACGTTTTATCGATTCATATGGCGCGCAGGCGGCAACGGTCTCCTTTTTCCTGATGATACTCCAGGCCATCATTGCCCCTCTACCCGCCTTTCTCATCACGTTCGCTAACGCCTCATTGTTTGGCGCCTTCTGGGGGGCTGTGTTGTCCTGGAGCAGCGCCATGACAGGGGCGACGCTCTGTTTTTACATTGCAAGGATCCTGGGACGCGACGTCGTGGAAAAACTGACCGGAAAAATGGTTTTACAGAGCATGGATACGTTTTTCGCGCGCTATGGAAAACATACCATCCTCATTTGCCGCCTGTTGCCCTTTGTTCCTTTCGATCCGATTAGCTATGCTGCAGGTTTAACATCAATTCGCTTTCGCCATTTCTTCATGGCGACGGCCATCGGCCAACTGCCTGCAACCCTGGTATACTCATGGGCCGGAAGCATGCTGACCGGCGGCACTTTTTGGTTTATTACCGGGCTGTTTACGCTGTTTGCTTTATCTGTCGTCGTTTTTGTTGCTAAAAGCCTTTACCGTGAACGTCAGAAGAGGAATTCCTGATGGCTTTACCGCCTCTGCGCGCGATCCCGCTTATTTTACGTCCTCAGGCCTGGTTGCACCGACGCCATTATGGCCAGGTGCTCAACCCTATTTACTGGTGGGGACGCATTCCCTTTATTTTTTATTTGGTATCCCTGTTTGTCGGTTATCTCGAGCGTAAGCGATCGCCTGTGGATCCGCTTCTGCGCGCGCTGGTAAGTGCCCGTATTGCACAACTGTGTCACTGCGCGTTTTGTGTGGATATTACCAATATGAAAATTGCGCAGCATACGGGCAGTATGGAGAAATTGCTGGCCGTGTCCGAATGGCGGAACAGTACGCTATTCAGCGAGACAGAAAAGCTGGCGCTGGCCTATGCAGAAGCGGCCAGCCTGACGCCGCCGCAGGTCGATGACGATCTGAGAGCAAAATTATCTGCACACTTCGATGCACAGGCTCTGACTGAACTTACCGCGCTGATTGGATTACAAAACCTTTCTGCACGATTTAATTCGTCAATGGACATTCCTGCGCAAGGGCTTTGCCGCTTGCCGGATGAAAATAACACAACGTCAAAATCATGATTCGCGATTCTGAGAGGTCATTATGCGCGTTATGCGTAAAGGGATAGCGTGCCTGAGTGCGTTGCTGTTCTGTTCACAACTGGCGATAGCCCAGGACGCACGTTGGCAGGAAATTGAGCAACACGCTAAAGGGCAAACTGTCTGGTTCAATGCCTGGGGCGGAGATAGCGCGGTCAACAATTACCTGGACTGGGTGCGTGACGAGGTTAAACGCAATTACGCGATAAACCTGCGCATCGTGCACATTGCCGATGCGGCGGATACGGTCAAACGCATTCAGACCGTAGCCAAAGCCGGGCGCACCTCTGGCGGTTCAGTGGATCTGCTATGGGTCAACGGGGAAAACTTTCGCACCCTAAAAGAAGATGGCCTGCTACGCACCGGCTGGGCTGAACAGTTGCCTAACTGGCAGTATGTTGATACACAAAAACCAGTGCGCGAGGATTTTTCTGTGCCGGTTGAAGGGGCGGAGTCGCCGTGGGGCAGCGCGCAACTGACGTTTATCGCACGTCGCACGCAGAAAGAACACCCTATAATTCTGATCAT
>NZ_VTZO01000021.1:0-2498 GCF_008369545.1 Pseudocitrobacter sp. 73 | reverse complement strand
TACTGCTTTTACCGGGAGGTTTTCAAATATGGCTTATGCAATTTTAAGAGTTGAAAAAACAAAAAATACTTCAATCGCTGGAAAAAATTCTCACAATATGCGATTGAGAAAAACACATAATGCAGATCCTAACCTTAAATCCCAAAACCGAATTTTAATCGGTTCTGGTGATTTAAGAACTGATCTTAATGCAAGGTTCCAAGCAACCAATGTTAAAGCTCGTAATTCTACTTCTGTTGTTTGTAATGAATTAATTTTAACTGCTTCCCCTGAATTTTTTGAAAATAACAAAAAATTAGAGGATTGGGTAAAAGTTCAAATGGAGTATTTGCAAAATGAATTTGGGGAAAATGCAATTAATGCAGTTTTACACTTAGACGAGCAAACCCCACATATTCACGCTTTTATAACTGGAATCGAATATAAAAACGGGGAATATAAATTAAACAATAAATCTTATATGAAAAAATATGAAACAATGCAGGATATTTATTTTAAATATAATAAACCATTGGGTTTAATCCGTGGGGTTAAAAAAGAAATTTCCAATGCAAAATATAAAGAAGTTAAGGAATTTTACAGCGACATTAAAAACATCAAAAATCAAACCGAATTAGAAATCGAAAATAATAAAATTGAAAAAATTAGAGTTATTGAAACGGAAGAAAAGAAAAAAATATTTAGAGATCCGGAGGTAGTGCCTAAGCACTACACAGGAGCTGAGGTTAATCGTTACATACGAAAGGCTCTAAAACCTTACAAGAACGAACGAAAGCCCTTGATAGCTCGTCTAAACGGGTTTAAGAGCCGTTTAGAGCATTCAGAGGCTGAGTTGTCAGATCTCCGTCAAAACTTCAACAGAAGAGTCCAGGAACGGGTACAACAAGAGCAGAAGCTGGCAGTGGCCAAAGCCACGGCTGAGCAAGATCAAATTATCCAAAATAAAAATAGAAAACTAAAAGATATGGAGTTAGAAATAATAGAATACAAAAGGCAGTTAAAAGAAAATACTTCAATTGCGCAGAGATATGAAAAATATAAAATCAACAGCGATGTTTTAGATCTAATACAAGAGCATAAACCGGCAGAATTTAAACAGCTCTTCAATGCTGCTATTGAAGCAGCAGATGCAGAATACACCCAGAAACAGCAAAACAATAATTACAAGGCAGAGCATAAGCCAAAGGCTTTAAAATTATAAAGCCCGGAACGGGAAACAGTGTAAAATTTCCCGTTGGTTTTAAAATGTATTTTTGAAATTCTCGTCTTCGACTTGCGCAGATCTCAAATTTTTTCTTTTTTCTTCGTCTAAACGATGGGCTAAACCTTTTGAAAAAATATTACTATTCATAAAAACATGCCCATCTTTTTCTACTAAAATATTTTTCTTTTTGAGATTTTTAAAATAATAACTTACGTTAGATTTAGCAAGATTTAAATTTTTCGCAATCGTTGATTGTGAAAGGTTAATTAAATTTCCGTATTCCATAACCTTTACAATTTCAACGATAATTCTAAACTCGTTTGGTTTTAAATTTAATTTTGCTAAAGCTTCAAGATTTTCAACAAATGTAATAACAAAATCTTTTTTTAATGAAGTCTTTTTTTCTTTCTCTACATAGACTTTAGCATTTAAATTAATACCATCATTGTTTTTATCGCTTCGGTCATTAGGATCGTTAATTTCCCTTATAACAAGCTCTTCAACGGCTTCGTTTGCAACTCTATTAAATAAATCGAATTGATTTAAATCCATTTCTAACATCGATTTATTTTCAAATAATGGATCTTCCGGTAAAGTCTCTAATATTGAGAAATTTTCTTTATTTACTAATTTATTTTTTTTCATATTAAACCCCTTTTAATAATTAAATTATAAATACTTATAACTCAGTTATAAGCTAAATATACAACTAGTCAATACATGATTACAACTTTTTATAACTTAGTTATATGAAGTTGGTCGAATGACCAACTTAGGGGGGTTATAGAAATCTATAACTGGGGTTATAGAAATCTATAACTTTTCGGTTATAGGAAACTATAACTTTTTTTTGATTTAAGTCAGTTGTGGTAAGGGTTAGAGGGGTATGTAAGATTAAAACAATAAGAAAGTAAGAGAGTAAACGGTGCAAACCTCCAGATCGAGCATAGAACTTACCAGGCTTCACAGAAGAAAACCCCCTTTCAGGGAGATGTGTTTTCGCTACCGCTACAACAGACCTTCCCGTTCCGGGCAATCTACCGCGCTTCGCTTGGTCAACCCTTCACAAGCCAAAATTAAAATTTTGACTTGCTCAGCGTTCTGTCTTTTTTCTTTTATTGGAAATCGTGAGTAAGGGGAAATTTTAATTTTCCCTTGCGAGGGATTGAGCCGTTGACTTTTGCTTTTTTTATTGTAGATGTATTTATAGATTTTCAATATTGCAGTAAAGGTATACTCACTATACCGAGAAATCTCGGTGTGAGCCTGGCAGGGGCCAAAAAGAAAAAAACCT
>NZ_VTZO01000020.1:0-340674 GCF_008369545.1 Pseudocitrobacter sp. 73 | reverse complement strand
ATCAGGTCTGAGCTAATACAAATTATCGCATATTGAGATAAAGGGGCTGACATAGCCCCCTCAAGGATATCACTTTAGCCAGTCGGCGCAATGCCCTGCATTCATACTGAACAGCTATTCAAAATGCAGTATTATTTTTTATTGTCCTGACTTTTTCTTTATAACGCTGCTCTATAACACCCATGGAATAAAGTCTTCCGACAAGTTTACTTGTTATATTAGCATTAATTGCATATGGTTCATCTTTGATAATCCGCCATTGTTCCAGCTCTCTTGAAAGCAGCAGGTGTTGTTCATTCCTAATTTTCAGGACATTGGAGTGTACAATAACTCCGGTCACCAATTTAGGAAGGTTTGCCCCATAAAGTTTAGTTTTTGTTGGATGAACCTGATGACCATGTTTAGCAACAATTTTTCTCATACAGGACATAAATAGTCGATTAACTTTCTCACCTGAAAAAGTAATATCATCAACATAGACTGTCATAGTCACATTTAATGACCGGCTTAAATTTTCTAGCTCTGTAAACATTCTAATGTTGGACCAAAATGCCAACGGCATACTAATCCTACTCCCTGTAGGTATATGTCCATGGCAAGTACAGATATGCGATAGAATATCAGCTATATCAGATGAAGTTTTCATCACAGAATAAAAGAAAGAAAAAACCATATTCCTTGTTGTCGATGGAAAAAATGATTTAATATCTGTAGTGAGCAAATTCAACTCATTTATATGCGCACTAGCATTACTAATATTGGAACATGTTTTTTTTCCAGAATGCAGATACGATGGAGTCTGAATGCGGCATATAAGACTAGCGATCCTCGTGTGCACCACATCCAGTTTGTGAACTGGCTTTTGTATTTTTCGCACTTTTCCTTTTTTTGATAATTGCTCAAATACAGAGTAGTTTTCATCATCGCTTGTTAACTTGCGGAAATCACAAAGGTTTATATTTAAAAGTTGCGCCAGTCTTTTTTTGTTTTTCAGTTTATATAGCGGGGAATCAATTAATTTGTATGATTTATCTCGCGTTGAGATTTTAAGTTCGGGTTTAGATTTCATTTTTTTTAGCAATCCATTCGACTACATTTAAAATTTTACCCGCACAATTCAGTCTAAACCGCTCTGAAAATTTATTACTTTTATACAAAGACTCGGAGAAAAAAAGTAATGATTTAACTGGGATGTCAAAATGCTCTGAGTACTTATTGAGCACATCTAACGAAGGAGCTACGGAACCATTTTCCAATAGTAAGATAGTTTCTTTTGGAAGAGAGGTCGCCTGAGAAAGTTCCAAAACAGTTTGCTGATGGTATTGTCTAATCAATTTCAAGGCTTTATTTAACATACTTGTACCTACTTGTTTTGAAACCAGGGAGGACACATTACTCGTCTCCCCCTTCAAAATAGTTAATCACTGTACATATGATGTTAGCTACGCGAATTGCGAGTTTCACACCTTTCCATCCAGTAACCAACCACTTCTTCAAGGTTGATTTGCTCTGTGCCTGCTGTTCTTTAGTTAAGCTGTCTTTTTTCATGTCGACTTTTTCCTTATGTCCGATGGCGCGTGAACATTTTGCTCACTTAAACACCAAAGGCTCGCCCTCATAAGGATGAGATTGAACAGCACTAGCTCCCCGCTCCACGAACCCTCTGTCGCCCAGAGGGTTCGAATACCCATCATGCTATGCTGCCAGTACTGCCCGGAGGCGTCAGGAGCCATGCGTGGGGGTAAAAAGGTAGAAAGCAGTTAAGCTTTCCGCGAGTTTTGCAACTCAGTTGATGACGATTTATCTCAAGTCTTAACTAATGCTTTCATGCTACAGCATTTATCTGAAAATGCAGAATTTTTTTTATAGCTTTTATAACTAAATCATGGATTCGAATATAACGAAAAGAACTATCAGTCACCTATATTTTCATTAAAATGCTGGATTTTTCGGCAGATAACCTGCTTGAGAACAGAATCAAAAATCATACAAAGATAATTTCGTCAAATCTTCTAGGAAGCACAGAAGCACCACATCCCATGATTTTTTTACTACCTTTGAAACTGCATGGTAACGTTGCTGGTAACTAACACGGAAGTATCCTGAGGAATGTGACAAACCGCCTATTATGCCACAATTCCGAATTAAAATCGCCCGCCTTCGTAACGGGCTAAACTGTCACCTAAGTGAAAAAAATGTGATTTCGTACACATCTGAATTCCCTGTTGCCGGGAATGCACATATAATGCGCTTCCATCATACATCCGATTTTCCAACCACAGCCTGAGTGGCACTGATATCTCGAACAACATGAACATGAAATTAACAACACTTTTCGCTGCGGCGCTTGCAGTCGTTGGCTTCTGTAAAACCGCATCCGCAGTGACATATCCGTTACCGACGGATGGTAGTCGTGTCATTGGTCAGAATCAGGTGATCACCATCCCTGAAAACAACAAGCAGCCGCTGGAATACTTTGCGGCGCAGTATCAGATGGGTCTTTCCAACATGCTGGAAGCTAACCCGGGCGTGGATACGTATCTGCCAAAAGGCGGCACCGTACTGACCATTCCACAGCAGCTGATTCTGCCGGATACCGTGCATGAAGGTATCGTGATCAACAGCGCGGAAATGCGTCTGTACTACTACCCGAAAGGCACTAACACGGTCATCGTGCTGCCAATCGGTATCGGCCAGTTGGGCAAAGACACGCCGATTAACTGGACCACCAAAGTAGAACGTAAGAAAGCGGGCCCGACCTGGACGCCGACAGCGAAAATGCACGCGGAATATCGCGCCGCGGGTAACCCACTGCCAGCAGTGGTTCCGGCTGGCCCGGATAACCCGATGGGTCTCTACGCGCTGTACATCGGTCGCCTGTATGCGATTCACGGCACTAACGCCAACTTTGGTATCGGTCTGCGCGTAAGCCACGGTTGTGTGCGTCTGCGTAACGAAGACATCAAGTTCCTGTTCGAAAGCGTACCGGTCGGTACTCGCGTCCAGTTTATTGATGAGCCGGTGAAAGCCACCACAGAACCCGATGGTAGCCGCTTCATTGAAGTTCACAATCCGCTGTCAACGACTGAAGCCCAGTTTGAAGGCGGTGAAACCGTTCCGGTTACGCTGAACTCTGCGGTGCAGAAAGTGACCTCTCAGTCTGACGTAGACCAGGACGTGCTGAGTCAGGCGATTCAGAATCGTGCCGGTGTGCCGATTCGTCTGAACTGATTCGGTTCAGATGTGAAAATGGCGAAGCTGATGCTTCGCCATTTTTTTTGGGTATTGGTGCGTTTTTTCCCCTCACCCCGGCCCTCTCCCACAGGGAGAGGGAGAAAACGAGCACAATCGGTTCCCTCTTCCTGTGGGAGAGGGTTAGGGTGAGGGCACCAACGCGCACTCCCCTCACCCATTATTCACCATCACAAACCCGCCATGATCGTAACGATAATGACAGTGTGCGTACTCCAGTGGCGTACCGTCTTCCAGATAAATAACCTGCTCCAGTTCCAGCACCGGGTCAGTCTCGTCGCAGTTGAGATACTCTCTGTCGCAGGCATTCGGTTTACAGGCGCGCACCACACGATATGAGCCCATCATCTTTAAGCCCAGCGTTTCGCGCACGTAGCGAAATACCGAACTTTCCAGATGTGATTTATTGAGCCCCGGCACCAACGCGACCGGCATTACTGTCATATCCAGCGAAATCGGTTCACCGTTGACTAAACGCAGGCGGATAAAGTCATACACCGGCGCATCGGCACTGATCAGCAGAGAGGTTTGTTCTTTTTCATCCGGGAAGCGCACCTCAAATGCAATCACCTGGCTTGTTACTTCACCAAGATGTCGCCAGGTTTCCGTTGCGCCGAAATAGTCGCTGCCCGCGACATCCCACTGCGAAAGCTGGCGGAAGTTTTTACGCACAAACGTCCCCTGCCCCTGACGCGCATAGATAATGCCTTCAACAATCAGCTGGCGCATCGCCTGCTGAATGGTCATGCGGCTGGTGTTGAATTCAGCCGCCAGCGCCAGCTGATCGGGCAGCGGTTCTGTCGCCGGGTAGCGCTGGCTCAGAATACGCTGCTTAATTTCCTGTGCGATGGAGAGGTACTTCGCCGCCATCTTCCGCTCCTTAATGGGTGTTACATCTCTTCGCCGTTGCTGTGAATCGCCCGCTTCAACCACGCGTAGCTTTTCTTCGGCACGCGGCGCAAATCTTTCAAATCATGGTTTTCCCGGTTCACATACACCACGCCATAACGCTTACGCATGTCGCCCTGGGAGCTGAGAATATCAATTAACCCCCAGCCCAGATAGCCTATCACCTGTGCGCCATCCTCAAAAATGGCCTCTTTCATAGCGTTGATATGGTCGCGATGGTAGGCGATGCGATAATCATCGGCGACGGGCGTTTCGCCATCCCAGGATTCAATCACACCAATGCCGTTCTCTATCGGGAAGACCGGCAGACGCCAGTCGTTATAGTATCGCGTTATGATGCTGCGGAACCCAAGCGGATCGATTTGCCAGTTCCATTCGGTGGCTTTCAGGTGCGGGTTGGGGGTATCGCCAAAGCGCATATAGTTATTGACGGCAGTGCCTTCCTGAATGGGATCGCTGCTCAACGTGCGGCTGGCATAGTAGCTAAAGGCCATATAATCATTTTTTAGCGTCGCCAATGCGGCGAGGTCTTCTTCGCGATAAATATCACGCAAACCTTCTCTCTCGACAAATGCCATCACTTCCGGGCTGTAGCCCTGCCCCGCAAACGCGCGTAACAGATTCTGATTGAAGAATTCGTCGAGTTGACGGGCGCAGAACACATCGCGCGGTTTACAGGTTGCCGGGTACACCTGGGCGTGCGCCAGCATGCCGCCCATCAGCTTGCCGGGTTTGGTTTCATGCAGATAGTGTGTGAGATGTGCGTGCGCCATCATCACGTGGTGCTGAATCTGATAAAGCTCGCGTAACGTTTTCTCACCCTGCATATAACCGGAAATCAAAAATGCTTCCGGCATATGGTAAAGGTTCTGTTCATTGAAGGTGAGCCACCAGGTCACCTGGTCGCCAAAGCAATCGATCATCTTCTTGCCATAGCGGATGAACGCGTCCATTACCCGGCGATCGGTGAAACCGTTGTATTTTTCCGCCAGCGCCAGCGGCATGTCGAAATGATAGAGGCAAATCATCGGCGCGATGCCGCGCGCGACAAGCCCATCGATAAAGCGTTGATAAAACGCGATCCCTTCGTCATTAAACTCACCGTCGCCGTCCGGGCAAACGCGGCTCCAGGCAATCTGGAAGCGGTAACAGTTCATGCCCAGATCCTGCATTAAATCAAAATCTTCGTCGAAGCGATGGTAGCTATCGGTGGCGACCTTCCAGTCAGAGGCATGCTCTTTCGGCTCGCGAATGTCATACACCGACATCCCCTTTCCGCCCTCGTTCCATGCGCCTTCGGTTTGCATGCTGGAAACAGAGTTTCCCCAAAGAAAATCAGCTGGCAGTGTGTTCATCATGACGCCCTCAAATATGACTAGTCAAATAATATATATGGCTAGTCATATTAGAAAGCGCTGTGTGACGCAACGAAAAGGCTCACGTTTTGTGAGCCTGTCTGAAAGATTAAAGGAGACCGAGGAGATGCAGCAGACCGTAACCGGCCAGCGCCGCCCACAGCAGCATGGGGAGAGAATAGAGATGGAAGCGCCACCAGATACGGCGATCGTTCGCCATACGTAGCGCAATCAGGTTGGCAAGCGAGCCGGGCAACAGGCCAAAACCGCCGACGTTCACCGCCCATGCGAGCAGAATGGAGGGCGGGACATAATTAAGCAGCAAAATCGTTGAAGGCACGTTGCTGATCACCTGCGAAAGACCAATCGCCGTAAGCCATAAAGAAACATTCGACAGTTGCCCGACGCCATGCAGTGAATGCTGCAATGCTGGCAGTTGCGTCAGCAGATGCACATCAATGAACATCGCCATAAAGACCAGCAGCAGGGACCAGTCGACACTGTAAACCACGCGCCGCTCCAGCAGCAGGAAGCCCACGGCCACGCACACCAGCCCCCACAGTTCGAGCTTCATCTCCAGTGCCGCGAGGAAAACCAGATAGAAGGCCAGGCAGCACCATACCAGCTTTGGCCGCCATGAAGGTGTGGTATCGCTGCTTTGAAATTGCAGTTTTTTCGCTGGAAAACAGCACCAGCAGAGAACGAGCAGCGTCGCCATCATCGCCAGCGCCAGCGGTAACATTTGCAATGTAAAAGCCGGGAAGCTCAGGCCGGAGCGGCCCCACAGCAAAATATTCTGCGGGTTGCCGATGGGCGTGAGCAGTGAACCGGAGTTTACTGCCAGCGCCTCGAAAATAATCAAGCGGTTAACCGGAATGGCGCACCATTTTTTGAGCGTCAGCGTGAGCGGCACAATAATAAACAGCGCCACATCATTGGTCAGAAAGGTCGATAGCAACGCCGCCGCCAGCACCATAAAGATAGCCAGCTGTCGCTCGGTAACGAAACGCCGCGCCATCTTACGCCCGAGCACATCAAAATAACCGCTCTGCTCAACGCCTTTAGTGAGCAGCATTAAACCGCTCAGGGTAATGATGGTATGCCAGTCAATCGCGGCCGGCCAACGCGCCGGGGCAAACGGAACCAGAAACGTGAGGATTATGCCAATGAGCAGCAACAGATGCAGAAAACGATCGCGCGCCAGCGACCGAATAAAAGGAGGTGTCATTCAACGTACTGCCCATGTTTTTGGGTAAACTGACGGAACATGTCCAGCGTCTCTTCGCTGACATGATGTTCAATGCCTTCGGCATCACGACGGGCGGTATCCTGGCTAACGCCCAGCGCCAGTAAAAAGCTCTCGACAACCTGATGACGCTCGCGGCTCTCCTGAGCCAGCTTCTCGCCTTCAGGCGTTAAGAAAACGCCACGCCATGGGATCTGCTCGATCAGCCCCACGCCCGCCAGACGTTTTAACATTTTCGCGACAGTCGGCTGCGACACGCCCAGCCGCGCGGCCATATCCACCTGACGCGCCTCGCCCACTTCACGGATCAAATCAGAAATCAGCTCGACATAGTCATCAATCAGCTCGCGGCGATGCGCTTCACGCACCTGACGGAACCCTTCAACGTGTTCTTCCACATTCACCAGCTGCGTCACTTTTTTTGTTGTTGGCTTACCTGCGCGGCGGTTCATAGCACTTCCTCATCGGTGTGACGCGTCAAAGCATCTTATAAATTGCCCCCATTGTAATGGATCGTGCTCTGAGTACAAAAATTTAACGTTTAGCCATAGCTATAAAATATAGTCTGTTAAGTACAATAATAACCTTTAAATACAACATATTAAAAACAACAACCATCATTAATGTCGCAATAATGACTCAGCCATATTCACCAGTTTATGGTTTGCACTGTGTGTGCGCTGAGGTAACATGCGCACATAATCACCAAATGGATGCTGTGATGCATGAAAAACATAATAGTTATCACCGATAAAAAACAAGTTGAGGAATGGAGTGTTGATGAATTGCTAACGCATATCTCCATGATGAAATCGGTAAATTCATGGGAATTTAAACGAGACATGCCACCGACTTTAGAACGCATGTATGACGCGCCAATCCAAAGAATAACCATTGACGGCAAAGACTACTTAATCGCAGTTTTTCCCGGAGCAGCAGACGAGCAGGAAGTCATCGAAATTGTTCGCAGTCATTATTATTAATTTCAGTTTCGAAAAAGTACCTGAAACACTGACAACCCGCACCAGCTCCGGCAGCGCGGGTTTTTTATTGTCAGCAGCAATTCCCGCAAACGATCCACGCAAACCCACGCAAAATTTATTTTCTCCTTATTTTTCTGTTGGTTATGTTTTTCATTAGATCCTTCACAGATCCACTGAACTGAAAAACAGTGAAATTCTTTTCAATCTTTTCAGTTCCCGTTCTCCGGCAAACCGCCAGCAGTGGTGCGGCCTGGCGCTGCCGTTTGTAGAAAAATAAAACTGAAAAATTTTTATGATCCAAAACCCGCAGGCGGGTGCGGTGTAGTGCCGATTTCGTCGGCGAAAGATTTATTTAGTCATGCTCTGGCGCTGCCAGCGCTACGCAGTCAGCACGATCTATTTATCATGTTGCGGTGTAATGGATTAGCGACGAATCACCGCAGCGTGGCGCTGGCGGCGTCTGGTGAGGGGTATAACGAGGGCAATAAAAAACCCGCATGGCGCGGGCTTTGGGTTACTTGCTGATAACGGGTGAATACTTCCCGCTTAGTGTTGTGGCCGTCGCGCCTGTCGCCGTAATGGCTGACGCATTGACCGGGGCTCCCGTGTTACTGTGCGTGTGGGCTGCGGTCTGCGTTGCCAGCTCTTTTAGCACATCCAGCGTATCTAACATCAGCTGTGCCACGTTGATAGCGCCGGAACCAATCCACACAGAGGGGGCAATAATTTCCTGTTTCACGGCAGCCACGCTTTTGCGAATCTTCCCGATTTGCTCTATCAGGTCAGCACCTGCGATTACTTTTTTGCTTCCTGTAATCTCGGTTTCATCGTTCCCGCCAATGCTGGCCAGACGGCTACCCTGTACGGCCTGACTGTAATCACCGGTACACACCCGCTGTATTGCTCCGGCCATTAGCGTGGCCGTTCCCAGCACTGTTATTTTATCAGTGGCTTTAACCGTGGTTTCGCGGCTTACCAGCTCGCGGGTTTCCTTATCCGCTTTGACGCTTCGCGCCATTGACGTTTCATCGATCGTCTGGTCAGTCTTGCGTACCCAGTCACCCGCCACCGTGACACGCTGTGACACTTCCTCCCGCTGCTGTTGCAGCTGCTCACCTGGCTGCACATCCGGCAAACTTGTACCCTCTGGCACGGTCTGGCGAATAAACGGCTTATCCGGTCTGCCATCCGTAAAGCCAATCTCCACCTGCGTGCCCACGTGCGGAAACTGGAACATCCCGGAGTCATTGCCAGCCATCGGCACTGGCAGCGGAACAGCGGAGTAAATCGGAGTATTGGTGTCTGGCTTTCCGTCAGCGTCCAGCAGCTGCACATCAACGGAATAACGAGGGCGGAACGGATCAGCAAAATTACCACTTTTCACCGCTTCGCTGTGCGCCATCACCCGGCCAAATTTTGGCAGATGCAACCCTGACGCCAGCTCCGGGTAATGGCTTTCAATCTGGCGCTGTGCGGGTGTTTTTTGCAGTGCTGCACCCGTTTTGCGGTTGCGTGGCGTCCACGTTACCGCCATCGTGTCATTCTGAAGATGTACCTTTGTGACGCGCTCGCCGTTCATTTCCACACCGGGGCGCAGACTCTGAACCAGCGGCAGCGTTATGGAATTTCCTCCCGCTGCGCCCTGGCTAAATTCCGCAGGGATATCTACCGGACGATCGGCAAATAGCGCTTTTTCAGCACCGCCAGCATACAACGTACCATCCGGCAGCTGATACCAGACGTAATCTGTTATCCCAAAGGCTTTACCGAGATTATCCAGCAACTGGTATCCCGTTCCGCTGTGCGTAAAGTGTGGGATCGGTTTATCGGTGTATTCAGCATCCGGCACGGTTACCGTAATACCGCTGTTTTCTTCCAGCCAGCTGGCCACGCTGCGCAACGTCGGGTGCTGAAAAGAACATGGCCACATGCGTTCAAACACGCCGACCAGCTCACGCACAAACAGACGCTGAAACCCATTTTCAGCGGGCTGCGAGCGTTCAACATATCCGGTAAACCAGCGCAGGATCAGATCGGTATACCCCACATCCAGCCGCACCAGCTTCCCGGTATAGTCCGTTGTTGTCTCCGCCGTAATGAACCCACGGCCACAGCTGTTTAACTCCAGCACCATGCTGGCATCAGCGATGTGAATCTCATCCGTTGAAAGGTAAAGACGTTTAATCGGCTTCATTCTTACCCCAGCGCCTCGTTAACTGGCTTAAGCACTTTCTTCTCAAACCAGGTGAGCATTTCCTCAGTCTCGCCAGCAGTCTGCTGCCCGGCAGAACCGGATGAGCCGCCTTGCTTTGTCGCCGCCTTTTTCCCGGCCGCCCTGGATTCTTTTTTCTCCTGAACAGAAATATGCTCAGTCAGCGTAAAAGTTACCAGCCATGACATACGGCCATCCTGCTGCGGGGCGTCCAGCGTTCCGGTAAATGTCGCCTCACGGAAATTTACCGCCCTGGCCACATCGTGCGCCACCCGGTATTTTTGTCGCTTACCCGCTGAATCTGTCGCCGTGGCCAGCTCAAAAATACGCTTCAGTAGTTCAGGGGTTTTAAACGGCACTTCACCGGATACGCGCAGCTCTTTGCCCTTCATGCCCTGCTCTGATTTTGTTGTCGCACTTGTCTGGCCGGACTGGTCTTTATCCTGAAATTGCTGTGTCAGCGTGACACGCATATTTTTAAGTAAAATGGCCTCACCATTAAGCGCCAGTGTCGGTATCGAGTTCATGAATCATTCCCTTAATTCCCTGTAAATTATCGCCAACCAGCATTACCCCTGCGGTATACACCGCAGACTGCAACGGGATATTTTTAACCAGTTCCAGCAGCGTGGCCGTCAAATCGCCGTCAGAAGTAAACACCCAGGCTTTTGCACTTTTTCCCTGTAAATTCCCCAGCGAATCTTCAACCTCTTTCAGCAGCAAATCCCGCAGCCCGGAAAATTCAGCCAGGTGCTTTTTTAGCCCCATCATATCCACAGCAGCCGCAGCGGCTTTTTTAGCATCGCTGATCTCCGCAGCGGCCAGCGCCGAACGGCTGGTAACCACCGATAACGGGATAGCGGCTGGCAAAGCATCCCCAAAACCGGACGGGATCTGCATTTTCTCCGCAGCCAGCTGCGCCGCAGACTGCGCCAGGCGCTTTACCTGCGTAAACGCCGGGGCAGGAAAAACATCAACCAGCTGACTGAGGTTTGACATAAACGCTTCCTGCGTCTGCGCCGTCACCATCATAATCATCACATCAGCCGAACCGCCCACGCTCGCCAGCTTATCAGCCATGTATTTAACGGCGTTTACCGGGCTTAAATAATCCCCGTTTTCCGTTTGTTGCCCCAGTCCGTAAACCCACGGATGAACAGGAACAACTGAGCAATCCAGCGCGGCGATGGAGTCAGTAAAAGCCAGCTTTGCTTCACGCCACATCTTCCGGTTCCTCCGGCCAGTCAATATCCGGGGCGTTCTCCGTTTTGATGCGTCTGACTAACACCCGGTACTTTTTCCACGCGACCAGCGCAACTTCTTCCGCTTCAGTAGCGATACCCAAATCCACAGCATCTTCAAGCGTGGAAATAACCTGCGTGGCCGCAGATAAAATGCGGGTTTTAGTTGCTTCAGCTTTTGCGATCAGCTCATCTTGTGATAACTCAGGCTGTTTCATGTCTGCCCATTCAGGCAAACCATTTTCACCCGCAACCATGATTTTTCCGTATGGTGCTGTCATACGTCCAAATTCCGTATAAATATCATCAGATATTTCCAGTGCATCATCTGGCCATGTTCCGGCATCTTCAAAACCATTACGCAGAACATCAGGGAAGAATGCATTTCTCAAAGCACTGTAGAAATAAATCTCTATTTCTTCATTTTCCATATTAATATCCTTTCGCTTCCCAGTAGACACCCTGTGCGCTGACAGAGCTACTTGAACCATCGCAAACACCATACCCAAATTGAGACGTTGAGTTTATTTTTCCATGAGTTGTTAATGTATGCGCACCCGTAATCGCACCGGGGTAAATCGGAAACACTTGTAAAGATGTAAACGCAGCAGGAAATGCAATCGGTGTATTAACAGTATAATACTGGTCATCACCGCCACCAGAAGCTGTTCCCCACTGAGTAATAACACCCGTGCTTGTATCTTTATGCCATCCATTTGCCGCTTTGCTTGCCGTATTTTTTAGCTGGTAGCGTGCATCAGACTCTGCTTTCACATAAGCGCTGGTTTTAGGCATATATCCCGCATCAGACTGTGCCTTTGTATAATATCTGCCATCTGATTCTGCTTTGGTATATGCCTGCCCTGCTGGGGTGTAATCCCCCTTTGGCTGAAAGGTTGTCGTTGACCAGGATTTAGTTGCGAGCTCCACGACAGCATTAGATGAGGTGTGACGCATATAAGGCAATGTGACATCACCACTTCTAAAGCCAGCGACGTTACATACATCTTGTGCAATATAATCCCCTTTGACCTGATACCTTGCATCAAAGTTAGCGTAATTTGTTGGTACAAACTCCCCGGTAAAAGAAAATGTACCCGTTTTCCAGTGACCCACTTTGACGTTATTCGCCCACAGGTCAACCTGACCATCAACAGAACTACGTAGCCCGGAATCACTATCGCCTATATTCAAAATGCCGTTGCCGATACTACCAAGCCGAACAGCACCATTTACCGTTAAAGGCCCACCCAGTGTTCCGCCACCAATCGGTAATGCCCCCACATCGGAAGCAGATGGTTTGTTTTTTTCGCCATATAACAATCCCCCACTCCAGTATTTTTCCGGATTAACCATATCACCATTTGCATTATTATAAATATGAACAGCCGTCTTACCATCACCTCCAAACTCTAATAACAACCCATATTTATTATCGCTCCCATGTTGCTGCCACTTAAAACTATGCCACCCATATGTAAGGGTGTTCGTTAAGGCTCCCCCTCCACCATAAAAACCAGATTTTGCAGACGCAAAGTATTTATAAATATCAGTCCCGTCAGCTATGGATAATTCAGCACCACCTAACCCCATCCAGCCCACCGTGGGGATACGGCCTGGCGTTGTATCGACTGGTGATGTAACTATGTCGGTCACTGCACCCTTTTTTAATTCAAGGCTATTCCGGGCTTTAGATGGATCAGTTAAATCAGACAGGTTCGCATCTTTACGTAAAAATACCTTATTACCCTGCTGATCGCCCAGGGTTCCTTTTGGGCGCAGGTCGGTAATATTCCCGGCAGTGTCAATGCTGGCAATTGCAAACACATAATGCTGAACACCGCTCTGCACGTAGTCAGCAAGATTAGCAACCACAGTAATTTTACTTTGCACCGTCCAGACGCTGGTCAACGAACCAGACCAGCACACATCCAACCAGACTTTAACGGGCTTCGCAGCGATAACGATATTCTGATTAGCAGCCAGCACAGAGCGCAGCCCCGCCACATAGCCAGCCCCTTTCGTGATGTAATACTGCGTACCGCTTTTTGCAACCAGGTAGCCATCATCAAAGAATGCACCCGCCCCGTAGATATCAAGATTCTCCAGGCGCTGGCGCTCATCCATCCCGGCCATACGGGCGGTAAAATCAATCTGCCATGTTTCTGCGGGGGTATTGATCTGAGTTTCAGCCTGTGCCCCGTTGTACTCCATCAGGAACGAGCGGGTTAAAACGTTGCCCTGCTGACCTTCCTTTGTTTTCAGCTTCTGCTGTTCCGGCGCGTGAACAATCATGGCCAGCGTGCCGCTGGCTTTGTTAATCAGGCCAACCCAGTTAAACGTAAAATCACCAACATCTGCACCCAGTACCACCGAATGCACAACCGCATTATCATTCACCACGCCCTTACGGCTTACCGCCTGGCGGTGCACAATTTGCGCCGCTGGCGGCATGGCTTCTTCACGGTCAATCGGCGCTTCAATATCAAGCCCTGGTACATTCGCAAAAACAAACTCATCCAGCGTAACGGCCTCATCGGTTGCGGCCTGTTTCGCTTTCCACTGCTCAAACGCCAGCGTAATAACTGCCTGTGACATACTTTCTTCCTTAAATCTTAGCGCTGAACGTTGCGCTGCTGGTTTCCATTCCTGCCAGGGTTGCCGGATAACAGACGTATTCCCCCTGATCCCATCCGGCACAAATCATCATGCTTTCTGACGTAATCACTTCAAATCGGTAGCGTCGGCACGTGCGGCCATATTGCTGAATAATCTGCATCAGCAGCTGGGTGTTATCGGAAATCTGGCTATCCGTTACCCGGACGGTAATAACATCCCAGTCGATACCCTCCTGACGCTCCTGCAATTCGACATAGCCAATCCCCAGCCGGGCGAAAATATTAATAAACCCTTCAATTGAGCCCGCATCAGAAGCATTCACAAACGCATAGGCCACGCGCTTTCTGAACAGCTTCAGCGGTTCCCCGTTGAAGCGGGTGATATCGCGGTCATACGCAATCAGACCCAAAATCGGCACGGTACAGGTCAGCGGATCAAACTGATTCAGCGGCCAGGTGATCCACCCGTAAACCTCCGCCCAAAATCGCCGTAACGTTTTTAACAGCTTCAGCGGTTCACCGCTTCCCATCCAGGACGGCAGCACCATGCTGGCCAGCTTCTGCAAAAAATCATTCATCAGTCAGCTCCACCGTCAGAGACGCCAGGCGCGGCACGCTCAGTTCGCTGGTAATATCTTTCAGCGAAAACTCCACTGAATCCGTCACAGAAAACCGTTTATGCATCTCGCGCCCCAGCTGCGAGAAGGAAAAACGGGAATATGGCCAGGTCTTAATCACGTCATAATCCGCATTCTCACGAAACGCGCAGCGGATCAGGTTTTCCACCCCTTCTTTCAGGTTTCGCGCTTCTTCTTCGGTCATGTTGCTTAACGTGCTGACATACACTGTCGCGGCCAGGGTGTGCCGCGTCTCCGGCATGGCAAAGCACTGCATATCATCGCCGTGGCCGTGGTGGCCTTGCGTGTTCACGTAATCATTCACCGCCTCAATAAAGGGCGCTGACGCCACACCGCTATCCAGCAGCAGATAGGCATTTGCCGTACCGGGGCCGCGTGGCGCGTCATGCTCAAAATAAATTCGGTCAATACTCAGTCCGGCCACTCCGGCAATCATCGAACGGTAAACGGCATCGGTATGGTAATTTCCCACCAGGTTGAACTGGTTCCGGCAGCGCTCACGCAATTCATCATCGCTTTCTTCATCAGCGCCCGGCGTGGTCAGCCAGTCCTCTTCACTGGCCACATGGCTGATCCCATCAATGGCCACGGGTAAAATCCGGTAATAACCGGGAGCCAGGTTATAAGCAGCCCCCTTTCCTGTTGCCATTACCGGCACTAACACACTGGCTGAACCTGACGGGATAGTGACGCTGGCCACCGTGGCCACTTCGTACACCTTGCCGTTAATGCGCTCCGTCTGGATCAACTCACCCTCTTTAACCGTCACAGCCGCTTTCACATCCTCTTTGTAAAACCGGATCACCCCTTCGGCAGCGCTGGCGGGTTTTGCGGTGATATTCACCGCCCAGGCCAGCAGACGCAGCATCTGACCGCCAGCCGTGGCCACAAACATATTGGCCATCACGGTGTTAACCAGCACATCTTTCAGCCAGAGCACTGGCGCGGTAACAATGGCCGTTATAAGTCGCCAGAAGGGAGACATTCGCGACGTGTTGGTAATAATCCCCTCATCATCAGCGATAGCATTAAACCGGGCGCGCACATCTTCTGCGGTTGTCGGCATCCCGCTGGATTTCACAACCTCTTCAAAATCAACTTCCGGTTTATTCGTCATGCATCCACCTGCACAGTAAACCCGCCAAAGTCATACGTTGACGCGGTAACCCATAGTCGCTTCTGGCTTTCTTCACTAATTTCCACCGTGCCCGGCACAATGCGTTCATCATCTTCAATCAGCAATTCAATACGGGTAAAAAGGTCAGCACGCAGCACCGGGCTGCGCTCTGCAATTAATTCAGTCGCAAGGCCACTTTCAATAATTGAGTGAATAACATCCTGCCCAATACTCTGGCGGTTATTGCACAATGTTGGCTCATTCCCGGTATTTAAAACAAAATCGCCATTCTGTATTAATAAATCAATGTAGAGAGGTTCACTCATACGCCAAGCTCCTGCCATTCCATTAGCTGATTTGGTGTCATAGTTTCTTTCGGGTAGATATTTACCGTACCCACTTTACGGCTGTTATCCGTCACCGTTTTTGCATTACTGTTAAATGTTTTAGTAATACCGCCTTTTTCCACACCTTTTAATTCACCGCCCGTCGAAAGCGTATTGACCGTTAAATTACTGGTTGAATCACCTGCCGCATTATTCTGGATAACTGGCTTTAACACGCTTTCCGGCACTGCTGGCTTTGCCAGCCCTGGCGGTAAAATGCTTTCTGGTGCGCCTGGCTTTGTCTTATCGGGTACGCCTGACGCAGCCAAATCAATATTAACGCCGGGTATTTTATTTAGCTTGCCGACAATCCAGCCCCATGATTTTGAAAAACTGGCTTTAACGGATTCCCATATATTATCAAACACGGAGACAATACCCGTGGCCATCCCGGCTAACGCTTCAGATGGTGAGAACCCCGAAAGAAGATTGATAAACCAGTTCCACCCGCTGGCAATGGATTCCCATGCATCAGAGAACACCCCGGAAAGCCATTCCACTACCTGGGCACAAGCCTTGAATGCCGCGCTATCCATCACAGCGGCCTTAACCTGATCCCAGTGCTTAATCAGCAGATAGCAACCGACTGCAAGCAAGGCAATCGCGCCGATGACCAGCAGGATAGGCCAGCTCATAAAGTTAATGGCCACACCAGAAAGAATCGCCGCCATTCGCACCGCCAGCAGCACGCCACGCAGCGCCTTAAGCGCTCCCTGCCAAATCATGACGGCTTTTTGTGCCAGCCACAGCGTAGCGGTGTAAATTTTCGTTACGGACGTCAGTAACCGCCAGACGCCACGTAACCCCATCATAATAAAAGTGGATACACCCATTACAACGTTGGCTATCGCTCCCACGGCAGCAAAACTCAGCAGCGCCATCGCCGCGTAACCCACATAACGCGCAATATTAGGAAACAGCTGCATCCAGCGTGCAAAGGTCTGACCCATATCCGCCAGGCGGTTTAATACCGGATACAGAACAGGAATTAGCGTCAATCCAATTACAGTCTGAATGGCTTTAAGTATTTCAACAAAGCGATCCCACGGCTTAACCAGTTTCGCAGCCATTTCCTGCGTGCGCTTCAGCCCGTCAGAACCGCCCAGCTCCGTGATATTCCGCTGAAGCAGCGCCACGTTGCCGTAAAGGTGTTTGACCACCGCCGAACTGTCACCAAACGCGGCATCAAGTTCAGCCTGTGCTTTCAGGTTCCCCTCCAGACTTTTGCCGTATTTGCCCTGGAGTTTTATCAACATCTGCGGCATAGAGAGCATTTTCCCGTCAGCGTCTTTAAATGACAGCCCCAGTTTTTTCGCGCCCTCAATCGCACCGGTCATAAACCCTTCGTAAGAACTGCTGGCTTCCGTTCCTAACGTGCGGTGCAACTGCCCCAGCACCGCCAGCTGTTCATCCAGCCCGACGCCGTAGTTAGTACCCACGCCGCGCGCCCCTTCCATCAGGTCTTTAATGGCTCCCATTTCCGTGCCAAACGTCTGGCGCATGTAGGTCATTTTCCCGGCCAGCTGTTCAGCAAACTGGACTTTACCCAGCCGCGCCGCATCGGCGGAGAAGTTGCCAAACATCTGCCCCATAAATTCCGCCGCCTCTGCTGACGTGGATTTCAGGGCAAAGGCCATTGTGTTGGCCACTTTGGTTATTTTCGGTAGTTCCGTTCCGGTCAGCCCGGCAATGGCGGTATTAATATCTTCCGTGGATTTAACAAACTCCACCGCGCTTGCGCCGTATGTCGTGCTGAAGCGCAGCGCATCACGCTGCACCGTTTGCAGTGCTGTACTATCAATACCCTTTGCCGCCGCATCATTGATAGCGTCATACATTTCAATGGCCGGAGAAAGTGCGCCCTTGATAGCCATTCCGACACCCGCCAGCCCCAGAACACCAACGCCAATCTGACCAAATGCCGCCTTTGATTTATCAGCAAAGCCCGTTACGCTGCTTTGCGCCTGTTTTAACGGGCGCGTCAGCTTATCAACCAGGCTTAATGTAAAATCTAATTGCTTCATTTAGTCCGAACCCTTAAATGCTTTTGCCACACCATTGGCCACGCTTATACCCATATATTCCCAGTAGCGGTTATCCAGCCAGACCGCTGCGGCGATATCATCAGTATTATCCTGACCATGTGGCAAATAATGACGGCGTAATATTAAATACTGGTCGAATCCGTTACTTTCAATTTCACGGATTCGCTTTTTTAGTTTTTTACTTCAATTTCCAGCTCTGGTGCATAAATTTCATTAACTTTCGCAACCAGCTGCAACGCCGCACCCGGACGTTTTAAAACTTCCGTTAATGCTTCTTTAGTATCAGCGGTAACGATACGGGTTAAATAGTTATGCGCAGGAGCGACTTTATTATCCATCGCCATATCATTAATAAATTTGTTATAGGCCGTCTGGTTTGGTTCAAAAACAATATCCACGCCAGCAACTACAAGTTTAATCTGTTCCATAAATAATACGTTCCCTTATTTTAATTTCATCAACAAGCTGGTTATGACGCGCAGCACACTGCCCGTACATATCCAGATAAATAATCAGTAAATCAGCTGCATCTTTTCCCGTCGTGCCAGTCAGGCGCGGCAGCTGTACCGCACATTTAGTTTTCAGGTTTTCCTGATAACGCACGTTCGGTATCGTCGGCGGCGCGGTTGTACATGCTGACAAACTCATCAGACACGCACACGTTAGTAAAAATCGGCTTAAGCACTTCCGTGTGAATTTCGCGGGGCGCTGCATTCCTTAACACCTCCAGAGTTTCTTCCAGCTTCCTGCCTGAATCGCTGGCAATCGCTTCCATCTGCGCCCCGGTAGCGGCGGCGGTTTTGCTGATAGCCAAATCCACGCTATCCCGCTGCCAGTTCGCCACCCGCCAGCCGATACCCAGCGCCAGCACGACAAGACACAACCACCCCGCCAGCGCCTTATCCATCAGCGTACCCCGTTATGCTCTAAGCTAAAGTGGTTACCGTCTGGCTTACTGAAGCGGCCACCCCATGCACCGCCGATTGTCTCCCAGTACTCACCCAGCGGGCGGTATGCGGCGCTGTCGGACTGGTACTGGCCATTAATGAACAGATTGAAATCAACGGCCAGTCGCTGCGTATGCAGACTGTTAGAAATGCCGCTGCCCTTCTTCGCATTCAGCGCCGCCTGTTCCGGGGTGCGGTATGCCTCGCCAAATGTAAGACGATAGCCGCGCTCGTCTGCCCAGTTAATCAGCTGTGCAATTTTTACGGTAAACAGTGCCTGTTTTTCACTTAACGTCATTGTTTTTCTTTCCTTTTTTCCCTGTTGCGCGTCGGCGCAACCACACTTCAACAGCCTGATAGCCCGCAATGGCAATACCGGTTCCCAGCCCCTGAATGGCCAGCGGGCTGGCATCAGGCACCTGAAGTAAAACAGCACCGGCCACCACCGAAACCAGACTCCCCAAAATCATGCGACTGATAAAAAGCCGCGGTGTAATGGGGTCATTACTGGCCAGCACGTTTCCCACGGCGATCAGCAGACCTATAACCACCAGTGAATAAAGCGTTTTTTCATGCTCCTGCATCCCTGCGTTTCCCGTTATCCGATCAGGTTTTCCGTCACTTCCGATTCCAGATAAGGCACGCCGTTAATGTTGACGAACTTAGGACTGGTCACGAAATACTTAATTTTGTGCGTTGAAACGCTCCCGCCTTTGGGATCAACATCCAGCACACTGTTCAGCTGCAACTTGTTGCCGAACGTTTCCACCTTCATTTCTTCGCTGCCGGCTTTGGCGTAGAACAGAAAATCCATCGGCTCAATACCGCGCCATGAACCCGCTGCTTTGGCTTTTGCCGTCAGTACCTGAAGCACCTTTGAACTTACTTCAATCTCACCCTCTGCGGACACATCACCATCAACGTGGCCATCAGGTACACCGCGAGTCTGCGCGGCGGCGCTGTTATCGGTGATATCCAGCGAGATTTTTTCAATGTGAATAAGGTCGCCATCAATGTAGGTATCAAACGACATACCCGAAATACGTTTACTCATGCGGCATTCTCCAGGCTGGCATCCAGCAACAGGCTGATCGTAATTGTCAGCGGCGTTTCATAGATGCGCACCACGATGTAAATATCGACGGCCTTAGTGGTTTTCCAGACAATCGACACATCACCATCCTGCGGCGGTTTCACTTCGCCAGGAAACGACACACCATTGATATTGGCCGCTGTGGACATTTCACGCAGTGGCTTCGAAAAATACGTCTGGTGCGCGGCAATGCTTCCCGGCGTACTGTTCAGAGAACGATCCGCAATTTTGGCAATGGCCAGTAAACGCACACGCCGCGCGGCTTTATCCACAATGCGCACCGTTTCAATGGTTTGGTAGTCACCCCCTTCCACATCCAGCGTGCGGCCATCTGACCAGTAAAACCCTGCATAGTCTGGATACCACATCGGCACACTAAAGCGCTTCGCTTCCAGCGCCTGGAGTGTTGCCACTTCAACAGTGCGCCCCGCTCCATCAAGCGGTAGCTCATCGCTGCCCAGGCTTACCAGTGCGCCCGTCTTGACTCGCGCCGGACTGTCGGCAATCGTCACCGCACGACTACAGAGACGGCCAGCCAGTACACCCGGTTCATTGCCCCAGATACGGGGAACCAGCTGTACCGATTTTTCCGCTGCACCGTCCTGAATGGTCGCCAGCCGTTCCAGATAATCAGCCTGGCTTTCATCTTCCTGCATTCCCTGAACAGCCAGGATGAACCACACCCAGCGGCCATACTTCGCGATCAGGTTTGCGCGTAAAGTCGCGGCCTGATTAATCTGTGTCTTAGAAATAATGTCATCACACAACACCACGCCTTCCACAGAACACACCAGTTGCGCCGCCATTACGGCATCCACCCAGGCACTTTCCTGCGCCTCTTCATCGTCCAGCACATGGATAAACGCCCACCAGTTTTGACCAGCGTTAGCCTGTGCGGCCATCACATCGCTTTTCAGCGGGCTATCATCCGCACCCAGCAGCTCGTCAAAGTCGCTCTGCGCGTTGACGGCCAGCGTTTTACCTACATTTACCGTGCCGGAACCGATAAACAGCAGCGTGCGTTCAACTTCCGTTGTTTCGCCCAGTAGCTGGTTTACCTGGTTGACGGTCACTGTTGGCCAGGTCATGTTTTCCCCTTAATATCCTGCGCCTTAACATTCCAGCCAAAACCTATGGCTTGCAGCTGCCGCGCCAGCGCTTTGTTAAATTCATCGTCATTCATGCCCAGGAATACACGGGCAGGTAAATCAATCGCCCAGCTGGTTTTCACTGCCTTACCGCTCAGTTTGCGGATTAACAGACCAGCCTGGTTGTACGGCATACTTTCCGTAATTTTCCGCATCGTGGGCTTTTTCCAGCGTTTACCGGTTTTAATCCGGTAGCCCAGCGCACGCAGCTTTTTGGCCTGTGCCGCCGTGGCAAGTTTTCCCTCCCTGCCACCGGCCTTCCCTGGCTGACTGCTGCGACTGACACGCACCCGCATTCCATTCTGTTGCGAGTAGCCTACCGTGCCAGCAGGAACCGGCGTTTCCCCGTTCCGGTATCCTCCTCCCTGCAAATAAATCCGTACTCCCTGGATCTCCGGCATTTCCCGGATATGCAGCAGCTTTGGCATGTTGCGCAGCATCTTCCCTTTACGCCTTGTTTTGCGCCCCGGCCATGCCTGGCCGTCTGGTGATTCCTGGTTGCGAACGTTGCGCTTTGCCGCAGCGATAACGCCATATTTGGCCATTCGCCACATCAGGCGTTGACGCTTTGCAGCTGGTAAATCCATACTGGCCAGCGCCTTGCGCATTTCTGCCAGCTGGCGTTTATTCAGCTCGCCGCCAACAATCACCCGTTTTCTCCCACGATTGCACCGGTTGGATCGACGCTGTAAATGGTGGCCGTTAAGGCCGTCCAGATTTCTGCGTCTGCCATCGTCCAGCGCTCGCCGCGCCAGGGGATTTCCCCCTTTTCATCCCTGCGGATCACCAGTTCTTCGGCCATTGGAACAGAGAGCACCACCGTAGCGGTTTTCTCATCGTCCACGGAGATATCCCATTGGGGATCGGCGTCCGTTATGCCGATTTCATCGAACAATTCCCGGTCAGCCTCATCCAGCCAGGCGGCCAGAAGCGACATCAGCAGGCGCGGATCACATTCCCGATATGGAAAGCGCTCCCAGCTCAATACGGCGTCATAGCGGATAATTGCCTGACGGTATTGATCCAGCCCCAAATCCTTTGCAGCCTGGATAAACGCCAGTTCATCCATTACGCTATCGAAATTGTTCATAGCCCGTTTCGGCACATTGGCCATCATGAAATCAGTAAGGCTATCCAGCTGCGTGCCGCTCATACTTTCCTCACTGTGGCGCGTTTAAGCCCTTTCATGCGACGGATCACAATGGACGCTTCCGCCAGTAACCCTGCTTTGGTTTCCGTGCTTTCCTGCCCCGGATGGCTGTCACGGCGTCCAATGGTGGCAAACTCCCCCATCAAATCCGCTTTTGCGCGGGCAAATACCGCTTTTGTGTACTGGGCGCACAATCCGTTAACGCCTTTCAGCATCACCCCCGGTACATCAGTGGCGGCGACGTATCCCTTTGCCCGCCAGCCACTTTCCACCGTTTCCAGCTCCGCATTCACTTCCACAGCAGCGGTTAACAGTGCCTGTGCCGCCGTATCGGGATCGATATCAGCCGGAATCTTTCGCTGTGACTGAAAATCGGCAAGATTCAGGTCTGGCCAAAATCCAGCGTTCTCCAGTACTTCATCCTGATAATCAATCGGCTTGCCACTAAACATTTATGCTCCGAATAGGTGGGCTGACCGGTTTCCACGGCGCATCACGCTTTCACGTATGCCCTCCACCGCGCCCACCTGGCTTGCGGTAGTCTTATCCCTGCGCCAGCTTGCGAATACGTGCCGCAATGTTTCTTCGCGCAGTTGTTACGCCTACTTTCGCGTAATATTTTTCCGCCGTGGCCAGAAGTCGATCAGCTTTTTCCAGCCGTTCCACATCATCAACCGACGCGGCATTAATCTGGTTTTCCTCGCTTCTCAGCAGCTGCAACCCGGCGAACTTAAACCACTTTGCGGTCACCTCTTCGTGCAATCGCCAGCGACTTGCCACACGTTCAAACGTTTGGGAGAAATACGGCTCAACACTTTCCCCACGCCCCGCAGACTCCTGCGCCCATGCCAGCACCGTATCCGCCACAAACGTGGGGAAGTTACTGCGCAGGCGATCAGGCGTGGCCTGGTGCTGGTCAATTGCCACATCAGCCCATTCCAGCGCGGTTTCCAGCTCGCCCACGTCAAACAGCCAGATAATGCACCAGGCAAAAACCGGGTTTGCGTAGACCTGGCCACTGGCCAGATACGCTTCCACAGTTGGACGCCAGCGCGGTAGCAAACTGGTGCGCTTGTGAACAACGCGATCCGCGATAGTCTGCAGCGTGCGCAGATAGGTAATATCCGTTTCCAGTTCCTGAAGCTGCACATGCAGGCTATCCGTGCTGTTAACCGATTCATTACGCGCCAGCTGGCGTTGCATTGCGATACGCTGGTTATGACGTTGCGCCGGGGAAAGTGCCATTTATCAGCCCTCCGCTGGCTCTGATACTGCGCCGATGGTCACTGCCGATTCGTCAATGGCCGCATACAGTTCCGGCACTTCGATGGCGTAGCCTTCATTGCGCAGATAGCTGTTTTCAAATTGTTTGCGGTCATCTTCAAAGCGGGATTTACGCTGGCGCGTATTGCGCTGGGTGTAGATATGCAGGTTACTCAGAGGCGTAACCACCATACGTTTACCCGGCATGAACGGCGGAATAATTGCCTTGCGCCCGGCAATGGTGCTACCCAGCATTTGCGCCGCAATTTTTTCTGTCGGACGGTCTGCGGCCTGATACAGTCGATACTGTTCAGCAGCAACCAGATCAGCACCAACCAGCACCACCAGGCGCGGGTCATTGCGGTACTGCGCCGGAATTTTGGCGTTAATCAAATCCTGCGCCATCGCATCCAGCGATTTATAATCACCCGCCTGATCCAGCACGACTTCATCAGTCATAATCTGGTTACCGTCCAGCAGCGTTTTCATGCGCTCATGCCAGCCGATGTTTACATCTTCGCCATTTGGATTGGCGATAGCATCTGTGGTTTTAGCGCGGGTTTTACCGTTAAAGCCGATGCGCAACATATCCAGCGCAAAAGCCTGCGTGGAAAAGGTTTGCACCAGGTTGAAAAACTCGTTTTCTTCCTTACCGGCATTAGCCCACACAGAGAGCAAATCCCAGCGCAACGCCGCGCAGCTGTCCGTTTCAACCAGATCGTAGGTATTGCCATCAACACCCACCTGACGAACAAAGCGCCCGGTTTCACTGCGGCCGGTATGCAGTTGTGATGCACCGACAGAAATCACCTGGCCAGAAAGCTGGTCAACGTCGAGGCAGGTAATCATTTCCAGAAATTCGACTGATTCCAGCATCGCCAGACGCAGCGCATTTTCCTGCGGGTCATTCAGAGAGAAAAAGCGGCTGGGGTCACGTGCCCCCATTTGCTCAGCCATTCCCGCAGAATATTTATCCAGTAAATCCCGCGCACGGTTATTCAGTAGCATATGTCTCCTTGAATATATGCAATATTAAAAAATCACTTCCGCCCGAATGGAATTACAGGAATTTGAATTTGCCTGATTTACCCGGAATGTTGCGGCCACTTTGTTTCGGTGACTTGTTACCCAATTCAGAGAAGCGCTTCACGATTTCACCAGCATTATCACGAATAGCGGAAAACTCTTCTGTATCCACCACCTCAGCAATCGTGTCTACATCTTCCTGAACACCGTTAACTTTCGTTTCCAGCGTTTCAATACGGCCTTCCAGCTCATTTACCGCATTTGCCAGCGCCTGCAATTTATCTTCGCCACCAGAACCGGAATTATCGCCACCGGATTCATCTTCAAATTTCGGCTTAATACCAAAAATACTCTGCCAGTTTTTACCCTTAGCCATGCATCCTTCCTGTTTTATTTTTCCATCATGGGTAATTACGCAACTGTAATAACCCTGTTTATTAAGTTTTTTGCGCTGACTGAAACGTAAGCGCGTGGTTCCCACGCTGGCCGGGTGATCCGTTACCGCCAGCCCCTTAAGATATGTGCGGCCGCTGCCGCGCCAGTTGTGTTCTGGTTCCACGGAGAAATAGAGCAACTGGTCTTCATTGTTGGCATAAATCAGGCGCATATTCGGGCAGATACTGACGAATAACCGGGCAAGCCCGTTTTCATCGTCCTGCCACATTGTTTCAAGTACTTCGCCAAAATTGCCAATATCATCCTCATGCTCCGGCCAGATCAGAGCGCCGTAGTGTTTAATGTTATAGGTTTCCCCCATATCAATAATCCACTGACGTTCTAAAACCCTGCCGTCAACCGTATCCCCCTCAGTGGCAACACAAAGCCAATCTGTTTTCAGATGTGACATATTTCCCTTGTTTGCCCGTAGTGATATTGCGAATGAATTATTACCCATCAGGAAAAACCCCGCACCCGCATAAATTCGCGTTAATTCGGATATAAGCCAATAACCTAACGGTCACGAACCGCCACAAAAATTAATCAGCAAAATACTGGCAAAATTACCCTTAACGATAAACAGAGGGATAAACCGGCACGGAATGGCTAAATATTCAGAAGAATTAAAAGTGGTTGCGCGGGCGCTTTATTTACGCCGCAGCACTCCGAAAGAGATCGCCAGTGATTTAAATCTGCCTAATGCGCGGATTATTTACTATTGGGCGGAAAAGTACGGCTGGGCGGATTTACTCAGCCATGAAAGCACTGAAGAGGCGATCGAACGCCGCTACCAGCTGCTGACCGGGCGCGACAACAAAACCGAAGCCGAACTAAAAGAGATGGACTTGCTGATCGCCCACGCTGTAAAGCTGCGCGCGCAAAGCAATAAGCATAAAGAGAAGATGGCCAGCCAGCCGGATGGCGAACGCAGCGCAGGCAATCAGGATCAGGACGAACCACGCAAGGGCAAACGCAAGTACAAGAAAAACGATATTTCCGGCCTGACAAAAGAAGATTTTGACACCTGGGCGGATGAGCATCTTTTTGGCTATCAAAAACGTCTGCGCCTCAATATCGGCCAGCAAATCCGCAACATACTGAAATCGCGCCAGATCGGTGCCACCTGGTATTTTGCGTTTGAAGCCTTTGAAAATGCGGTGCTGACCGGCGACCCGCAAATCTTTCTTTCGGCATCCAAAGCGCAGGCGGAAGTATTCCGCAGCTATATCGTCAATATCGCAGAGCAGTATTTTGGCATCACGCTGACCGGCAACCCGATCCGCTTAAGCAACGGCGCAGAGCTACGCTTCCTGTCCACCAACAAAAACACCGCGCAATCTTACAGTGGCCATCTGTACTGCGATGAATATTTTTGGGTTCCGAACTTTGCGAAGCTGAACGAAGTGGCCAGCGCAATGGCCACACACGACAAATGGCGCACCACGTACTTTTCCACCCCATCGGCCAAAACGCACCAGGCGTATCCGTTCTGGACGGGTGAAGAGTGGAAACGTGGCAGTAAAAAACGCAGCGCAGTGACGTTCCCGACATTCGACGAAATGCGCGCGGGTGGCCGACTTTGCCCGGATGGCCAGTGGCGCTACATCATCACCATGGAAGATGCGATCGCTGGCGGCTTCAACCTGGCCAGCATCGAGAAGCTGCGCAACCGCTACAACACTGACACATTCAATATGCTGTACATGTGCGTTTTCGTGGACAGCAAAGACTCTGTTTTTTCGTTCGACGACCTGACGGCCTGCGGCGTCGATGTTTCCACCTGGCAGGATCACGACATTAAGAAGGCGCGGCCATTTGGCGATCGCCCGGTTTGGGGCGGATTTGACCCAGCCCGCAGCGGCGACCTGTCCTGTTTTGTGATTATCGCGCCGCCGCAGCTGGCCGTTGAAAAATTCAGGGTGCTGCGCGTTTTCAACTGGAAAGGCATGAATTTCCGCTGGCAGGCAAAGCAGATAGAGAAGCTATTCCAGCAGTACAACTTCACTTACCTGGGCGTTGACGTTACCGGCATTGGACAGGGCGTTTTTGACAATATTCAACACTTTGCCATGCGGGTGATTGAGGCTATCCGCTATGACCGCAACACAAAAACCCAGCTGGTACTGAAGGCATCCGACACCGTGGAAAGCCAGCGAATTGAATGGGATCAGGAACAAAAAGAGATTGCGGCCAGCTTTCTGGCCATTCGACGCACCACGACCCAAAGCGGCGCGGCAATGACCTTTGTCGCAGACCGCAGCCCGGAAACCGGCCACGCAGAAGCGGCCTGGGCAATCATGCACGCGCTGCATAACGAACCGCTTAACTACGAAAACAAACCCAAATCCCGCTGGAGAATGAAGAAAGCAGCATGAAAAAGAAAAACAAAAAGTACGTGCAGAAAGGCCAGCGCGTCGCGCCAGGCAAGAAAATGAGCATTATCACATTCAGCAAGCCGGAACCGGTACTGACTACCGGCACCGACTACAACGAAATCTGGTATGACAATGCCGCCGATCACTACACACAGCCGATTGACCGTCTGGCGCTGGCACAGCTGATTAACCTTAACGGCCAGCACGGCGGCATCATACATGCCCGTAAGAATATGATTTTATCTGACTATCTCGGCGGCGGTCTGACATATGACCAACTGGAAGCCGCAGTGTTTGATTATCTGACGTTCGGGGATATGGCTATCGCCAAAATCCGTAATGGCTGGGGAGACGTGATCGGGCTTGAACCCCTTCCCGGCCTTTACATCCGCCGCCGTAAAGTGCGTGAAGAAACGGTGAACGTACCGGGTGATTATGTTGTTTTACAGGAAGGGGAACCGCTGGTATTTCCTGAAGACGATATTATTTTCATCAAGATGTACGACCCGCAGCAGCATATCTACGGCCTGCCGGATTATATCGGCGGGGTTCACTCTGCATTGTTGAACAGTGAGGCGGTGATATTCCGCCGCCGCTATTACCATAACGGCGCACATACGGGCGGCATCCTGTACACACGCGATCCGAATATGACGGATGAACTGGAAGAAGAGATTGAACAGCAGCTGCGTGACAGCCAGGGGATCGGCAACTTCTCCACTATTCTGGTGAATATTCCGGGCGGTGACGGTGACGCCATAAAATTCATTGAAATGGGGGATATTTCCGCAAAGGATGAATTTGCCAGCATTAAGAATATCAGCGCCCAGGATATCCTGAACGCCCACCGCTTCCCGGCTGGCCTGGCGGGTATCGTTCCGCAAAATACTGCCGGACTCGGTGACCCCGAAAAGGTCGAACGGGTTTATAAAAAAAGCGAGTCACGCCCACACCAACGCCGGATGGCAACAGCCGTTAACAATGATCCAGAAGTTCCGGCACATCTGCACCTACATTTTGCCGATGAATCAACAGATAAGGGTGCGGAATGAGGCGAAAGAGGTTAAAATCCAGGCATTATTTAACTGCTGGAGCCTGGAACATGCGCGTACTAAAAATTGAATGTCCTGAATGCGGCGCAAAGGCTGTTATTCGTAAGACCAACCGAAAGCACCGGCAGATTGCTGATATTTATTGTGCCTGCGCAGACGTAGAGTGTGGGCATACTTTTGTTATGAATCTGACGTTCTCCCACACTCTAAGCCCCAGCGCAAAGGCGGGGGATGCTATGGTGCAAACCATTCTCAGTCAGCTATCCCCCGATCAGAAGCAAATGGCACTGGATTTACTGAAAGCCTCCGCCTGAAAAGCCCCCTGAATGGGGGTTTTTTAATTCCCTTACGTGCTGCATCACCTCTTCAGCAATCTCCCCGATCCATACCAGCGCGATAGTTTTTTCTTTCACACTCATATTGTCAGCATGGGCAAATTTGGCCAGCAATTCAATGCGCTCAATCCTTGCTGACGCTTCCAACAAATTCATTATGATCCCCCGCTAAAAAATACTGTATAAGTATACAGTACACCTTTGAGCACGAATTGTGAATTCGAAATTTTTCTAAGGTATTTCTGTATGCAGTTATATTTCACATAGTTACAAAGCTACGACCAGCCAGGCCACTGCTCATCTCGCGGATCACTTCTTCTTTCTTCGAGCCTGCCATTCACCAGGTAAAGCACATTTCGACCAAATATTAAGCCGCTGCCGCGTCTCAGAATGGCTATTTCATCGTCGGAACCTTCAAAACCCCGACGCTGGAGATCCAGTTTTAATCGCCTGCGGGTTCCACCCTCCGTACAGTTATTGACAGAACTCCAAGGGTGTTTAAGGTCAAGGTCAAAACCTGCCTCCGCTGACGCTTCGGCCAACTTCGCGACCTTCTGCCACTTCACCAGGCGCGTACATACTTCAGAATCTGGAATATGGGGTGAATAGATACCCTGAACACGCTGAACATCTTCTGCGTATTCATTACCCTGCTCTGTGATTTCATAGGCCAGACGAACAACCAGATCACGGCGAGCAACAAGCGCACCACCCTGCGCCAGCGTATAAGCAGCCCAGTCCCCCACATCAGCAGCGGCCAGCACAGCATCCATTTTCTTATCGGTAAGTACCTGATCACGCAAGCGGCGTAACTCACGCCAGACCGTGACCGGCGCACCACCAATTTGCTGAAACTGGCGAATCCGCCAGCGGGATGCCCATGCAGATACGGATTTGGCCATATCTCGCAGGTTTTCCCCCGTTTCTTCGTCTTTTTCGCCATCCAGCGCAAAACCATCAATATTTTTGGAAATATATTTAGCGATATAACCGGTGGCAGAACCCTTCGCCGGATCGATAGCCTCAACGTGAAAACGCGCTTTAAGCGCATGTGGTGTCAGTAACTCTTCTGAATCAGCGATACGGGCGTGATAGCAAAGAATGTCTCTAACAGTGCCTACATCCTGCGGACGCATAAAAAGCAACATGTGCCAGTGTGGGGTTCCATCATGATGCGGTTCCACAACCCGGAAGCCGAAAACATGGATACCAGCGCGGGAAATGGCCGCGCGTGCCTTAGCCCATACGCCACATAAATAGCGTTGGGTGTCCTGTGGGGTAGAACCATCCCATTGCGAGACAAAACCACCTTTGCTGTGTACAGCGTGGAAACGTGACGGCGCAGTGATTGTGTAAAACTCTCCAGCTAGTCCTTCTTCATTGGCCATATCTTCAAACCCTCTCATTCTTACCATTAACTCACAGCGACGAATTGCAGGATTGGCAACACTACGGTGCACCATGCTATCCAGTGCAATGCGCAGCCCTTCATCATTCAGCAGGTCGAATTTTTTAAAAAACTCAAGGTTGCGTTTTTTCTGTTCTATCCACTCTCCCAGCGTTTTGCGCGACACATAGGCTGTCGCGGCCTTTTGTACCTGCCCCACCGCTATGGCCAGATGCTCACGCTGCATATCTCGCGCACGCTTCAGCCGTAAAACCCACCATTCAGGTGCTAACAGGCGCAAAATGCCGGATTCCGCCTTACGCATTTCCAGATGACCATTATTCGCATTATGTTCAGCCCAGTAGGGAGGCTGGTTATTCAGCAGCAGCGAGCAGGCGCACAAATGCCGGTAGCTTTCCAGTGTTCTCCGGTGTAACTCCGCATCGTCATTCGTTCCCGTTTGAAACCGATCGGTGAACTCGTAAAGAGATTGAGCAATCCAGCGTGATACCTGCCCGGCCAGCTTTTTGATGTCCGAACGCTCAAGAGACGGCAGGCGACCTAACGCCTTGCCAAATGGAAGATCTGAAATGTCAGACGCTAATTTGTAGCGTGCGGCTACTTTGCGCAGGCGTGGCAATACATTCCCGCCGATAGTTTTACGCAGGAATGTATTGGCACGGCGACGCCCGTCACGGCCAGCCAGTAGCTTTTCGTAACGATTGCCAAAATACCCGGCTAACCAGTCGGGTATTTCACGAAGGTATTGTGATCTAAAGTCGTAATCCTGGGGGTTAACGGCCCACAGGCGGCGCTCTGTTATCGTCGCGTCTGCCGGCGTGCCTGGCGCGAATGTTTCCCGCCTCCAGGCATCAACGGTATAGCATTGTTCGTTTATTGCCAGCGTCATGCGCTGGCCTCAGATGTAGCGGGTGAATGCCATTTAAGAATCAGCTCTGCCGCCGTTTTCTGGCTTGCAGCTGCCGCACCAACACTACGAGGCGCATTAACCTTTACGGCGTTAAACCCTGCGTACAGGTAATGCACCATTTCCAGATCGCTATTTGACGCGACAACCGGAATCCCACGTTCAGCCAGACGGCGCAGCTTACGCGCCAGCCGCCCCTGATCCATGTGCGAAAAGCCACGTTCATGGTAAGCGGTGAAATTGGCGGCATCAGTCAGATAAGGCGGATCACAGTAAACAACGTCATTCCCGTCTCGAACCAAATCGAGCGTTTCTGAATAGTGGGCAGTAATGAACGTTGCGCGTTTCGCTTTTTCAGCAAAGGCGCGGATTTCATCAGCGGGGAAATAAGGCTTTTTGTACTTACCGAACGGGACGTTGAACTGGCCTCGGCGGTTATACCGGCACAGGCCATTGAAGCAGTGGCGATTCAGGTACAGGAAACGCGCAGCATTTTCAACAGATTCAGAACCGGCCTTACCACCAGAAAGATTGAAAGCATCACGCACTGCGTAATAGAAAACGGCACGGCTTTCTTCATCACCTAACGAACTGGCAGTAAACAGGATCTCCAGCTCATTCAGCAGCGTATCAGTGTGATACGCCATCGCCCTATAAAGATTAACCAGATCAGGATTCACATCTGCGATCAGATACTCGTCATAATCCGTATTCATCATGACGGCGCAGGAACCTGCGAACGGTTCAACCAAGCGTTTACCTTCTGGAAGGTGCGGACGCAGCATAGGCATAAGGCGGGCTTTGCTGCCCACCCATTTAAGCGGAGTTTTAACGGCCATATTGACCTCCGCCAGCTAACGCTTCAGTGACACCGTTTGAAATGATGTATTCCAGCACTTCAAGCGGCGACAGTGAACGGATGGACAAAACCGCCCAGTTTTCGGTGGCAGCGATAATTTCATTTACAGGCAAAACATGGGTGATAACCGCCGCCCACTCACGCCCGGTGTATTTCCCGTGCTTCCACTCACACAGTGAAAGAACATCACCGGTTTTGTACCCGCGATCGTTTTTTCGCAGCTCAGCCTTTTTCTGACCAGCCACTACTGCATCAAGATATTTTGGCGCAATTTTTACCGCATGAATTTTTACTGCCATGCTGCACCGCCTTTACCAAAAGTCACAGACTCTTCACGCAGCAATTCAATAATTTCAGCAGCGTTAAGCCCTTCAGTGGCCGCATGAGTGGCCAGCTTATCCAGACGGGTAGAAAACAGCTCGGATGCTGCGGCTTTACCGTCCTGAACGGCAATTTTCAGCATTTCCTGAAAGTTGGTTGCAGGGGCAGAAACAGTTAAATCTCTTCGAATATTGGCCATTTTGGCTTCCTCAAGGCAAAAGAATCCCCGGCCACGTAATACGCGGCCAAAAACTAAGGGTTAATTAGTGAAGTTCGGGTGTGGAAAATGCGGTCTGATTTCGTACCGCTGAATAGTTCGGGGCGGCGACGCGATGAAGCGCGTAGGTTGTGCGCCACCATTCCTGGATCATTGCTTTAACCTCACCAACACCCAGCGCACCGGACGTATAGAACAGAGCACGAATCCCCGCCAGCGCTTCAATCTTGTTACGTTCGCTTTCCGCCTCACGGTATACGCAGCACCAGAAAGCAGCGTTTATCGCCAGCCAGTGGCGCGAGTTAGTCATGTGTTCGGTATCGTTAAAGAAGAACGGATGCAGCGAAATGCGACCAGCTTTATCAATGTTTTTATCAACGAACAGATGCGCGTAGTTCATCGGAATAGCCCACGCCGCAAATTCTTCAGCCAGCAACTGGCTGTTTACTGAAATGATGCCCACTTATTTACCCTCCTGCTGCTCTAACATCCGGCTGACCATTTGAGGCGCAACCACCATTTGCACACCATTGTTACTTCGTATTGGTCTGGCCGTTTTAATTGGCCTGTCGGCTGTGCGGCGTGAGAAATCGGAATCACGCAATGAACCAAAACCGCCAAGCGTCAAACGAGCGCGGGAAATTCCCTGGCGCAACTGGATCATTTCGCGATAATCCAGACGTTCGAATAACTCCCGCCAACAGCACTTACTTAAATGCGCTTTAAATGCGCCCGAACCTGAATTGATAGCGGCAGCATGAAGAACTACCCCGCGCCAGTCTGGTGTTAACTTATCCCACCAATCCGCCGCGTCACTGTGAGTGCTGAAGTGCTTACGGCGTATGCGCTCCAGATTTTTCAACCCGCGCAATTGCTGTTCCTGGCTAATGGCCATAACGCCCCCTCACCAGCCCCATCAGGCGAAACCACCACGGGCGGCGCGGCTGGCAGGCGTTGAATTTATGGCTGTGCGATGGATTCCAGCGCTGGCCGTTCGGCAGCTCAATCCAGCCCGTTGAACCGCTGGCCAGCTGCATTGGCGGTGATGGTTTTTTCAGATAGGTAACAAATGCTTTCATGGTGCTCCCTCAGAAAAGGCCAGTTGTGTTGGTTGCCACGATATCGAACGTGGTAGCCAGCACCGGCACGGAATGGAAACGACTCTCGACGGTATACGCCAGCACCGAAAGGCTGCGGATAGCATCGCGAGCACGATCAAGAATTTGATTTTTGTTTTCAGCGGTCATGGTCTCGCCTGATACCGCTTGCCCAGCAATCGCGCCCACGTGGGCGGTAGCTGTGAGTGCGCAATACTGCATATTCCCGTCAGTGGCGTTATTCACCGGAACGGATGGCAGACAATTAATCTGGCTCAGAAGCCCATCCAGTAAACGCGCATCTTCCGTGTAATCAGTGATAGCCAGCAGCTCATCACAGGTAAGGCGGTGCGGTTGTGCCGGATTCAGCTTATTGCGGAGCATTTGCGGCTTCATTCCCGCAGCAGCTGCCACGTCTTCCAGGTTGTGCGCCAGAGCGAACGCTCGGCAAGCGGCATCAAAATGCGCATGTTTAGAAGTCTGATAATCAAACATTGTTTGCGTTTTCCTAATCCGTAGGATGGATTACGCGTTAAGCGAAATATCACATTCGCTTAATGCCTGAATGGTAAGCGCGGCCATATTGACTTCAACCAGCCCTTTTTTCTGCTTCCCCTTCGGCTTGATAGGTAACTTCCCGTACTCGATCAGGTTTCTGGCTGTTTCTTTGTTAGTACCCGTACGGCGGCAGTACTCGTCTAAAGGCAGGTATGGCTCAGGGATGATGATTGTAATGTTCGGGCGCATAAGGCAAACTCCACAGGTTAACCTGTACGGCAATACAGGGTTATATAAGGCAACATTCAAAACATGGAGCCAGATTAATTCGCGATTCGAGAAGTGTCAATGACAAATTCTCGAATCGAGATTTATGGATTCGCTATGAGCACATTTGAAATCGACCTTAACGTAGATAGCACCCCTATTCTCAACAGGGTTATTGAGGCTTACGGGTTTACGCAAAAGTTACAGCTCGCGGAACATCTTGATATGGCCGCTAGTTCCCTTTCTTCTCGCTATAAGCGCGGGGTTTTTCCAGCCGATATCGTTGTTAAATGCATCGCAGAAACCGGGGTTAACCTGGAATGGCTGGCCACTGGGCGGGGGCGTAAGTTTGATGATGAAGAATTGGATATTCTCAAAGTTCCACGCAGCAAAATTGTTGATGGAAAGTTGTATGACGCTGGCTCATTTCTTCTTGATAAGGTCACGTTCCTACCGGGGAAGCCGCTCCCGTTGAAGCCAATGTGCGTAATAGACGGCCTTATGCAATACATAATTGATCGGTCTTTCTCTGAAGTTTACGACGATGATTGGCTGGTCGAGATCGAGGGGAAAACAAGCGTTAGAACACTAACCCGCATTCCCATAGGGAAGGTTAGAGTTAGCGGCGTTGGTATGGCGTTTGATTGTTCTATTGACGATATAAAAATTTTAGGCCGAGTGACACTAACTATAAAATAAAAGGATTTCATGATGTTAGACTACAAAACAGCTTCTAAAGACCAGTTAAAAGCGGAAATGAAGCGTTTAGCTGCGGTTGTATCTGATACACCTTTTGGAACAAAAAAAGAATTTTTCCACCTCCCTGAAGTACTGAATTCCGGTGAGCAACCACTTGCAATTGCCAGCGGCATGATGGATGGGAACACATGGCTTATAACACTTACCAACCAACGAGTCATATTCTTAGATAAGGGTATGATTTTTGGTGTGAAACAGGTCGATGTTAATCTACATAATATTGTTGGCGTCGGCGGAAAAACGGGCCTGATATTTGGGGAGATCATGATTTCTACCAGCGGTCAGAATTACACCGTGAAAAATGTCATTAAGTCTTCTGTTATCCCCTTTACCAACCTCGTTAATGAAACTCGAAACAGCATTACCAACGCGAAAGTAAGCGTCGAGACTCCCGCGCCTAAAAGTACGGGAAAGCCTTCCTTTGATGACGTAATGGATAAAATCGAACGCCTTGCAGAGATGAAGGAAGAAGGAATCTTAACTGATGAAGAATTTCAGCAACAAAAGCAACGGATTTTAAACGGCTAATCTATGTCCGTAAGAAAACTAACAAATGGCCAGTGGATTGCTGACTTCTACACCGTTGACCGAAGTAATGGGAAGAACGGCAAACGCATCCGCAAAAAATTCTCCACGAAAGGGGAAGCGCTGGCCTATGAGAATTACAAACTCCAGCAAATTGAAATCTCCCCATGGCTTGGTGAAGGCAAAGACAGTAGAACTTTGCTGGATCTGATTAAAATGTGGTATGAGCGGCATGGTGTTGCTTTGCGTAATGGAGTTAAACGCAAGGATGCAATGACCTGGGCTTCTGAATGTATGGGTTTCCCTCTGGCTACGGAGTTCACAGCGCAACTGTTCACCGCATACCGCGCTAAACGATTAGATGGCCATTTCGCCAGGACTACCCGTGTCAGCCATGTATCACCAAAAACAATGAACCTTGAACATGCGTACTTTTTGGCCATGTTCAACGAGCTTAAGCGAATTGGTGAATGGTCACCACCTAATCCGCTGGAAAATGTCAGGCAATATCGCACTGACGAAACAGAAATGGCCTTTCTCTCTGCTGAAGAGATTGATCGTTTACTAACCGAATGCCGCCGCAGCAGAGTGAAGTATTTAGAACTCGTTGTAAAAATATGTCTGGCCACAGGGGCAAGGTGGAGCGAAGCCGCAACCCTCAGACGCTCCCAAATAGCAGCCGGGAAAGTTACTTTTGTTAAGACCAAAGGAAAGAAAAACCGAACAATCCCCCTTGATGCAGAGCTATTGGCAGAAATTCCCGAAAAAAGCGGATCACTATTCCCAGACTCATGCTACAACGCCTTTCGTTCTGCATTAGAAAGGGCACAGATTGAATTACCTGCCGGGCAACTTACCCACGTTTTACGCCATACGTTTGCCAGCCATTTTATGATGAACGGCGGCAACATCCTCGTACTACAAAAAATCCTTGGTCATGCTGACATAACGATGACTATGCGTTACGCCCATTTTGCGCCTAACCACCTTGAAGAAGCGGCTCGCCTCAACCCTCTGAAATGTCGCAAAAATGTCGCTACAACTTAGAAATACTGACTAATACTGCCGATTACTTACATCTCTAACCCATTGATAACCTTATAAGTCACTGATTTTTGAACATAGTTGATGCTTTAAAATATAGCCTGTGCTATATCTGTATGTAATGCAATCACTCATCACGGAACGACGAGCGCAAAAGCAGGAGGTTACCATGAACGAATTCAAGAGGTGTTTACGCGTGTTTAGTCACTCTCCTTTCAAAGTCCGCTTAATGCTGGTTAACATGCTGTGCGACATGATCAACAGCAAACCCCAGCAGGACAACAAACCTAACTAACGCGGCGTCGCGGTACGCCGCTTCATTTTTTTGTCATTTTTCTCTGGCAGATTTCCCTGTCATGCTCAAAAACCCCACATTTATTCCGCTTTTGTAAGCGCCTTCGCAAAACATTTTGTTATGGGTAGTTGACCAAAAACAGCGCGCGCTTTATCTTCGTGCGGCCCTGCACTTTTGCGGCTCGCAGATGCGGAGCTCCCCCTTCTCTTTACGCAATAATGTCCGGCAAAAAGCCCCTTGACGCCAGGGGACGCACATGGCGTTTTTATAGTTGCGGTTTATGAATGTCACGCTGAAAGAAACTCTCGCCGCCCGTGGAATTACCCTGAGTCCGTGGACGGGCCTCTATTTCCTGCAATCACTGCTGATCAACCTGGCGCTGGGTTACCCCTTCAGCCTGTTGTATGCGGTGGCATTTACCTGCGTGCTCCATTTAGTGTGGCGAGCCGCGCCAACAGTCCAGAAAGTGGTGCTGGGTCTTTATTCACTGGTGGCGGCGCTCTATTTCCCGTTCAGCCAGGCCTACGGTGCGCCGAACTTTAATACCCTGCTGGCGTTGCACTCGACGAACGTCGAAGAATCTACCGAGATGTTTACCATCTTCCCGTGGTACAGCTATCTGGTGGCGTTATTTATATTTGCGCTTGGCGTCATTGCCGTGCGCCGCAAGGCCAGCCCGGTAAAACGCTGGGGTAAAATGGAAACCCTGTGTCTGATATTCAGCGTCGGCACCTTCTTCGTGCAGCCGATTCAAAACCTGGCATGGGGCGGCGTTTTTAAATTCAAAGATACCGGCTACCCGGCATTTCGCTTCGTGAAGGATGTCATCGTTAACAACAATGAGGTGATTGACGAGCAGCAGCGCATGGCGCAGTTCGCGCAAATGAAGGATACCTGGACGGTGACCGCCGTGAAGCCGAAATATCACACCTATGTCGTGGTGATTGGCGAGAGCGCGCGTCGCGATGCGCTCGGCGCGTTTGGCGGCCACTGGGACAACACACCGTTTGCCAGCTCGGTAAATGGCTATCTGTTTAGCGATTACATTGCCGCCAGCGGTTCCACGCAGAAATCCCTGGGACTGACCCTTAACCGCGTGGTCGATGGCAAACCACAGTATCAGGATAACTTTGTTACTCTCGCTAACCGCGCAGGTTTCCAGACCTGGTGGTTCTCCAACCAGGGGCAAATCGGCGAGTATGACACGGCCATCGCCAGCATCGCGAAACGCGCAGATGAAGTGCAGTTCCTCAAAAGCGGCGATTTTGAAGCCGATAAGAATACGCAGGACACCGCGCTGTTGAAGATGACCGCACAGGTCTTCGCGTCACAGCGTACTCAACCGCAGCTTATCGTGCTGCATCTGATGGGTTCTCACCCACAGGCCTGCGACCGCACGCACGGCAAGTATGATGTGTTTGTGCAATCGAAAGAGACGTCCTGCTATCTCTACACCATGACGCAAACCGACGATTTGCTGCGCCAGCTGTACGATCAGCTACGCAACAGCGGCGACAGCTTCTCGCTGGTGTACTTCTCCGATCACGGGCTGGCGTTTAAGGAGCGCGGAAAAGAGGTGCAGTACCTGGCGCACGACGATAAATTCCAGCAGAATTTCCAGGTGCCCTTTATGGTGCTGTCGAGTGATGACAAAGCGCATAAAGTGATTAAAGCGCGTCGTTCAGCGAATGATTTCCTTGGGTTCTTCGCTCAGTGGACAGGCATCAAAGCGAAAGAAATTAGCCAGCGCTATCGTTTTATCTCTGAACAGAAAGCCGGGCCGGTGTACATCACCAACTTCCAGTTGCAGAAGGTGGATTACAACCATCTGGGGACGGACCTGTTTACCACAAAGAGCCGTTAACACATGCCGGATGGCGCTTCGCTGATCAGGCCTACGAATCGATGCAGCTGTAGGCCGGGCAAGCGCAGCGCCCCCGGCAAAATGCAGGCAAAAAAAATCCGCCACAAGGGCGGATTTTTCATATCACCGAAGTGATTAGAAGCGGTAACCAACACCGGCAATCCAGGTGCCGACGTCAACGCTACGAATACGAGACTGCTCGTAAGAGAAGTCCAGAGCAACGTTTTCGATCGGGTTGAACTGCAGGCCCGCACCGTAAGAGAAGCCGTAATCGCTGGTGTCGTGTTTGTTCGGCAGATCAGCAGTCTGGAATTTACCGTAACCAACACCTACTACGCCGTAGATGCTTGCCCAGTCGTTCAGACGGTAAGCAGGACCTGCTGTGATGCCGTAGTACTGTGATTTATGGTAGTTGTTGTCGCTGGAGCTACGGTCTTTTTCGGTGTAAGTAAAGGAACCGATAACGCCCAGCGGTTGGTCGTCCATTTCATAGCGGTATTTCAGGTTGAAACCGTTAGCTTTGTTAGCAACGCCCTGCATATCGCTCTGAGCGTAACCGCCAGTAACGGTAGAAGTTGCAGCTACTGCGGTACCTGCGGATACAGCCAGAACAGCGGCCAGTGCTGAAAGACATGCAATTTTTTTCATAACCACCTCAAATGTGCTTCAAGTAAATCCGTAAGTTTTAAATATATCAAAAATTGTTAGGAAACTCTTTCGAACTTGTGATGTCTAACCCTGTCTTTGATGTAACCAAAAATTTCCAGGCAGAGTTATCTCATTCAAACATCACAGGTTTTCCCGAAATACCAGACTAGTATCACACAGTGATTTCATCACATTATTCCAGATAATTCCTAGTTTGACAGATTAATAATCCATCGACTAAGGACATTCTAACGGGTCGTGGGCAGATTTTTTTCAACAATTCCTCAACCGTAGCCTGGTATTTCATTTACACTGCTTTTTTTACTCCGTTTGACACAAATTGACAGGAAAAAGATGTCTGGCTTGCTCCGTAAATCTCCCGCATGGATGCCCGTATTTGTTCTCATCGTGTCGATGCTCTCTATCCAGAGCGGCGCCTCACTCGCGAAGTCGCTGTTTCCGTTAATTGGCGCTCCGGGTGTCACTGCCCTGCGTCTGGCACTTGGCACGCTGATTCTGGTTATCGTCTTTAAGCCGTGGAGACTGCGTTTTGCTAAAGAGCAGCGTCTTCCCCTGCTTTTCTACGGGCTGTCGCTGGGCGCGATGAACTATATGTTCTACCTCTCTATTCAGCGCATTCCGCTGGGGATCGCCGTTGCACTGGAATTTACTGGCCCACTTGCGGTCGCGCTGTTCGCCTCCCGTCGTCCGGTCGATTTTATCTGGGTTATCCTCGCGGTGCTTGGGCTCTGGTTCCTGCTGCCGCTGGGGCAGGATGTCGCCCACGTTGATCTTACTGGCGCACTGCTGGCGCTTGGCGCTGGTGCAGGCTGGGCTATCTATATTCTCAGCGGTCAACGCGCAGGCGCAGAACATGGCCCGGCGACTGTCGCGATGGGCTCCTTAATCGCCGCCATGATCTTCGTGCCGCTGGGCGTGCTGCAATCTGTCGATGTCACCTGGCACTGGTCGATTCTACCGGTCGGCCTGGCCATCGCGGTACTTTCCACAGCCCTGCCCTATTCACTGGAGATGCTCGCCCTGACGCGCCTGCCCACCCGCACCTTTGGTACGCTGATGAGCCTCGAACCGGGTCTCGCCGCCATTTCAGGGATGATTTTCCTCGGGGAAACGCTGACGGGCACGCAAACTCTGGCGCTGGCGGCCATTATTGCCGCATCGATGGGGTCAACCCTCACCATGCGTCGCGAAACAAAAATCCAGAAAGTTGATGTGAGTTAAAGCTTAATGTCGCTATTAGACCGATAGGCAGAGTCAGAATTTTCTATCCCAAACTCGGTGCTATACTTATTGCCAGTTAATACTGGAACACAAAACATCAAGAGGATATGAGATTATGAGTACCGCTAAACTGGTCAAATCAAAAGCATCTAATCTGCTTTATACCCGCAACGATGTCGCTGACAGCGAGAAAAAAGCCACTGTCGAGTTGCTGAATCGCCAGGTGATCCAGTTCATTGACCTGTCTCTGATTACCAAACAGGCCCACTGGAATATGCGCGGAGCTAACTTTATTGCCGTTCATGAAATGTTGGATGGCTTCAGGACTGCGCTTACCGATCATCTGGATACCATGGCTGAACGTGCAGTACAGCTGGGCGGCGTGGCGCTGGGCACCACCCAGGTCATCAACAGCAAAACTCCGCTGAAAAGCTACCCGCTCGACATCCACAGCGTTCAGGACCATCTGAAAGAGCTGGCTGACCGTTATGCCATCGTTGCTAACGACGTGCGTAAAGCGATTGAAGAAGCGAAAGACGAAGATACTGCGGATATCCTGACCGCTGCTTCCCGTGACCTGGATAAATTCCTGTGGTTCATCGAAGCTAACATCGAATAACCATAGGTTATCCTTATGACCCTCTCATCACCCCGATGAGAGGGTTTGCACCATCCAGGTGCACCCTTCTGTTAAAAACCCTCGCTCAAGTAAACCATTTGTAATAATCACCTCACACAATCGTTAATAAAAGATTGTTTTATCACCACCACTTGCGTTAAAAAACAGCATGAATCGCAAAATCGTCATGCTGCACCATAGAAAGGCCCCATTATGGTGCGTTGTCATCTGGCGAACGCCGAAATCGTGCATCACGCGTTTTCTCTTTTGTTGCAAAACAATAAGTTAAAAAGTTGGCATGATTTTTTCATAGCTCGTACGTTCTCGCAGGGGATTGCCCCGTGGATATAAAAGGAAATGTTATGAAGTCTCTGTTTAAAGTTTCCCTGGCTGCACTTACCCTGGCATTTGCCGTTTCTTCTCAAGCTGCTGAGAAAAAACTGGTTGTGGCAACCGATACGGCGTTCGTTCCGTTTGAGTTCAAGCAAGGTGATAAATACGTGGGGTTCGACGTTGACCTGTGGGCCGCTGTCGCTAAAGAGTTGAAACTGGACTACACCCTGAAACCAATGGATTTCAGCGGCATCATCCCGGCACTGCAAACCAAAAACGTTGACCTGGCGCTGGCCGGTATCACCATCACGGAAGAGCGCAAAAAAGCGGTCGATTTCTCTGACGGTTACTACAAAAGCGGCCTGCTGGTGATGGTAAAAGCCAACAACAACGACGTGAAAAGCGTGAAAGATCTGGACGGCAAAGTGGTTGCTGTGAAGAGCGGCACGGGCTCCGTGGATTACGCGAAAGCCAATATCAAAACCAAAGATCTGCGTCAGTTCCCGAACATTGATAACGCATACATGGAACTCGGCACTAACCGTGCTGACGCCGTACTGCACGATACCCCTAACATTCTCTATTTCATCAAAACCGCAGGCAATGGCCAGTTCAAAGCGGTAGGCGATTCACTGGAAGCACAGGATTACGGCATTGCGTTCTCCAAAGGCAACGACGAGCTGCGTGAAAAAGTGAACGGCGCGCTGAAAACCCTGCGCGAAAACGGCACCTATAACGAAATCTACAAAAAATGGTTCGGTACTGAGCCTAAATAAGATTGACTGAGATTACCGTGCCCGGTTGCGCACTGCGCGCCGGGCACGTTTTTTAGCACACCCTTTTAGTGGGCTATTGTTCTTCCACCACGGTAACAGGAACACATTATGCAGTTTGACTGGAGCGTCATCTGGCCGGCCATTCCAATTTTGCTGGATGGCGCCAAAATGACTCTGTGGATTTCGATCCTTGGGCTCGCCGGGGGTATTGTTATCGGTCTGTTGGCCGGTTTAGCACGTACCTATGGCGGCTGGATTTCGAACCACATTGCCCTGATTTTCATCGAAGTGATTCGCGGCACGCCAATTGTCGTTCAGGTGATGTATATCTACTTCGCCCTGCCGATGGCCTTCCCGGACATTCGTATCGATACCTTCTCCGCCGCCGTGATCACTATCATGATCAACTCTGGCGCCTATATCGCGGAAATTACCCGTGGTTCTGTGTTATCGATTCACAAGGGCTTCAGCGAAGCCGGGCTTGCGCTTGGGCTCTCTCGTCGCGAAACCATTCGCCATGTGATCATGCCGCTGGCGGTTCGTCGTATGCTGCCTGCACTGGGTAACCAGCTGATTATCAGCATCAAAGACACCTCGTTGTTCATTGTGATCGGCGCCGCCGAATTGACTCGCAGCGGTCAGGAAATTATCGCCGGTAATTTCCGCGCGCTGGAAATCTGGACCGCCGTCGGTGTGATTTACCTGATCATTACTCAGGTGCTGAACATCGTGCTTCGCATTCTTGAAAGAAGGATGAAAATCCTGTGATTGAATTTAAAAACGTTTCCAAGCACTTCGGACAGACCCAGGTGCTGCACAATATCGACCTCAACGTGAAACAGGGCGAAGTGGTGGTGATTATCGGGCCTTCCGGTTCGGGTAAATCCACGCTGCTGCGCTGCATTAATAAGCTCGAAGAGATCACCAGCGGCGATCTGATTGTCGATGGACTGAAGGTTAACGATCCGAAAGTGGATGAGCGCCTGATTCGTCAGGAAGCCGGGATGGTGTTCCAGCAGTTCTATCTCTTCCCGCACCTGACGGCGCTGGAAAATGTGATGTTCGGTCCGCTGCGCGTGCGTGGCGCGCAAAAAGCTGATGCGGAAAAACTGGCGAAAGAGCTGCTGGCGAAAGTGGGCCTGGCGGAACGCGCGCATCATTATCCGTCTGAACTCTCCGGCGGCCAGCAGCAGCGCGTGGCGATTGCCCGTGCGCTGGCGGTGAAACCGAAGATGATGCTGTTTGATGAGCCCACTTCTGCCCTCGATCCGGAACTGCGCCATGAAGTGCTAAAAGTGATGCAGGATCTGGCGGAAGAAGGCATGACGATGGTTATCGTAACCCACGAAATCGGCTTTGCCGAGAAAGTGGCATCGCGATTGATCTTTATCGATAAAGGCCGTATTGCCGAAGATGGCGACCCGCAGGTGCTGGTAAAAAACCCGCCGAGCCAGCGCTTGCAGGAGTTCTTGCAGCACGTATCGTAATTTTCCCCCTCACCCTGGCCCTCTCCCTCAAGGGAGAGGGAACTGACCGAGCAAGCGGTGAGGCCGGTGCGATTTTTCGCCCTCTCCCCGTGGGAGAGGGTCGGGGTGAGGGCAACAACGCGCACCGTCTTACATTCCACACCAGTATTCTCCCAAAATCCCTCCCCCTTCCCCTCGTAAACTATACTTATCCCTTTGTGAGTGTTGCTTTCGGAGGGACTCGTGCCATACATCCTGCTGTTTTTGCTCGCCCTTTTCAGTTCGCCGCTGCAAGCGGTGACTATCCCCGGCGTTACGTCAACCACCAGCGAAACCGCCGCCAGCGAGCCCGATGCCGCGCAGAAAAAAGCGGCCTATTCGGCACTTGCCGATGTGCTGGAAAACGACGCGTCGCGCAAAGAGCTGATTGAACAGCTACGCCACGCTGCCGCCACGCCCCCTCCGGAAGCCGCGCCGACCCTGACGCCACCGGATGTGAAAGAGGAAAAAACGGTTCTGGAGAACGTGACGGATGTGACGCGTCACTACGGCGGCGAATTCTCTACCCGTTTCGCCCAGCTGTGGCGCAACATCTCTACCGCGCCGCATAAACCGTTTCACACGGCGACCTTCTTCAATGCGGTGACCCATTTTCTGATGCTGGCGGCGCTGGTCTTTGCTTTTTATGGCCTGGTGCGCCTTTGCGCCCTGCCGCTGTACCGTAAGATGGGACGCTGGGGACGGCACAAGAACCGCGACCGCAGCAACTGGTTGCAGCTTCCGGCGATGATCACTGGCGCGTTGATTATCGATTTACTGCTATTGGCGCTGACGCTGTTTATCGGCCAGCTACTGAGCGACCATTTAAATGGCGGAAACAGCACCATCGCCTTCCAGCAAAGTCTGTTCCTCAATGCTTTTGCACTGATTGAGTTTTTCAAAGCCTTGCTGCGCCTGATCTTCTGCCCGCGGGTACCGGATCTTCGCCCCTTTGCCATCAGTGACCAAACCGCGCATTACTGGAACTTACGCCTTAGCGCGCTGAGCAGTTTAATTGGTTACGGCCTGGTGGTCGCCGTACCGATTATCTCTAATCAAGTCAACGTACAGGCGGGCGCGATGGCGAACGTGGTGATTATGCTGTCTATTACGCTGTGGGCGTTGTATCTGATTTTTCATAACAAAAAATCGATTACCGACGGCTTACTACAAGTTGCCGACCGCTCACTGGCATTTTTCAGCCTGTTCATCCGCGCATTTGCGCTGGTGTGGCACTGGCTGGCGAGCGCTTACTTCATTGTGCTGTTCTTCTTTTCCCTGTTCGATCCGGGCAACAGCCTGAAATTTATGATGGGCGCGTCAGTGAAAAGCCTGGCGATTATGGGCATCGCCGCGTTTATTTCCGGCATCCTGTCACGCTGGATAGCCAAAACCATCACTCTTTCACCGGAGACACAGCGTAATTATCCGGAACTGCAAAAACGGCTTAACGGCTGGTTATCGGGCGCACTGAAAACCGCGCGCACGCTGGTTGTCTGTGTGGCGATTATGCTGCTTCTCAGCGCCTGGGGACTGTTCGATTTCTGGAGCTGGCTGCATCAGGGAGCAGGTGAGAAAACGGTGGATGTACTGATCCGCATCGCCCTAATTCTCTTCTTCTCCGCTGTCGGCTGGACGGTGCTTGCCAGCCTGATTGAGAACCGACTGGCCTCGGATATTCATGGCCGACCGCTGCCCAGCGCACGCACACGTACGCTTCTGACGCTGTTCCGTAACGCGCTGGCGGTGGTGATCAGCACCATCACGGTGATGATTCTGCTCTCTGAGATAGGCGTTAACATCGCACCGCTATTGGCCGGTGCCGGGGCGCTGGGGCTGGCTATTTCGTTCGGTGCGCAAACCCTGGTGAAGGATATTATTACCGGGGTGTTTATTCAGTTTGAGAATGGCATGAATACCGGTGATCTGGTCACCATCGGGCCGCTGACGGGCACAGTGGAACGCATGTCGATTCGTTCGGTGGGCGTGCGTCAGGATACCGGGGCGTATCATATCATTCCGTGGTCATCGATAACCACTTTCGCCAACTTTGTGCGAGGCATTGGCTCCGTGGTGGCGAACTACGATGTTGACCGTCATGAAGAAACTGAAAAAGCCAATCAGGCCCTGAAGGATGCGGTGGATGAATTAATGCAGATGGAGGATATTCGCGGCCTGATTATTGGCGAACCGTCGTTTGCCGGCATTGTCGGGCTCACCAATACTGCCTTTACGCTGCGCGTCACCTTTACCACGCTGCCGTTAAAACAGTGGTCGGTGCGCTTCGCGCTGGACAGCATGGTGAAAAAACACTTTGATCTCGCGGGCGTACGCCCGCCGGTACAGACCTATCAGGTGCTACCCGCGCCCGGGAACATTACCCCGCCGGACACGGGGCTGCCGCCAGCGGAACCGACGCTCTAGCGTTTACGCGTCAGGAAGCGACGGCGCTGTTCGTCGTTCATAAAGGTCCAGGCAATGAAGCGGCTCTGCTTCTGCCCCTGGGCCATCTCTTTTTTCACCACTTTCACCGCGCCGACATCCGTCAATGCGCGGTACAGCGGGGGCAGATTTTCGCCTTTCGACACCAGCGAGGTAAACCACATCACCTGGCGCGCGTAGTCGCGGCTTTCGGCAATCATCTTCTTGATAAACGCCACTTCGCCGCCTTCACACCAAAGCTCTTGCTGCTGACCGCCAAAGTTCAGCGCATCGTTACGATCCTGGCCGAGATTACGGCGCTTACGCTCACCACCGGCGCGCGCTGCTGCGGCGGAGTCATGGAATGGCGGGTTGCACAGCGTGGCATCGTACTGCTCATTCTTATGGATAATGCCGTTGAACATGGATTCATTATCTTTCTGACGACGCAGGCGGATCATGCGGGTCAGCGACGGGTTGGCGCTGACAATCGCCTGCGCACTGGCAAATGCCTGGGGATGCGTTTCACTGCCGGTAAAGCGCCAGCGGTACTCATGCGCGCCAATCAGCGGATAAATACAGTTTGCGCCCACACCGATATCCAGCACATTCGCGCCCTGCACCACGTTACCGCTCTCATCGGTCAGCAGATCGGCCAGATGGTGGATGTAATCCGCTCGCCCCGGAACCGGCGGGCACAGGAAACCGTCAGGAATATCCCACGAACTGACGCCATAAAAATGCGCCAGCAGCGCTTTATTCAGGGTCTTCACCGCCTGCGGATCGGCAAAGTTAATGGTCTGCTCACCAGCCGGATTCAGGGTGATAAATTCACGCAGTTCCGGGCACGATTGGCACAGTGCGGTAAGGTCGTAGCGATTATGGTGACGGTTACGCGGGTGTAGACCCGGTTTTTGGGCATTCATGACTTTCTCCTGTCTTAAGCGGCGTAAGATACCCGTTGACGGCGGCGCGGTAAATAAGGGAGTCTGGAATACCTTTGCAAATAACAGGTACGCTATGTATTTCTATGAACCCTCACAGGGACACGGGCTGCCGCATGACCCGCTCAACGCCATCGTCGGGCCGCGCCCAATCGGCTGGATATCCTCGCAGGATGCGCAGGGAAAACGTAATCTCGCGCCCTACAGCTTCTTCAACTGCTTTAATTATCGTCCGCCGATTATCGGCTTCGCCAGCAGCGGCTGGAAAGATAGCGTGCAGAATATCATGGAAACTAAACAGTTCGTCTGGAACCTGACCACGCAGGATCTTGCCGTCGCTATGAACGAGACCTCTGCCACGTTACCGCACGGGGAAGATGAATTTATTCGCGCGGGCTTAACCGCCGCGCCGAGTCGTCTCGTGAGTGCTCCGCGAGTCGCAGAAAGCCCGGTGAATTTCGAGTGTCGATTATCACAATGTATCCAGCTTACAGCAGCGGACGGTGCAGCCATTGATACCTGGCTGGTGCTGGGTGAAGTTGTTGGTATTCATATTGATGAATCCCTGCTTGAAGAAGGCATCTATCAAACCGCTCGCGCAAAACCGGTGCTGCGAGCCGGTGGGCCCTCCGCCTACTACACCATTGATGAAGCGCACCGCTTCGATCTCATCCGCCCGGACGCACGCCGATAGCTTTAAAATCAGCTACTTGTATGTGGCTGATTTGTCAGTATTTTGTCAACTTATTTCATTCAAAAAAGCCCTATATCTTGCACGATTTTTTGCGGATAAAGCCTCTTCATCACCGCCTACACTTACTGGGTTACCCCGTCGTAACTGGAGGATGTTTTTATGAAGAAGAGTCTCGCCCTGCTTGTCGCAGGCGCGTTTGCCGTCGTTACCTTCTCTGCCGTCGCCGCTCCGCAACCCCTTGATGGTGATAACACCGGGCAACTCCGCCCGGCCGGTACGGTTTCAGCCTCAGGTGCCAGCTCGCTTGACGATCTGGAAGCAAAACTCGCGGAAAAAGCGCAGAGAGAGGGGGCAAAAGGTTTTGTCGTGGAATCCGCGAGTGGCAATAACAAGATGTTTGGCACAGCGACCATTTATAAATAATGGCTTCACACATCCACTCCCCTGCCCGATAGCGCCCGCATCGGGCAGTTCTATTTTTCCCCGCTTTACGCTGTTTTTTTCTGCTGGCAGGAGAAAATCCCCTCGTAATCTGCGCCTTATGTATAAAAAAAGGAGCAAATGTAAATTATTGTATTTATTTTTCCATAAATGAGTGTTAGAAAGTTACGCGTTTGATAATGCTTCTCACAATCATTATCAAACGTATTTGTAAAACCTGCCGTGACCAGAGCAAAGAAGTGCCCTGTTGTCATCGTAAAAACAGCTCGTAAAAAATTATAAGACGCTCATTAATATGGATAATAATCGCAATTTACCGTTCAACAGCTTTAGTTCGCTCACCTTCTTTACAGGCCTGTGTATCGGCTTAACCCCGGTTGGTCAGGCCGCTGCCGCAGACAGTAAAGATCAAAAACCCGGCGATACGTTGGTGGTGGAGGCGCAGGCCCCTTCCCTCTACGCGCCACAAAAATCCGCCGACCCGAAATTCAGACGGCCGATTGCGGATACGACACGTACCGTTACCGTGATTTCCGACCAGGTGTTAAAAGATCAGGGCGTCAATAACCTGACCGATGCGCTGAAAAACGTGCCGGGGGTAGGCGCGTTCTTCGCCGGGGAAAACGGTAGTTCATCGACGGGTGACGCCATTTATATGCGCGGTGCGGATACTTCAAACAGTATTTACGTTGATGGGGTGCGTGATATCGGCAGCGTCTCGCGCGATACGTTCAACACTGAGCAGGTTGAAGTGATCAAAGGGCCTTCGGGCAGCGACTATGGTCGCAGCGCGCCAACCGGTTCAATCAATATGATCAGCAAGCAGCCGCGCCTGGACTCCGGGATCGACGCCTCTGCCAGCATCGGCAGTGCGTGGTTCCGTCGCGGCACACTTGATATTAACGAAGCAATCGGTGAAACCTCCGCCGTGCGTCTGAACGTGATGGGCGAGAAAACCCACGACGCGGGTCGCGATAAAGTCCAGAACGAACGCTATGGCGTTGCGCCCTCCGTGGCCTTCGGATTAGGGACGGAAAATCGGCTTTACCTGAACTACCTGCACGTTACCCAGCACAACACCCCGGATGGCGGTATCCCGACTATCGGTCTGCCGGGCTACTCTGCGCCCAATGCGGCCACCTCCGCCCTCAACGGTTCCGGTAAGGTGAACACCAGCAACTTCTACGGGACGGATTCCGATTACGACGATTCCACTACCGACACTGCCACCATGCGCTTCGAGCATGATTTCAGTGACACCACGACAATTCGCAATACCACCCGCTGGTCACGCGTGAAGCAGGATTACCTGATGACGGCGGTAATGGGCGGCGCCAACAATATCGCCACGCCGGACCCGAACAACGTGGGAAGCTGGACCTGGACCCGTACGCCGAACACCAAAGACGTGAGCAACAAGATCCTCACCAACCAGACCAACCTGACCTCGAAGTTTTATACCGGTGCGGTCGGTCACGATATCAGCACTGGCGTAGAGTTCACCCGCGAGACGCAAACCAATTACGGCGTGAAGGCGATTACCGCGCCGCCGGTGAATATCTACAGCCCGAACAGCAATATCAACGTCGGCAGCCTGCACCGTAACGGCGCGAACGCCAATGGCCAGACCGATACCTTTGGTATCTATGCCTTTGATACGCTGCAAATCACCCATGATTTTGAACTGAACGGTGGCATCCGTCTGGATAATTACCGCACCGAATATGACAGTTCGACGGCCTGCGGCGGTTCTGGCCGTGGTGCGTTGGCCTGTCCGACCGGTACACCGAAAGGTTCACCGATCAAAACCATTGATACGGCGAAATCCGGCAATCTGGTGAACTGGAAAGCCGGTGCGCTCTATCACCTGACCGAACAGGGCAATATCTATGTCAACTACGCGATTTCCCAGCAGCCTCCGGGCGGCAGTAATTTCGCGCTGGCACAGGGCGGCACGGGCAACAGCGCCAACCGCACCGACTTTAAACCGCAAAAAGCGAAAACAAGTGAGGTGGGTACCAAGTGGGAGCTGTTTGATAAGCGCCTGCTGCTGACCGCCGCGCTGTTCCGCACCGATATCGAAAATGAAGTCGCTGCGAATGACGACGGTACCTATTCGCAGTATGGAAAAAAACGCGTTGAAGGCTATGAGTTGTCTGTAGCGGGTAACATCACCCCGGAGTGGCAGGTCATTGGCGGTTACACCCAGCAAAAAGCCTCGATTCAGGAAGGCGCAAACGTAGCGCAGGACGGAAGTTCGGCCCTGCCTTACACGCCAGAACACGCGTTTACCCTGTGGACGCAGTATCAGGCAACAAGTGATATCTCCGTAGGCGCAGGCGCGCGCTACGTGGGCAGCATGCACCGTGGCAGCGATGGTGCCGTCGGTACGCCGTCCTACACCGAAGGCTACTGGGTCGCAGATGCCAAGCTGGGCTATCGCATCAACAGCAATCTCGATTTGCAGCTGAACGTCTACAACCTGTTTGATACGGATTATGTCGCCTCGATTAACAAGAGCGGCTACCGTTACCATCCAGGCGAGCCGAGAACGTTCCTGTTAACGGCAAACGTGCATTTCTAATTACATTGCGGGAGCGCTGCGCTTCTCTGATAAGCGCAGCGCTCCAGGCAAGGAGACCCTCATCATGATGTACCACATTCCCGGCGTACTGACCGCCGATGAACTTCACCAGATGGCAGAGGACCTCAACCGTGCGACCTGGATTGACGGTCGTGCAACGGTTGGCGCACAGGGTGCGCAGGTGAAAAACAACCAGCAAATAGACACCCAGAGCCCGCTCTACGCCACGCTTCAGGCGCGAGTTCTGGCCGCACTGAATCAGCACTCACTCTTCTTCGCCGCCGCTCTCCCCAAAACGCTCTCCACCCCGCTGTTTAACCGCTACCAGCAGCAAGAAACCTATGGCTTTCACGTTGATGGTGCGGTGCGCAGTCACCCGCAAAGCGGCTGGATGCGTACCGACCTCTCCGCCACGCTTTTTTTGAGCGCCCCGGAAAGCTATGACGGTGGTGAACTGGTGGTCAACGATACCTACGGCAAGCACAACGTGAAGCTCCCGGCGGGCGACCTGGTGCTCTACCCCTCCAGCAGCCTGCACTGCGTAACCCCCGTCACGCGCGGTGTGCGCATCGCGTCATTTATGTGGATCCAGTCGATGATTCGCGACGATAAGCGCAGGGCGATGCTGTTCGACCTCGACCGCAACATTCAGACGCTGAAATCCCGCCACGGTGAATCAGAAGAAGTGCTGTCGTTGCTCAATCTTTATCACAACCTGCTGCGCGAGTGGTCTGAGATTTAGGCCTTGTCTGTACGCGAGACGCCCCCATATTGAGTATAATTAGCTCAATAAATAATCAGGAGGTGGACAATGGCTTCAGGTTGGGCAAACGACGGTGCCGTGCAGGATCAAATCGACAGCACCATTGAAGATGCGGTGGCGCGGGCAAGAAGTGGTCTTCCGAAGGGCGAAAGCGCCAAATTTTGTGAAGAATGTGGGGAACCGATTCCAGAGGCGCGTCGGCAGGCTATTCCGGGTGTCCAGCTGTGCGTGAACTGCCAGCAGGAGAAAGATTTACACAACTCTACATTTGCAGGATATAATCGCAGAGGATCGAAAGATAGCCAGCTTCGTTGACAGTTCTCTACCTGAAAATACAGCGCAAACGGTTATCTTTACGACCACCTTTTTCGGCTAAATAAGTAGCAAAAAGTGCCTTAAATCATCGAGCAGGTTATTATCCCCCTCCGAAACCATTCATAGCGAAAATAATTTATTAATAATCAGTAAATTAATACTTATTCAAAATTATTGATGAAGGTTATCAATTCTCTTCGATTTATTCTTTCGCAATAAAACGTGATACTCATCACATCGACAGAACATCGTCCCCTAACAAATAACCTGCGAGAGATTGAAAATGAAAACTATCAAATATGCTGTTGCTGCTATTGCCCTGTCTACTCTGTCCTTTGGTGCTTTCGCTGCTGAAGCGGTAAGTGCTACTCAGGCTCAGAACATGAATAAAATTGGTGTTGTTTCTGCGGAAGGCGCATCAACTCTGGATGGTCTGGAAGCAAAACTGGCTGCGAAAGCAGAAGCGGCTGGGGCATCTGCTTACAGCATCACCTCTGCTAACACCAACAACAAAGTTAGCGGTACTGCGGTTATCTACAAATAACCGAAAGAATTAACTGCCTAAAGTTGTACCCCGCCAGCTTAACCCACTGGCGGCTGTTGTAACCCTCATTGAACTTGTTGATACCCTTTTTGACGCCCGGCATGCCACGCCGGGTTTTTTTGCCTTTTTTCCGGCGATTAGTAGGACTCCGCCACCTTCGCCAGCCCCGCGTCCAGCGATGCCACTTCCCCTGCCGCCAGCAGGCAACATGCCATCTGGATTTTCAGCGATTGCGGCACCGGCTCGCTTCCTGCCACGCAGCGCTCAATCCAGCGGGCGGTCACTTCCGGATCTTTTCCTTCAGGCAAGGCTTCATTTGCTGTTTCCGTTTGCCGTTCGCTCACAACCCGCGTGCCTTGCGCATCGATCAGCGTAATTTGCGGGCAACGCTGCGGGTTAGCATACACTTCACCTTCTGTACCGTGCATCAGCAGCCCACGCCCCCCGATATCCGAGAAGAACTTCGCAACCTTCCCTACATATTCCGGATGTGAAACGCTCGATAAACGCAGCGCGGCATCTTCGGCAAACGGCGTGGCCAGCTTCGCCAGCGTATGCGAACTGTTACGCACGCCCATCCGCCAGCGCATAGAAAGCTGTTTTTCCAGCGACGGACACAGCGCGCCAACCGGGATATACACCGGCTGATGGCCATCAAGTTTAGCCTGCGCCTGCCCGGCATGGCGCGTAGGTTCAATGCCCAGCAGTTCAAAAATGGTTTCACTGATAACCCGGGTCGGGTCTTCGCTCACCCCGTGTACCACTACCGGAAAGCCAATTTTGTGCAGCAGTATCGCCAACAGCGGCGTCAGGTTGGCCTGTTTTCGCGCACCGTTATAGCTGGGGATAACAATCGGCATTGGTTTACCCACCGGCGGCTTAAGGCGCAGGGTGTGCTGCTGCATCGCCTCATAGAAGCCCAGCATCTCTGCCTCACCTTCCCCTTTAATGCGCAGCGCAATCAGGATGCCGCCCATTTCGAGATCGGGCACATCACCATTGAGCATATGGGTATAGAGACTGCGGGCGGTGTCCTGATCGAGGTCACGGGCATGGTTTTTACCCCGGCCAATCTCTTTAATCACATTGCGTAAATCCATCAGATGCTCCTTGTCCGGTATCGCGTGCCGATTAGCGTTTTTTGCGACGAGTCGTTTTAGCTTTGCTTTTTACTTTAACATCGGGCACCGGAGGTTGCTCAATAGGAAATACCGGTAGCGCATTTAACAGACGCTGGCCGTAGTTTTTGGTCAACAGGCGCTTGTCGTAAATCACCACTTCGCCCCAACAACCGTGGCTACGTATGAGACGCCCTACCTGTTGAATCAGGTTAAACGACGCGCTGGGCAGGCTTTGCACTTCAAACGGATAACGGTTCAGGCTTTTCAGCCATTCGCCTTCGGTAATCACCACCGGGCTATCGATGGGCGGGAAGGCGATTTTATGAATATGCACCTGGCTGAGCAGCTCACCTTTTAAATCGAGCCCTTCTGCAAATGATTGTAGCCCGACCAGCACGCTGCGCTCGCCATTTTCGACGCGTTTACGGTGCAGTTCCACCAGCCGATAACGCGGTTGGTCGCCCTGCACCAACAGCAAAAGACGCAAATCGGTCACATGCTCAAGAAAACGCTGCATCGCGCGGTTGCTGGCGAACAGCACCAGCATGCCTTTATGTTTTTTACTTTCCAGCGCCTCACGGAAATAGGCCGCCATTTCCGCAATGTGCAGCTCTTCGTTTTCCATCAACGGCTCGTAGCGCATTTGCGGAATCACGATTTTGCCCTGCTCAACGTGATTAAACGGCGAATCGAGCGCCACAAAGCGGTCGCCCGCTTTCTCTTTCAGCCCGCTCATCTCCTGCAAACGCGAGAAGCTATTGAGCGACCGCAGCGTCGCGGATGTCACCACAATGTGCGGCACGCTGCGCCAGAGCAGGCGTTCCAGCTGATCGCTGACGCGAATGCCCACGCAGTTAAACCACAGATGCATCTGACCATCACGCGTGTCGCGTGTCGCCCATTTAGAGACCGGCGCGCCGGATGCCTGCGCCAGCGACGCCAGACGCCAGAGCTTGCTTTGCGACTCAAACATGCCCAATGCACGGTTCATTTGCAGGATAACGCGATGCAAACGCACGATATCGTGCGAACCAGTTTTCTCGCTGAGATCGTTTAAAAACAGTTCCGCCAGCCCACGCAGCATCTCGGTAAGTTTTGCCAGCCGCTGGACAATTTCCATGATCTCCTCCGGTAGCTCGCCCATCGCAAAGCGGTGTTCCGCTTCCTGGGTCGCCGGAAGATATAAATTCAGAATGTTATTGAGTGAGGCAATCAACTCGTAAAGTTCTTCACAGTGAGCGGTCAAACGCTCCGGGATAGCCAGCGGCGGCGTGGTTTTCGGGCGAAACTGCTCCATGCAGGTCGCCACCAGCTTGACGAAAAGATCGAGTTGCAGGCGATACCAGGGCGCAGTGATTTCCGCGCTCATCTCCAGCGCATCGCGTGCGACATCCGGCAGATGATGGCCTTCATCCAGCACCAGCAGCAGGTTTTTTGGCTCCGGCAGCACCGCTTCGCTTTCCATCGCGGCCATGACCAGCGCATGGTTAGCGACCACTACTTCCGCTTCCTGGATCTCGCGCCGCGCGACGAAAAACGGGCACTCGCGATAGTAGAGGCAGTTGCGGTTCAGGCAGCTTGCTTTATCGGTGCTCAGACGTCGCCACAAATCATCGTTAATCGCGATATCCGTGTGATCGCGCAGGCCATCCCATTTATAGCTGTCGAGGTCGGCCTTCAGTTTCGCGCAACGCTTCTGCTCTTCCTGATTGTTCGGCGTAAGGTCGTCATCCAGAAACGCGAGCAGATCCTGCTGATTGGGCTCGGTACTCGCCAACCCGTTGAGGTTACGCGGGCAAACGTAGCGCCCGCGCCCAAAGGCGGCGGTAAACTTAAGATCGGGGATAATTTTGCGCAGCAGCGGGAGATCTTTACTGTAGATCTGATCCTGCAACGCGACGTTGGCAGTGCTGACCACCAGCGTTTTTTGCTCTTCCCGGGCAATCGCTATGCCGGGAATGAGATAAGAAAGGGTTTTCCCGACGCCGGTCGGCGCTTCGATAGCCAGATGCCGCCCCTCTTCCCCGGCGAGCGTTTTTGCCACATCAGCAATCATCTGCCGCTGCGGCGCGCGGGGAATAAAGTCCGGGATCTGTTCCTGAAGCGCCTTATACCAGGCGGCGATTTGCGCTTTCAGCGCAGCGGTCAATGCCATGAGAAAACCTGAAATACTGTATAAACAGCCACTATTGTGGCACTTTCTTACGCGGGCAGCAAAAAATAAAGCCTGGCTTGCGGCCAGGCTTCAGAAATTTGCTTCACGGCGGAGGTGCTTCGCTCATCCGCCCTGCAATGCGTAAACCGTTATTGTGCGGCAGACGGTTTACGCGGGCGACGGCGACGCTGCTGTTCGCCTGCCGGTTTGGCATCGCCAATGCGGCGGGATTGTTTCGGTTTGGCGTCAGTCTTCGGCGCGCCGCCTTCGCTGCGGCGTTGCTGCTGCTGCCCACGGCCCTGGCTCTGGCCCTGACCTTGCGGGCGACCGCCCTGTCCGCGACCACCGCCGTTGCCGCCACGCTGCTGACGACCATTCTGGATCGGTTCTGCTTTGATGGACGGATCTGGCTCATAACCCGGCAGAGCAATACGCGGGATCTCTTTTTTCAGCAGTTTTTCTATATCACGCAGCAGTTTGTGTTCATCAACACAAACCAGCGACAGCGCTTCACCGGTTGCCGCCGCACGGCCAGTACGGCCAATACGGTGCACGTAATCTTCCGGTACGTTTGGCAGCTCGTAGTTCACCACGTGCGGCAGTTCTTCGATATCCAGACCACGCGCGGCGATGTCGGTTGCCACCAGCACGCGGATATCGCCGGATTTAAAATCAGCCAGCGCACGCGTACGTGCACCCTGAGATTTGTTACCGTGAATAGCCGCACTGCGGATACCGTCTTTGTTCAGTTGTTCTGCCAGGTGGTTTGCGCCGTGTTTGGTACGGGTAAAGACCAGCACCTGACGCCAGTCGCCCTGGCCAATCATCTGTGACAGCAATTCCCGTTTACGTTTCTTATCAACGAAATGCACATGCTGCGTTACCTGCTCAGAGGCGGTGTTGCGGCGCGCGACTTCAATTTCCAACGGGTTATGCAGCAGTTTTTCCGCCAGCGCTTTAATGTCATCAGAGAATGTGGCGGAGAACAGCAGGTTTTGACGCTTGGCCGGCAGTTTTGCCAGTACGCGGCGAATATCGTGGATAAAGCCCATATCAAGCATACGATCCGCTTCGTCCAGCACCAGAATTTCAATACTGTCGAGTTTTACCGCATTTTGATGTTCCAGGTCTAACAGACGGCCCGGCGTCGCCACCAGCACATCAACGCCACCGCGCAGTTTCATCATCTGCGGGTTAATGCTCACACCGCCGAACACAACCAACGAACGAATGTTCAGATACTGGCTGTATTCACGCACGTTTTCGCCAATTTGCGCGGCGAGTTCACGGGTTGGCGTGAGGATCAGCGCGCGTACCGGGCGACGGCCCTTAGCATGCGGTTGAGTGGTAATCAGATGCTGCAACAGCGGCAGCGTAAAGCCTGCCGTTTTACCGGTGCCGGTTTGGGCGCTGGCCATCAGGTCACGGCCCTGTAATACCGCAGGAATTGCTTGCTGCTGAATGGGGGTGGGTTCGCGATAGCCAAGCTCAACAATGGCACGCAAAATTTCAGGGCTAAGCCCCAGTGAATCAAAAGACATAATTACTCCACACCCACCCCGACCGCAAGCGGTGTAGTTTTCGAGGGGATTACAAACCAGATAATGACAAAAACCACAATGTCATGAAGGGCCGGAGTGTAGCAGCTTTTGTGACCTGGCGCATAAAATATCTCTCCAGCCAGGCGGCCTGCGGGGCGGTGAATATTCTGTGTTTTCGCCGTTTTTTGCGTATGCAACTGGACAAGCTCAAAATTTGGACATAATGTTAATCAATCGATTGATTAATTTTCTGTGACGCGATGAATACGACTCCCATCACTACCAAAGGCGAACAGGCCAAAAGCCAGCTCATCGCCGCCGCACTCGCGCAGTTTGGCGAGTATGGGCTGCATGCCACCACCCGTGATATCGCGGCGCAGGCCGGGCAGAACATTGCGGCGATAACCTACTACTTCGGCTCAAAGGACGACTTATACCTCGCCTGCGCCCAGTGGATTGCTGATTTTATCGGTGAAAACTTCCGCCCGCACGTAGAGGCCGCCGAAGCGCTTTTCGCCCAGCCGGAGTCCGATAAAGCCGCCATTCATGAACTGATTTTGCGTGCCTGCAAGAACATGATTCTGCTGCTGACTCAGGACGATACGGTCAACCTCAGTAAGTTTATTTCACGTGAACAGTTCTCGCCCACCGCCGCCTATCAACATATCCACGAACGGGTAATTGCCCCGATGCATACGCACCTTACGCATCTGATTGCCGCGTACACCGGGCGCGATCCGCACGACACGCAAACCATACTACACACGCACGCCTTGCTCGGTGAAATCCTCGCGTTCCGCCTGGGGCGCGAGACCATTTTACTGCGTGCCGGATGGGCCCGTTTTGACGACGAGAAAGCGGAACAGATTTTCCAGGTGGTGAGCTGCCACATCGATTTCATTTTACAGGGACTAACGCAAAGGAGCCTGAAACAATGAAGAAACCGGTCATTATTGCACTGGTGCTGGTGCTGATTGTTGCCGCCATTGGCGGAACCTGGTGGTATCAGAGCCGCCAGGACAACGGACTGACGCTCTACGGCAACGTGGATATCCGCACCGTCAATATGAGTTTCCGCGTCGGTGGCCGTTTACAGTCATTAACCGTGGACGAAGGCGATGCCATTAAAGCCGGGCAAACGCTGGGCCAGCTCGATAAAGCGCCCTATGAAAATGCGCTAATGCAGGCGAAAGCGAATGTCTCAACCGCCCAGGCACAATATGACCTGATGATGGCGGGTTATCGGGCTGAAGAGATTGCCCAGGCCGCCGCCGCGGTTAAACAGGCGCAGGCCGCCTATGACTACGCGCAGAACTTTTACGGCCGTCAGCAAGGATTGTGGAAAAGCCGCACGATTTCCGCCAACGATCTGGAAAATGCGCGTTCCTCACGTGACCAGGCGCTGGCAACACTGAAATCGGCGCAGGATAAACTGAGCCAATACCGCGCCGGGAATCGGCCGCAGGAAATTGCCCAGGCGAAAGCCAATCTTGAACAGGCGCAGGCGCAGCTGGCGCAATCAACGCTCGACTTGCACGACACCACCCTGGTGGCACCGTCGGACGGCACGTTGCTTACCCGCGCGGTAGAACCCGGCAGCATGCTTAATGCAGGCAGCACCGCCCTCACCCTTTCGCTGACGCGTCCGGTATGGGTCCGCGCCTATGTGGATGAGAAAAACCTAAATCAGGCGCAGCCAGGCCGGGAAATTTTGCTCTATACCGACGGTCGCCCGGACAAGCCGTATCACGGCAAAATCGGCTTCGTATCACCCACCGCAGAATTTACGCCGAAAACCGTTGAGACGCCGGATCTGCGTACCGACCTGGTGTATCGCCTGCGTATTATCGTGACCGATGCCGACGATACCCTGCGTCAGGGGATGCCGGTGACGCTGAAGTTCAACGATGAGTCGCGCCATGAGTGAGGACATCATCCAGCTCGATGGGCTGGTGAAACGCTTCGCCGGTATGGATAAACCCGCCGTCGCGCCGCTGAACTGTACCATTCACTCTGGTTATGTGACCGGGCTGGTGGGGCCGGACGGCGCGGGGAAAACCACCCTGATGCGTATGCTGGCCGGCCTGCTGAAACCCGACGAAGGAACGGCTTCTGTTCTGGGGCTCGACCCTATCGAAAACGACAGCGAGCTGCACAGCATGCTGGGTTACATGCCGCAAAAATTTGGCCTGTATGAAGATTTAACGGTAATGGAGAACCTCAATCTTTATGCCGACCTGCGCAGCGTTACCGGCGACGCGCGAAAGAAAACCTTCGCGCGTCTGCTGGAGTTTACCGCGCTGGGGCCGTTTACCGGACGGCTGGCGGGGAAACTCTCCGGCGGGATGAAGCAAAAACTGGGGCTCGCCTGTACGCTGGTGGGCGAACCGAAAGTGTTGTTGCTCGATGAACCGGGCGTGGGCGTTGACCCCATCTCGCGCCGCGAACTGTGGCAAATGGTGCACGAACTGGCGGGCGACGGGATGCTAATTTTGTGGAGCACCTCCTACCTCGACGAAGCCGAGCAGTGCCGCGACGTGCTGCTGATGAACGAAGGTGAATTGCTTTATCAGGGCGAGCCGACGGCGCTGACGAAAACCATGGCCGGGCGCAGTTTCCTGATGAGCAGCCCGGCGGAAAACAACCGCCGTCTGTTACAGCGTGCACTGAAATTACCCCAGGTGAGCGATGGCATGATCCAGGGGCGCTCGGTGCGGGTGATCCTCAAAAAAGAGGCCACCGCCGACGATATTCGCCACGCACCGGAAATGCCAGAAATCGAGATTGACGAAACCACGCCGCGCTTTGAGGATGCCTTTATCGACCTGCTGGGCGGTGCGGGAACCTCGGAATCGCCGCTGGGCGCCATTCTACATACGGTTGAGGGTTCGCCGGAAGAGACGGTGATTGAGGCCAAACAGCTTACCAAAAAATTTGGCGACTTTGCCGCCACCGACCACGTGGATTTCGCCGTTAAACGCGGGGAAATTTTTGGCCTGCTCGGCCCTAACGGCGCGGGAAAATCGACCACCTTTAAAATGATGTGCGGCCTGCTGGTACCGACATCCGGAAAAGCATTGGTGCTGGATATGGACCTGAAAGTCAGCTCTGGCAAAGCGCGTCAGCATCTGGGGTATATGGCGCAAAAATTCTCGCTCTACGGCAACCTGACCGTGGAGCAGAACCTGCGTTTTTTCTCCGGCGTCTATGGCCTGCGAGGGCGAGCGCAGAATGACAAAATTGCCCGCATGAGCGAGGCCTTCGGCCTGAAAAGTATTGCCAGCCACGCGACCGACTCTCTGCCCCTTGGTTTTAAGCAGCGTCTGGCGCTCGCCTGCTCGCTCATGCACGAGCCGGATATTCTGTTCCTCGATGAACCCACCTCCGGCGTTGACCCCATTACCCGCCGTGAATTCTGGTTGCATATCAACAGCATGGTGGAGAAAGGTGTGACCGTGATGGTGACGACGCACTTTATGGATGAAGCCGAGTATTGCGATCGCATTGGTCTGGTGTATCGCGGCAAACTGATTGCCAGCGGCACACCGGATGACCTGAAAGCGCAGGCCGCCGACGATGAACAGATCGACCCAACCATGGAGCAGGCTTTCATCACCTTAATCCACAACTGGGATAAGGAGCACGCCGATGCGCAATAGCCCCCTTTCCTGGCGACGCGTACGCGCGCTGTGCGTTAAAGAGACGCGGCAGATTATCCGCGACCCCAGTAGCTGGCTGATTGCCGTCGTCATTCCATTGCTGCTGCTGTTTATCTTTGGCTACGGCATCAACCTCGACTCCAGCAAGCTGCGGGTGGGGATTTTGCTGGAGCAGCAGAGCGAAGAAGCGCTCGATTTTACCCACGCCATGACCGGCTCGCCCTATATTGACGCCACCATCAGCGATAACCGCCAGCAATTGGTTGAGATGATGCAGGCCGGGCGTATTCGCGGGCTGGTGGTGATCCCGGTGAATTTCGATAGCCAGATGGCGCGCGACAATGAAACCGCGCCAATTCAGGTTATTACCGATGGTAGCGAGCCGAACACCGCTAACTTTGTACAGGGCTATACGCAAGGGATTTGGCAGCTTTGGCAGGCTCAGCGTGCGGAAGACAAAGGGCAATCATTTACACCACTCATTGATGTCCAGACCCGTTACTGGTTTAACCCGGCCGCCATCAGCCAGCACTTTATCATTCCCGGCGCAGTGACCATCATCATGACGGTGATTGGTGCAATCCTAACCTCGCTGGTGGTGGCGCGCGAATGGGAGCGCGGCACGATGGAAGCCCTGCTTTCAACCGAAGTAACCCGCGTTGAGCTGCTGCTGTGTAAGCTGATCCCCTACTACTTCCTTGGCATGCTGGCGATGCTGCTCTGCATGCTGGTGTCTGTGTTTATTCTCGGTGTGCCCTATCGCGGTTCGCTGTTGGTGCTGTTTTTCATTACCAGTCTGTTTTTACTCAGCACCTTGGGGATGGGCTTGTTAATTTCGACCATCACCCGTAACCAGTTTAACGCCGCGCAGGTGGCGCTGAACGCCGCGTTTCTGCCATCAATTATGTTGTCCGGGTTTATTTTCCAGATTGACAGCATGCCTGCGGCGATTCGCATCGTGACCTATATCATCCCGGCCCGCTACTTCGTGAGCACGCTGCAAAGCCTGTTCCTGGCGGGCAATATCCCTGTGGTGCTGGTGATTAACACCCTGTTTCTGATTGCCTCGGCGGTGATGTTTATTGGCCTGACATGGCTGAAAACGAAACGTCGACTGGATTGATTTTGCCGGATGCGCTGACGCTTATCCGGCCTACATACGGCGCTTTTTGTAGGCCGGATAAGGCGAAGCCGCCATCCGGCATTGAGGAATAAACTATGTTTTATCGCTTATGGACATTAATTCGCAAAGAGCTGCAATCGCTGCTGCGCGAGCCGCAGACCCGCGCCATTTTGATTCTGCCGGTGCTGATTCAGGTGATTCTTTTCCCCTTTGCCGCGACGCTGGAAGTGACCAACGCCACCATCGCCATCTACAACGAGGATAACGGCAAACACGCGGTGGAGTTGACGCAACGTTTCGCCCGCGCCAAAGCGTTCACCCATATTCTGCTGCTGAAAAGCCCGCAGGAGATCCAACCGACCATCGACACCCAGAAAGCGCTGCTGCTGGTGCGCTTCCCGGCGGATTTCTCGCGTAATCTCGACACCTTCCAGCAGGCGCCAATGCAGTTGATTCTTGACGGGCGAAACTCTAACAGCGCGCAAATCGCGGCTAACTACCTGCAACAGATCGTCAAAGACTATCAGCAGGAGTTAACGGACGGCCAGGCAAAACCCAATAACAGCGAACTGGTGGTGCGCAACTGGTATAACCCGAATCTGGACTATAAATGGTTTGTGGTGCCGTCGCTGATCGCCATGATCACCACCATCGGCGTGATGATCGTAACGTCGCTTTCGGTAGCGCGTGAACGTGAACAAGGCACACTGGATCAGCTACTGGTCTCACCGCTGGCGACCTGGCAGATCTTTATCGGCAAAGCGGTTCCGGCGCTGATTGTGGCGACCTTCCAGGCCACTATCGTGCTGGGTATCGGCATTTGGGCGTATCAGATTCCCTTCGCCGGTTCGCTGGCGCTGTTCTACTTCACCATGATTATTTACGGGTTATCGCTGGTGGGCTTTGGGCTGCTGATCTCTTCCCTGTGCGAAACCCAACAACAGGCGTTTATCGGCGTGTTCGTCTTTATGATGCCGGCGATTCTGCTGTCGGGTTACGTCTCCCCCGTCGAGAACATGCCGGTGTGGTTACAGAATCTGACGTGGATAAACCCCATTCGTCACTTTACGGATATCACCAAGCAAATTTATCTGAAGGATGCGAGCTTAACGATTGTGTGGGGAAGTTTGTGGCCGCTACTGGTGATAGCGGCCACGACAGGCTCAGTGGCGTACGCGATGTTTCGCCGGAAGATCGCCTGAGTTGCGTTTTTTCTCTTTAACTAACAAAGAGACCAACGCTGGCCCGGCGAGGATCGCCAGCCCCGCAAGGGCCAGCAGAAAGTTATTGTGTAACACTCGCGACAGCAGCCATAAGGCGATAATTGCCGCGCCAAAATACCAGGTGGTGGTGAGTTCTTCGAGTACGTCGCCCACATCACGCCAGCGCTGTTCACGGTGGCGCTGTAATGCCAGCATCAGAATCACCGTTACGCTGTAGAGCACACACAGGCCCAGACCGACGCGGACTAATGCACCGCCCATCCAGCCCATAACCAGCACCGCCACAACCAGCAAATGCAACATAATCTGCCAGCAACTTAACCCTGTTGCGACACGAACGCGTTGTTGCCACTTCATGGCTTCTTCTCCTGAAGGATTTTATTTGCCTATTCAGAGTACGCCACTTTACGGAAAATTCCGTATCACCGCATCTTTTTGTGACGCCGACTACACTATTTAGTCAGGAGAATATAAATAACGGGAGCCAAATGTCCGCGAACAGCACGCCTTTTTCGGTAAAAATACTGACAATTAACACCCATAAGGGCTTTACGGCATTTAATCGACGTTTTATTTTGCCGGAGCTTCGTGACGCCGTTCGCACTGTCGGCGCGGACATTGTTTGCCTACAGGAAGTGCTGGGCGCACACGAGGCGCACTCAATGCGGGTCGAAAACTGGCCTGAAACCACGCACTATGAATTTCTCGCCGACACCATGTGGAGCGATTACGCTTATGGTCGCAATGCCGTCTATCCCGATGGGCATCACGGCAACGCGGTGCTCTCGCGTTACCCTATCGAACATTTTGAAAATCACGATGTTTCCGTCGGCAACAGCGAGAAACGCGGGCTACTCTATTGCCGCATCACGCCCCCGCAGCTTCGCACGCCGATTCATGTCATTTGCGTACACCTTGGCCTTGGGGAAAAACAGCGTCAGGCGCAGCTAATTATGCTCGCCGATTTCGTCAATACGCTGCCACAGGGCGATCCTGTACTGGTAGCCGGTGATTTCAACGACTGGCGGCAGAAAGCAAATCATCCATTAAAAGCAAAGGCCGGGCTGGAAGAGATTTTTACCCGCGCGAGGGGGCGGCCCGCACGCACCTTTCCGGCTAACCTGCCACTGCTGCGCCTTGACCGAATTTACGTAAAAAATGCCAATGCCAGTCAGCCCACTAAACTGGCCCTGCGCGGCTGGCGTCACCTTTCTGACCATGCGCCCCTTAGCGCGGAGATCCACCTATGAAATGCGCCTGGCGAGAAGGCAACCAGATTACGCTGCTGGAGAATGGCGATCAGTACTACCCTGCGGTCTTTAAAGCTATCGATCATGCGAAAAGTAAAGTGATCCTTGAAACCTTTATCTGGTTTGAAGACGACGTCGGTAAGCAGTTACATGCGGTACTACTGCGTGCCGCAAAACGAGGCGTGCAGATAGAAGCCCTGCTCGATGGCTACGGCTCACCCGATTTAAGCGATGAATTTGTCAATGAACTGACCGAAGCGGGGGTTATTTTTCGCTATTACGATCCCGGTCCGCGCGTTTTTGGCATGCGAACCAACCTCTTTCGCCGTATGCACCGCAAAATTGTGGTCGTGGATGCCCAGATCGCTTTTATTGGCGGCATCAACTATTCCGCTGAACATATGTCCGACTATGGCCCGGAAGCCAAACAGGATTACGCAGTGCAGGTTGAAGGTCCGGTCGTACAGGACATTGTGCAGTTTGAGCTGGAAAATCTGCCGGAAAATGCCCCGGTACGCTGCTGGTGGCGCAGGCACCATCGTGTGGAAGAAAACCGGATGCCTGGCGAGGCGCAGGCGCTGCTGGTATGGCGTGACAATGGCGAGCACCGCACTGATATCGAACGCCACTATTTGCGAATGCTGGCAACTGCCAAACGTGAAGTGATCATTGCTAACGCCTACTTCTTTCCCGGCTATCGCCTGCTGCATGCCATGCGTCGGGCTGCACGACGCGGCGTGCGAGTGAAACTGGTGGTTCAGGGCAACCCGGATATGGCCATTGTTAAAGTGGGCGCGGTGCTGCTTTATCGTTATCTGGTAAACAGCGGTGTGCATATTTATGAATACCAGCGCCGCCCGCTACACGGCAAGGTCGCGCTGATGGATGACCACTGGGCGACGGTCGGCTCCAGCAACCTCGACCCGTTGAGCTTGTCGCTGAATCTTGAAGCCAATCTCATGATTCACGACCGCCAGTTTAACCAAACGCTGCGCGACAATCTCAATACCTTGATTACCCGTGATTCACAGCGCGTGGACGAAACTATGGTGCCTAAGCGCAGCTGGTTAAACCTCGGCATTGGCGTAGTGGTCTTCCACTTCCTGCGCCATTTCCCGGCGATGGCGGGTTGGCTACCGGCGCACACGCCAAAACTGGCGGAAGTCCCTCCCCCCGCACTGCCGACGATGGAAACCCAGGATCGCGTTGAACCGGAGAATTCAGGAGCCCGACAATGAAATGGATGAGCAAGACACAGTGGAAGTGGACCAAACGCGCCCTGACCTGGCTGTTTCTGGTTGCCGTCGCGGTACTGCTGGTGCTCTATGCGCGCAAAATTGACTGGCATGAGGTGTGGAACGTCATCCGCGACTACAACCGTCTGGCGCTGTTGGGCGCAGTAGGGTTGGTGATTTTCAACTATTTGCTGTACGGCTGCTATGACCTGCTGGCCCGCGTCTGGTGCGGGCATAAGCTGGCCAAGCGCCAGGTCATGCTGGTGTCGTTTATCTGCTATGCCTTTAACCTGACGCTCAGCACCTGGGTTGGCGGCATAGGTATGCGCTATCGCCTGTATTCGCGGCTTGGGCTGAAGCCCGGCACCATCACTCGCATCTTTTCCCTGAGCATTTCGACCAACTGGCTGGGTTATTTATTATTGGCGGGCGTGATGTTTACCATTGGCGCCATTGACTTGCCGCCGCACTGGTATATCAACGACACGACTCTGCAACTGCTCGGCGCGGCGCTGTTGGCGATGGTGCTGGTGTATCTGGGATTTTGCGCTTTTGCCAAAAAGCGCCAGTATTCTGTCAAAGGACAAAAACTGGTTCTCCCCACCTGGAAGTTCGCCCTCGCCCAGATGGCGATTTCCAGCCTTAACTGGATGGCGATGGGCGCAACCATCTGGCTGCTGATGGGCCAGAGCGTTGATTATTTCTTCGTCCTCGGCGTTCTGCTGGTCAGCAGCGTAGTCGCAGTGATTGTGCATATTCCGGCAGGTATCGGCGTGCTGGAAGCGGTGTTTGTCGCACTGCTGGCCAGCGAAGAAGTCTCATCAGGAACGATAATTGCGGCGCTGCTGGTGTGGCGTGTGCTGTATTACTTTATTCCACTGCTACTGGCGCTGGTGTGTTATCTGGGGCTTGAGAGCCAGGCGAAAAGGATTCGGGAGAGGAATGAGGAGAAGGCTGGGGGGTGAGAGAACTTCAGCCGTTAGAGGAGTTGCGAAAGTACGTCCCAAATTTAAGAAACACACCTACGTCAACTTGTGAATTTTCAAAAATAATCCTTAAGGCGATTTTTGCCATAAAGCAAATATCGTCATCATCAGATTGTAATGACAAATTTAATCCATTGATTCATCTTGCATCAGGGAAGTTTACTGCCTGTTGTGTAACCCAAAATCTTACACTTTTGATTGTAGAAGGATCGGTTAAGATCTCGACAATATTCTCTATAACACTTTCATAATCACATTTATCAAATACATCCTCTATTAATTGATAAACTCCCAGGCCATCACCCGATCCGAACGACCGCATAAGCAGTGGGATTGCGTCGTTATCTGGATTCTGAATAAAATACTGACGCACATCATCATACTGATCGATAAGCTCCTGCGTGATATCCAGATCATCTGGCATCGGTTGGTATAATGACAGAAAGTTTATTACTTCTGTTTTATTCATAATGTTCATCTTAATGTCCAATAGACGTTATAAATTTAGAGCATTGGGTAATATAGCCCGTAGATTATCTGAGAATGCTCGCTTTTCCCGTTAATGATCATAAAAACTCATCATCAAGTGAACCATCAAGCGCCATTTCCATAAATGTCTTAAAAGAAGGCGCCACTTCTTTTACCTCTTCTATATCCAGATCACCAAAATTAACGCTACATACCTTTACATACTCAGGATCACGATAATCCAATAAAAAACAGATTGGGCCACCATCAGAGCCGAAAGCAATAAATTTGTTGCCTAAGTAATGTTTAATAAGATAACCATCCTCTAAAGAATTTAAAGAAGGAATATCTTCTAGCGGCCAGAGAGCGATATAAATATTTTTAAACTTCCCACAACCGCCATTGGACCATAGCCAGAATGATTTTACATCATCTGGCAATGGATGATTGAGTTCACTTTCAATCGTAGGCATCTCATCCTGCGATATCACACCATGTTTATCCCATAGATGTGATATTAACTTTTTTATTCTTTCCATTACATCACACCTTTTTATTCTTAATTACATTCTATGGTAGCGTCGAAAGCGATTCATAACTAATCCCAAAAGCAGTCAAACGTCTTTGCGTCTTCATAACTTACACCTGGCCTGATCGACCATATATCAACATATTATTACCCTATCCCCACAATCAAAAACGAGAATCTCATACGGTGGCACTTTATTATCTATTTTATTATTTAACAACGCATCAATCCATTGTAATAACTTTCCATCTTCGGGAGGTAAAGAATCAGCAAACGAAATAAAATAATAAAAATCATTTTGTATGGCTAATGTTTCAATCATAATTCGAGAAAATGCATTATCTGGTGTTAATACCATCGCGAAAGGATAATGGTTTGAATCATAAAGGCAGCGATAGCCCGCAGCGAGGAGTTTATCCCATTGATTTAACCCAATCCTTCCCGGCAGAAGCACATAGCACCATTGCTCAACGGGAAGAGTGATATCAGGGTACTTTTGCTTCACATTTCCCTGTAGCAATGCAAGCACCGACCTGATTTCATCGTTCTTCTCCCCGAAGGAAGCATTCTCTTTAAACATTTCGATAAACATTAATTAGCTCCGACATAGAGTGTAAATGCCTATACACGTCATCCTTCAAGCTGCCTCTGCGTTGGCTGCGCTCTCTCACCTGAATCACTTACTTGAGTAAGCTCATCGGGATTCGTTCACTTGCCGCCTTGATGCAACTTGAAGGATTTTGTGTATATATCCGTTGTAGCCCACACCACGGTAGGAAGAAGCCTGATTAGCAGCATGTATGAAGCAGAGTTCGCCATTTCGTTTTTTTATTGTTGCCCATACTTTTCATTAATATGCCGCACTACCTTTTTCGCTTTATAAGCCTGAAACAGTGGAGCAAAAAAATCAATAGCAATGAAACAAAATGCGAGCATTACTAAATGAAAAACAAAGAATGAAAGCGAGTTATATTCACGTAGATTATGACAATAATCAAAAGCGACTATTATAAAAACAAATACGTGTGTAAAAACCGAGCGATTGAAGCGTCGAGCTAACTCAAACACACTCTCTTCGAGTGTTGTTGAATACTTAACTGACAACCTCTGGAGGTTATAAACTTGCTTTTTCGTAAAGCCATACTGTATTAGTATGGAAATTAATTTTTCTTCGTTCATTTTCACACCCAATGTCTTAATAGTTTTATCACTTTCATTTTTCAGAGGAGATTATTAATCTCTTAATAAATTTCGCATAACTGTCTTTTGAATTCAATTCTTTCGCTGATTCATTTTCTATTTGTTTTGCATTTTCAGAATCGACAACAGAGATATAAAGAAAAACCTCACTAACAATCTCGTCTTTTATAAATTTTTGCAATACAGCCAACGAAGAAATCATGATGTTGTGGATTTCAGTTGTAAATACCGCTAAATCCTCATTGGTTTTAAACACGTTGCGCTTGTTTTCTAACAATACATTAATTTCGTTGATCTCGCTATTCTTCAACGAATTATTGCCATATCCCCAATCATCATAAATCCATTCAGTGCTCATTTTTTTATTATCATATGCATCAAACGAATTTTTAAAATCTTCTGGTGTTATTTACCGTTATCGAAAAATATTTTAAAAAATGCATTCTTCATATTTTTTTAAATGTTATATATAATTTAATCACCCTACTTATATCTCAACAAGCAAACATGCATAAAACGATGAAACCGAAAAGCATTCAATCCCATCGCCCACAATCCACGGGGAGGAAGACGATACCGTTTATTCTTCGACACACTCAGCCGCCAAACTTCAGTACTGAAATAACTAAACTCTATACAGGAATCATAAACATTCACATTTTCTAGCGAGCCATCATGATAAATAATGAAAAGTCCAATGCGCTCCTGCACGCCTTCCTGAAGATCTACCAGCAATATTTCAAGCGTTTGCTCAAAGGGATTTTCATCAGTGGCCAATATTAGATATCTGCCATCCTCAAGCAGTACGGCTAACTCTAACCAACAAACCGGAACGATGATTCCCGTGTTTACATGGTTAAGAAAAATAAACGACTCACAGGCTTCAACCCCGTCATCACTTGTGCCATGAATCATGGACAGTGAAAGGTTTTCAACTTTCAGCATTCGCATTGTCACTTTATCGATACTCTTCAGATAAGGAGATGTTGCGGTGATGACTGCTTACGAAAAGAAAGAGTACAATAAAACCCTTTATTATTAGCGCCTGCCGTAACGAAATCATATTCGACTCTATCATCGAACACTCTTTTTCGATAATGAGAGAATTGTGAATATTCCATATATTTTACAAATGAATGAAAAATGTCCTTTACTTTTATTTGAGTGAATTGCATTAGAACAATATCGACATGATATTTCCCATCATCAAATGTTATGTCAGTTGATGACACATCACTTTCCTGACTAAAAAAAATGTGGATATCCCACGATATCCCCGATTCATGAATCAGGTCAACTTCCATAATTAGTTTAAACATGGCATTTCCTTGTTATTGTATCTATTACCTTCAACTCTATACTCATAGCCACCCAAATATCACACAGCGAATTATGTTGAAAATCAACACAACCAACTGAAACAATAGCGCTGCTGCACTGAAATAGAGTGTCATGCCCCCTAAAAGGGCACAGCGGGAAACCGTTGTGTAATCAGCAGCATACAACTTTCGAGAAAACTCTTTGAACATTGCCGCTTCATTAAAACTCGTAAAAGACCAGATAAAAACCGCGAGGAAACTCGCCTTCCAGACCAGTGAATCGCTGACCATTAATCCGTTGACAATTATCGCAAGCGTCATGCCCCCTACAGCCATCATCAAAATTGCCCAACCGCCTCCGGGATTAATATTGCAGTAATGACAAACCAGGGCGCTAAGGAAAAACATGGCACCGGTAATGCCAAAAACAATGGCAATCGACGTCACCTCACATAATGCCGACAGGGCATAGGCGGCAAAAAACACGATCAGGCCGTAAGCAATGATAAGCTTAACGGTATTCGTATGCTCTTGTCGGAAATAGACCCAACCGCTGACGGTAGAAATCACAACGCCCCCCAGGATAATAGGGAAAATATCGGGTTCTTTGCCCGTTGACGTAACTAACGTGATAATCCACGCCATAAATGCAGTCAACCACATTCCTGCCGCGGTAAAAAACCAGATGCGTTTCATCACCACTGCTGGCGCAAGGCATACTTTTTTTAGCCTTAAGGTACCAAATATTTTCAAAACGCCTCTCCCTGTTTATTCATTCATCAAATCCTTTCACCACCACCATATCCCTATATCAGATCGATATATATACCTGACCAATAACATTAGTATCTGAGCAAGAAGATCAAAGGTGCTGAAATAAAGCATTATTGCGCCAAGTACCATGCAACGTGAAGGCGTCGAAAACTCTCCGTTATAGAGCTTACGCGGTAGTGCTTCTAGCGTATCGAGTTTATAAAACGTTGCCGCAGGCCAGGCCAGTACCACCAGAATGCTCGTCAACCATAGGGATAGCGGATTTTCCAGTAAACTATTCACGATTACTGCAATCATTAGCCCACTCGCCGCCATCAGTAATAGCAACCATCGGCAACCAGGGTTCCACCCCAAAAACAGGCTTAGTAGTGCACTTAACGCATACATTGCGCCCGTCACGCCAAATAGCGTGGCAATGGCGGTGAGAGAACAGAAGGCGGACAAGCATAAGCCAAAGAGTATAACCAGCATGACCCCGGTCAGACTCGCCATAAATGTACTTAATCTGTGGTGGTGAAGAATAAACCCGCCACCAAAGAGAATAATAAGCACAGCGAGTAAAATCGTCATTCCCCAATGCGTTTCACTGCCCGCATTGCCGAAGGTGGCGGCAAGCGATGCCGCAATGGGTGTGAGCCACATTCCCAAGGCTGTCAAAAACCAGATGCGAATCATCATATTTGATGGCGCAGCGCGAACCTGATTGAGTCGTATGGAAGAGAAAGCATTCACACCCAATTCTCCATAAAGATGATTTTCTTGTGAACGTAATCAGCGACAAAAGTGGCGATAGCGCGTTTGCCGGGCGTTGTTTTTCAGTACAAAACTGTAATCATCCATTTCTGGGACATCCCATTCATTCAACATTTCATTGTTTTCAACCTGGTTGGCAATCCGCTGCCGATAACAGGGTATGTCAAAGAACATATTCCAGCGCCCTTTGTAAATTTCGAGGTAAACATCTGCTCGTCCAAATTCAACATTCGAGTCCGCATTTTGATTGTCGTAATAAACGCTCACTGCATATTCACCAAACCACTGAAACCACGTACGCTGAATAAGTTTAGTGTGAGCAAATATTCCAAAGCAGACAATCAACACACAGATCAAAAAGAGGATCATCTGAACAGGCAACCCTTTACTTGTCGGGCTGTTCTTTCCAGTAATGCCAGGTAACATGGTTCTCTCCCTGCCCAATTTCCATATCGCCATTCTCAGTGCAGGCCAGGTGCCCCCACAATCTCCGCGCGGTTGCGCGATCGGGTGCTGTCGCCAGAACTGGCGTGTCGTCAGGGCGATATCTGCCCATTAATACTTTGGCATACAACACTCTCCCCACGATCTCGACCTGCCCCGAGGATGAATCTCGCAGAAAAAGATAAAAGCCATAATGAGGAAAATTATATTGTTGGCCAATTTTTGACGGCGGTTTTTTACACCACTTTACCGCGAGTAATTCTTTGGCTATCTCTAAATGTGAATATGTGGTAGCTATAAATATGCATGTATACATCACCAAAAAGAATACAAATAAATTAACCAAGAAGTTTAGATATCCCTTTTTGTTCATTATTTCATCTATGACGCATCACAAAAAAGAAAAATACTACTCTGCATTAATAAAAATAAATATGTTACGTCAATCGTGCGTTTGATAAGCAGATAGAATCCAAAAAAAATCCCGGAACCAGTCCGGGATTTTTGAATGATTAGCCGTTAACGGCGATTGCCAAATATCCGCAGCAGCATCAGGAACAGGTTGATGAAATCGAGATACAGCGTTAGCGCGCCGAGGATGGCGGTTTTGCGCAGGCTGGATGTATCACGCACGTCGATTTGTTCGCCGATATTTTTTAATTTCTGCGTGTCGTAGGCGGTCAGGCCAACGAATACCACGACGCCGATATAGGTCACTGCCCACATCAGCGCGGTGCTTTTCAGCCAGAAGTTAACCAGCGACGCCAGAATGATACCAATCAGCGCCATAAACAGCATATTTCCCAGGCCGCTGAGGTCGCGTTTGGTGGTGTAGCCGTACAGGCTCATGATGCCGAACATCCCGCCGCTCACCACAAAGGTACTGGCGATGGAGGAGTAGGTGTAGACGATGAAAATACTGGAAAGCGTCAACCCGGTAAGCGCCGAATAGAGCATAAACAGCGTGGTGGCGACACCTGCGCTCAGGCGTTGCACCATTCCTGAAAGTACAAACACCAGTGCCAGTTGCGCAATAATCAGGCCGAAGAAAGTGATTTTGCTGGAGAAGACAAACATCATCACCGCAGGGGTATTCGCCGCATACCATGCGATAAACGCCGTCAGCAGCAATCCGCAGGTCATCCAGCCATACACTTGCGCCATATACGTTTGCAGCCCGGAACGGGACTGTACGATTGAATCAGAACGAGGGAATCGATCCATGAGAATCTCCTGATGATATAAGGAATACCTCAAGGATATCGCAAATATTGTGGGTGTGCATCGACGGAGAGTAAACGTATGTGTTGTGTCATCCGGCAGTGTGCGGGTGAAACCGCCGGGTGGCGGCTGCGCCTTACCCGGCCTACGAGCCTGGTGTTGTAGGCCTGATAAGCGCAGCGCCATCAGGCGCTATGCCAGCGCCCTGCCGCCTGCTTGTCGCTGTCGCGGGCTTCCACCCAGCGGTCGCCTTCCGGTGTGGCTTCACGTTTCCAGAACGGGGCGCGGGTTTTCAGGTAGTCCATGATGAACTCGGTGGCTTCAAAACCGCTGCTACGGTGCGCGCTGGTGACACCGACGAAGACTATTTCGTCGCCCGGCCACAGTTCACCGATGCGGTGAATAACCGTCACGCGGCCCAGCGGCCAGCGGCCTCGCGCTTCTTCGACGATCTCCGCCAATGCTTTTTCGGTCATGCCCGGGTAATGTTCCAGCGTCAGCGCTTTTACGCTATCGCCAAGGTTGTGGTTACGCACCTTGCCGGTAAACGTCACCACCGCGCCATCTTCATCGCGCTCGGCAAGCCAGACATATTCGTCGCCCACGTTAAACGTCTCGTGGCCGACGCGAATGCGCGCTTCGCTCATCATCAACCTCCTGTCACCGGTGGGAAAAACGCCACCTCATCGCCATCGGTAACAGGCGTATCGAAACTGACCAGCGTCTGGTTGACCGCCGCCAGCAGTTTGCCCTCTTCCAGCGCCAGCGCCCAGCGCCCTTCCTGTGAAGCCAGATGCTGACGAATGGCGTCTACCGTGGCGAATTCTGCCGGAAGTTGTAACGCGTCCGTGCCCACCAGTTCGCGAACCTGCGCAAAAAACAGAACCTTAATCATCGCTATCCACCCTGAAATCGCCCGATTTGCCACCGCTTTTCGCCAGCAGGCGCACCGGGCCAATGACCATATCTTTTTGCACCGCTTTGCACATATCGTAAATCGTCAGCGCCGCCACCGAGGCCGCCGTTAACGCTTCCATCTCTACGCCGGTTTTCCCGGTCAGACGACACAGCGTTTCGATACGCACGCGGTTATGCTCAGGCTCGGCCTGAAGATTCACTTCCACTTTGCTGAGCATAAGAGGATGACAGAGCGGGATCAGGTCCCAGGTGCGTTTGGCGGCCTGAATGCCTGCAATACGGGCGGTGGCGAACACGTCGCCTTTATGATGGCTACCGTCGATAATCATCGATAAAGTTTCCGGCAGCATGGTGACGAACGCTTCCGCGCGGGCTTCGCGCACAGTTTCAGCCTTGGCGGAGACATCCACCATATGGGCTTCGCCCGCCGCGTTGATATGGGTCAGTTGCGACATCGTTTATTTCTTCAGATGAGGGTAGAAGTTACAAGGACGGGTGCGGGAATCGAGCTGCGCCGCAATAATATTTTCCCACGCGGTACGACACGCTTTGGTCGAGCCCGGCATAGCGAAAATCAGCGTTCGGTTAGCCATCCCGGCAATGGCGCGGGATTGCAGCGTGGCGGTGCCAATCTCTTCAAAAGAGAGCATGCGGAACACTTCGCCGAAGCCTTCAATTTCACGGTCGAAAAGCGGGAGCAGCGCTTCCGGCGCCTGGTCGCCATCGGTCAGGCCAGTGCCGCCGGTGATTAATACCACCTGCACGTCATCGCGCGCGATCCACTCGGATACCTTTGCGCGAATGGCGTAGCGATTCTCTTTCACAATCGCTTTATCGACAACCGTGTGGCCCGCCTCCTGCGAGGAATCTCGCAGATAATGGCCAGAGGTGTCATCCTCTTCGCCGCGACGGCTGGAAATGGTAAGAATAGCAATACGTGTCGGGAAAAATTCAGTGCTCGCCTGACTCATTTAACACTCCTTGAAAACGAATTATCCACCAATCCAGGACAGGTTCTGGGTGATCCCGGTGTTGCCCTGGTGCAGGAAGTGGGTCTGCTTCTTATGGGTTAACGCTTCTGCGATGCGTGCTTCGAGTTCCTGCTGCTGGGCATCTGCCGCTAACAGATCGCGAAGGTCTACACCGCCGTCACCGAAAAGGCACAAATGCAGTTTTCCCACGGAAGAGACGCGCAGACGATTACAGGTGGCGCAAAAATCTTTTTCATACGGCATGATTAAGCCGATTTCCCCTTCATAGTCGGGGTGACAAAAGACCTGCGCCGGGCCATCGCTGCGCTGTCGGATCTGATGTATCCAGCCGCGTTTGAGCAGTTGATCGCGCAGCACCATCCCGGAGATATGGTGTTTGCGGAACAAATCGCTGCCGTCGCCGGTTTCCATCAGTTCGATAAATCGGAGTTGAATGCGGCGCGGTTTGATCCACGCCAGAAAGGTGTCGAGCTGGTGATGATTTACATCGCGCATCAGCACGGTGTTGACCTTCACCTTTTCAAAGCCCGCGCTGAAGGCGGCGTCGATGCCGTCCATCACCTGGCGGAATTTGTCCTGACCGGTAATCGCATGAAACTGGCGCGCATCAAGGCTGTCGACGCTAACGTTCAGCGCTGTAAGGCCCGCTTCACGCCAGGCGGCAACATCACGCGCCATGCGGTAACCGTTGGTGGTCACGGCAATCTGTTTGATGGCCGCGTTTTCTCTTACTGCTGCAATGATGTCAACAAAGTCGCGACGCAGGCTTGGCTCGCCGCCGGTGAGACGCACTTTTTCCGTACCCAGCGCAGAAAAAGCACGGGTAACCCGTCGCACTTCATCCAGCGACAAAAAGCCATTGTTGGTGACTTCGCCCGGCTTGTAACCATTGGGCAGGCAGTAAGTACAACGGAAGTTGCACACATCGGTTATCGACAGACGCAGATAATAGAATCTGCGCGCGAACGCATCAGTAAGTTGTGAAGCCATAGACACCTTTCCAAATACGGGAGACGAGGTCATTTCTTCCTTCGCCCTGGTGATGCCAGGTAAAACCTTAAGCATCACGGCCAAAGCACCTTATCTTTCGACTTAGGCACAGAGGCTAGAGTGTTTTTCAGCAATGTTGCTGAAAGTGGTTATGCCGATAATAGCGCGAGAAGACAGAATTCGCCATGTTCGCCATCGCTATATAAACTTATACATAGCGACATGATCGTGCACTTTCCTGACAGAATACGCATAAATCACGCTTTTGCATTGATATACGTCATTTTGCCCGGGATGCGGCATCGTCTTTTGGGAGTAGTTACGCTAATGTAAGCAGATGTACCAATATAAGGAAGTTGTATGCGCAATCGCACTCTGGCCGATCTCGATCGCGTCGTCGCCCTTGGAGGGGGACATGGATTGGGGCGAGTGATGTCCTCACTCTCTTCCCTCGGCTCTCGTTTAACCGGCATTGTTACCACCACGGATAACGGTGGCTCGACCGGTCGTATCCGCCGCTCTGAAGGCGGCATCGCATGGGGCGATATGCGAAACTGCATCAACCAGTTGATTACCGAACCCAGCGTAGCATCGGCAATGTTTGAGTACCGTTTTGGCGGTAATGGCGAACTTTCCGGTCATAACCTCGGAAATTTGATGTTAAAGGCGCTGGACCACCTCAGTGTGCGGCCTTTAGAGGCAATCAATTTAATAAGAAATCTACTGAAAGTAGAGGCATCACTTATCCCTATGTCGGAACAACCGGTCGATTTAATGGCTATCGACCAGGAAGGCCATGAAGTCTACGGGGAAGTGAATATCGATCAATTGCCCTTACCGCCCCAGGAGCTGATGCTTTCGCCTTCGGTTAGCGCGACGCGTGAAGCGGTGCAGGCAATTGGCGAGGCGGATCTCATTTTAATTGGTCCCGGCAGTTTTTATACCAGCCTGCTACCCGCATTATTGTTGAGCGATGTGGCTCAGGCGCTGCGTCGTACGCCTGCGCCTATGGTCTATATCGGCAACTTAGGCCGTGAACTCAGCCCGGCGGCGGCCAGCCTGACGCTGGCGAAAAAAATTGATATTCTGGAACATTACGTCGGGAAACCGGTGATAGATGCAGTGGTCGTTGGGCCGAAAGTCGATACCACGGATATTGGCGATCGTGTCGTCATTCAGGAACCGCTGGAAGCCAGCGATATTCGCTATCGTCACGATCGTCAACTATTGCGCGACGCACTGGAAAAAGCCATTCAGGCATTAGGTTAGCTTTCCTTAAAATCTTAAGGTTGTCTTAAAAAACCCGCGGCAACATAGCGAGCATCATTTATCCCGGAAGATCGCTATGTTGCGCTATTTACGCTATCGCCCCACCGTTAGCCGTTTAACTTATATTCTGCTTTTCGCGTTCTATATTGCGCTGGCGCTAAATATTGCCTTTTATCGCCAGGCCTGGACCCTTTTACCTGTAAATACCGCTCATAACGCGCTGGTTTTCTTCACCATGCCGCTGGTCGCCTTTTCGGTGATGGTGATTTGCCTGGCTCTGGCCTCCTTCCTGCGTCTGGAAAAAGTGCTGACAACGCTGTTTATTTTACTCAGCGCATCGGCGCAATATTTCATATTGACGTTCGGCGTGATTATCGACCGGTCGATGATTACTAATATTCTCGATACCACGCCGGCGGAAAGTTATGCCCTGATGTCGGGCAAGATGATCCTCACACTGCTGTTAACCGCAGTGCTGTTCGTCGCGCTGGCGTGGTGGATAAAAATAAAACCGTCAACACGGAAATGGCGCGAGGCCGGCCTGCGAGCCGCTTCGGTGCTGGCTTCTGTTTTACTTATTGTGGTTGTTGCAGTCTTCTTTTATAAAGACTACGCCTCCCTGTTTCGCAACAATAAAGAGCTGGTGAAGTCGTTAAATCCGTCCAATAGCATTACCGCCATCAACTCCTGGTACGTCCATAATAAAATGGACAACTTACCGCTGGTGCACATTGGCGAAGATGCAAAGCAGAAAGACGCGATGAAAAACGGGCCGCGTAAAAACCTGACCATTCTTATTGTGGGTGAAACCTCGCGCGCAGACGATTTCTCGCTCGGTGGTTATTCGCGTGAAACCAATCCACGTCTGGCGCAGGACAATGTGATTTATTTCCCGAAAACCACTTCCTGTGGTACCGCCACTGCCGTTTCTGTTCCCTGCATGTTTTCAAATATGCCGCGTGCCCATTATAACGAACAACTGGCGCATCATCAGGAAGGCCTGCTGGATATCGTTCAGCGCGCAGGCATTCAGGTACTGTGGAATGAAAATGACGGCGGATGCAAAGGCGCATGCGACCGCGTGCCGCATCAGAATATGAACGCGCTCAACCTGCCAGGTCAGTGCATTGACGGGGAATGTTATGATGAAGTGCTATTTCATGACCTGGATAACTATATTGATCAATTAAACGGCGATGGGCTGATTGTGTTGCACACTATTGGTAGCCATGGTCCAACCTATTACAACCGTTATCCAAAGGCATTTCGTAATTTCACGCCGACCTGCGACACCAATGAAATTCAGTCCTGCACTCAGGAACAACTGGTAAACACGTACGATAACACCGTGCTGTACGTTGATTATATTGTCGATAAAGCCATTAAATTACTGCAGTCAAAACAGGATAAATTTACCACCAGTCTGGTTTATCTCTCAGACCACGGTGAATCATTGGGTGAAAATGGCATTTACCTGCACGGGCTGCCCTATTCCATCGCGCCCGATACCCAAAAACATGTTCCGATGCTGCTGTGGCTATCAGACGATTATCAGAAACGTTATGGCGTGAATTATGACTGTCTGAAAAAAGCATCGGCACAAAATGAATATTCTCAGGATAATCTCTTCTCAACGATGTTAGGTATACTGGGCGTAGAGACCACTGAATATCGTGCGGCTGATGACATATTGAAGACGTGCAGAGGATAAGCTGATGAAAATTTTAGTCGTGGAAGATGACGCATTGTTATTACAGGGCTTAATTCTGGCGATGCAAAGTGAAGGTTATGCCTGTGATGGTGTGACTACCGCGCATCAGGCTGAGCTGAGCCTGCAATCCGGGCTCTATAGTCTGATGGTGCTGGATTTAGGCCTGCCAGACGAAGACGGGCTGCATTTCCTCTCACGTATTCGCCAGGAAAAATGCAGTCTGCCAGTACTGATTTTGACCGCCCGAGACACCCTGGACGATCGTGTCAGCGGCCTGGACACGGGTGCAGACGATTACCTGGTTAAACCGTTTGCCCTGGAAGAGCTCAGCGCCCGTATCCGTGCGCTATTGCGTCGTCATTATAATCAGGGCGAAAACGAAATCACGGTGGCGAACTTACGACTTAACACAACGCGTCGTCAGGTCTGGCTGGACGAACAACCGCTGGAACTGACACCGAAAGAGTTTGCCCTGCTCTCGCGCCTGATGCAAAAAGCCGGTAGCCCGGTACATCGCGAAATTCTCTACAACGATATTTACAACTGGGATAACGAGCCGTCGACCAATACGCTGGAAGTGCATATTCACAACCTGCGCGATAAAGTGGGCAAAGCACGGATTCGCACCTTCAGAGGCTTTGGTTATCAACTGGAAAACGGCGAGGTAACAAATTAACTTATGCCTCTTTCCGCAATCCGAAAATGGCCGATGCGCCATCAGCTGTTATTAACTGTCGGCCTCATTTTGGTGGTGTTTCAGGTTATCAGCGTTTTCTGGCTCTGGCATGAAAGCAAGGAGCAAATTGACCTGGAGGTCGCCAGCATCCTGAAGGGCCACAACAACGCCAAACACATTCAACACGAGGTTCGCGAAGCGGTAGCCAGCTTGCTGGTTCCCAGCCTGGTGATTATTGGCCTGGCGCTGTTTGTCTGTATGAAAGCGGTGAAACGCATCACCCGCCCGCTGTCTGACCTGCAAAAAGAACTCGATGCACGTACTCCCGATAACCTGCAACCGATTCATCTGGAAAAAACCGTTCTGGAAGTGGATGCTGTAACGTCGGCCATCAACCAACTGGTGGCGCGTTTGACGCAAACACTCGATCGCGAACGTTTATTCACCGCCGATGTGGCTCATGAACTCCGCACTCCGCTGGCGGGTTTACGTTTGCATCTGGAACTCATTGAAAAAACACAGGCTATTAACGTTGGGCCGCTGATTCAGCGTCTGGATCAAATGACTAACAGCGTAGCCCAGCTACTGCAACTCGCGCGTGTGGGCCAGTCATTTTCCGCCGGCAGCTACCAGCGCGTTGAGTTAATGGCGGATGTGATTTTGCCGCTGAGGGATGAACTGGAATCAATGCTAAAAGGACGCGAACAGACGCTGGTGATAAGGGAAAACGTCCAGGACATCGCAGTTGCCGGCGATGCCACGTTGATAAAGGTGATGGTGCGTAACCTGGTCGAAAACGCGTACCGTTACAGCCCAACTCATTCAACTATTACACTCTCCGCTGCCGCATCCCCCACGCCGATGTTGATAGTCGAGGATGAAGGTCCAGGCATTGATGAATCAAAAGTGGGCGAACTGAGCCAGGCGTTTGTACGTATGGACAGCCGCTATGGCGGAATTGGATTGGGGTTAAGTATTGTCACGCGAATTGCGCAGCTGCACGAAGCGGCGTTTTACTTGCAAAATCGTGAAGAGAGAAGCGGCACGCGGGCATGGATTGCATTCACACCCGCGAACCTGAAATCGACGTTAAAAAGTCAGAACCCAGTGGCTGAGAAAACCGACGACAATCAGGCCGGAAAATAACAGAGTTAGAGATTGCTGAACGTTTAGATTAGACATGGCGCTATCCTCTTGTTGATGAGGATATTATCCGTGTTGGATATTAAGCGAACATTAAGGCTGGCATTGCCATGTGTGATGCCAGCCTCAATTTTTAGAGATTATGACGCCGCGATAAACAATTCACGTAGCTGATGAAGTTTATCGCGGATCTCGGCGGCTTCTTCAAACTCCAGATTCTGCGCATGCTGCAACATTTGCGCCTCCAGAGATTGAATTTGCTGCTGCAATGCTTTTGGCGTCAAGACCTGATCCGCTTCAACAATTTGCGCAGCACCGCGAGACTTACCGCGACCTTTACCTTTGGTTTTCGCAAGCCCCTCACCCAGCGCCAGAATATCGACCACTTTCTTGTTCAGGCCCTGCGGAACAATGCCGTGTTCTTCGTTATAGCGCTGCTGTTTCTCGCGACGACGTTCAGTTTCACCAATAGCCTTCGCCATTGATGGCGTAATTTTATCGCCGTACAGAATCGCCTTACCGTTGATGTTACGCGCGGCGCGACCGATGGTCTGAATAAGCGAACGCTCGGAACGCAGAAAGCCCTCTTTATCGGCATCCAGAATCGCGACCAGCGACACTTCAGGCATATCGAGACCTTCTCGCAACAGGTTAATGCCCACCAGCACATCGAACTCGCCAAGGCGCAGATCGCGAATGATTTCCATACGTTCAACGGTGTCGATATCCGAGTGCAGATAGCGAACGCGCTCACCGTGCTCTTCAAGATACTCGGTGAGATCTTCCGCCATCCGCTTGGTCAGCGTGGTGACCAGCACGCGCTCGTTAATGGCAGTGCGCACGCGTATTTCTGATAGCAGATCATCCACCTGCGTTGCTACCGGGCGCACTTCAATAATCGGATCAAGCAGACCAGTCGGACGCACTACCTGATCGATAACTTCATCGCCGGATTTCTCAAGCTCGTAATTCCCCGGCGTCGCAGACACGTAAATCGTTTGCGGCGCGAGCGCCTCAAATTCTTCAAACTTCAGCGGACGGTTATCAAGGGCCGAGGGCAGACGGAAACCGTACTCCACCAATGTCTCTTTACGTGCCCGGTCTCCGCGATACATGCCGCCAATTTGCGGGATGGTCACGTGGGATTCATCAATGACCAGCAGGCCGTCCGCCGGAAGGTAGTCAAACAGCGTCGGCGGCGGCTCGCCCGGCCCGCGACCAGAAAGATAGCGTGAATAGTTTTCAATGCCCGAGCAGTAGCCCAGTTCATTCATCATTTCGAGGTCAAACTGCGTGCGTTGACTCAACCGCTGCTCTTCAAGCAGTTTGTTGTTTTCCAGCAGCACTTTACGACGGTCAACCAGCTCGTCTTTGATCTCTTCCATCGCCTGCACGATGCGCTCGCGTGGGGTGACGTAGTGCGTTTTCGGGTACACCGTAAAACGCTGAATGGTTCCCTCAACGTGGCCCGTCAAGGGGTCAAACAGCGACAGGCGCTCGACTTCTTCATCAAACAGTTCAACGCGCAGTGCCAGGTCTTCTGATTCCGCCGGGAAGATGTCGATGACTTCGCCGCGCACGCGGAAAGTACCACGCTGAAATGCCTGATCGTTGCGCGCGTATTGCAGCTCAGCCAGACGACGCAGGATGGCGCGCTGGTCGATAATCATGCCGACCGTCAGATGCAGCATCATTTTCAGGTAGAGATCCGGGTCGCCCAACCCGTAAATTGCCGACACGGAAGCCACCACGATGACATCACGACGCTCAAGCAAGGCTTTGGTCGCCGACAGACGCATCTGCTCAATGTGTTCGTTCACCGAGGCATCTTTCTCGATGAAGGTATCTGAGCTTGGGACGTAGGCTTCCGGCTGATAGTAATCGTAGTAGGAGACGAAAAATTCAACGGCGTTTTCGGGGAAAAACTCTTTCATCTCGCCATAAAGCTGCGCTGCCAGCGTTTTGTTTGGCGCAAGTACCATTGTCGGGCGCTGGAGATCGGCAATGACATTGGCCACAGTGAAGGTTTTCCCCGAGCCGGTTACCCCCAATAGCGTTTGATGCGCGAGACCATCTTCCAGCCCTTCTTTCAGGCGCGCGATAGCGTCAGGCTGGTCGCCAGAGGGTTGGAAAGCCGAATGTAATTTGAACGGTTTACTCATGAACAAAGCTACCTGGTGGCGGGTTGATCGGGCAGGTGATTAATTCTACTCCCCAGCGCTAAATTTGCCAACAAAAAACACTGGATATAAAAACAGTGGCGCATTATGGTATTGCTGTTACGTCGTTCTGAATCGATGCGTAGTGGCTGAAATTTGCGCTCTGGCAGGATAAAAAAACTCCCGGAAGAGGTTATCCCCAGAACTTTTTCTGTTTTAACATTTGTCAATATGTGTCATTAAACTTTTATGTCAGTGAGTCGCGCGCCAACCCCAGCCATTGCTTTTATTCATCTTACTGATAATAAAAGAAAAGATTGAAAAGCCGCGTTTCGCATCAATTTACTGGCAAGCCGCGTATTCTCTCGCCTTCCGCAGGTTTTCTAACTCTAATGCACAAGGTTATCCACAGGAATAGTGGATAAGTGTCTGGAGCCCCTATCCCCTGTCACTCGGGCGCTTACGTCGATCGACTTAAAAGCGACGGGTAAAATTTTTTTATCGTTAATTTTTGATTTTTATCAGCGAAAATCATCATGAGGATTCTGCGTGACAGCCCTCACAGTTTCGTATAAATTTCGCCCAATCGTCGCTGATTATTGCGCCAGTGCCGTGCATTCCACGCTCTCCGACTCATCCCTATTCCTTAGGTTAATTCTTAAAAATCAGCCGTCATGCTGAGGAAAATCCGTTCTGGCAAGGTAATTGCAACCTTCTTTCGTGACCCTGTCCCTGGGCTTGAGGAGAACACGATGTTAAGTTTGCATGCAGTCAATCATTTCTACGGAAACCAGCACACGCTCTGGAACATCGACCTCGAACTGACTTCCGGCAAGTGCACCTGTTTAATCGGTCTTCCCGGAACGGGGAAGACCACGCTGGTGAACTGTATTACCGGCCATCAACCCATTGAAAGCGGGAGCATGATTTGGCAACAAACCGGCTCGCCGCCCTGCGATTTAATGCCCCTTTCACCCGTGCGGCGCACCACGCTTGGGATCGGTTATGTCCCTCAGGATAAACGCATTTTTTCGCAGCTTAGCGTGGAAGAGAATTTGCTGATTGCTCTCAAGGCGGCAGGTGAAAGCAGCGGCACGGTGGGCCCGGAAATTTACGCGCTCTTCCCATCTCTATATGCGCTCAGGCAACTTAAGGGCTCCGCTCTCACGGAGGACGACCGTTATCAACTGGCGGTCGCCTGTGCAATGGTCACGCAGCCACAGTTGCTGATTCTGGATGAGCCCACACGCGGCGTGGGCCACGCGTTTATGCACCGGCTGGGGGATATGCTTCTGCGCCTGAATCGGGAGATTGGGTTGACGATATTGCTGGCGGAACAACAGCTACCGTTTATTCAGCGGGTGGCGGACCGTTTCTGCCTGCTGCATCGCGGCAGAAACGTGGCCCAGGGCGATGTGGCGCAACTGGATGAACAGATGATTAAAGCGTGGATGACACCTGAGACAGGGCTGTGAGGTCAAGATACTGTCCAGAGTCGTGCTCTGCCGGCGTCGCTCCCAGCCAGGGGATTTCGCCCAGCATCGGCGCGTCAATCATCCGTTGCAGCGTCGCCAGATAAGGCTGGTGACGCTTTCCAGGCTGCTCGATATCGTTGGCTATCCATCCCGCCAGTCGCAGACCAGCCTGCTTAACGGCCTGCACGGTCAGGAGTGCATGGTTGATGCAGCCCAGTTTCATTCCGACCACCAGAATCACCGGCAACTGCTCGCGTTGCACCCAATCCGCGAACGTCAGATGGGGCGACAGCGGCGTATACCAACCGCCCGCACCTTCCACTAACACCCAATCCGCCTGCGCTTCCAGCGTGCGAAGACCCGCCGACATCACATCAGCCTCAATCGGGCGCTGTTCCACCTCGCTGATAATGTGTGGCGACGTGGGCTCAGCGAAGGTGTACGGGTTCACCCGCTCGTACGCCAGCGGCAGCACGCTATTGAGCTGCAATGCCAGCGCATCGCTGTTGCGCAGCCCATCAGGCGTTTCGTCACTGCCAGAGGCGACGGGTTTGTAGCCTGCCGTCCGGTATCCGAGTGCCCGAGCGGCCTGTAGCAGCGCCGTGCTGGCCACCGTTTTCCCCACTTCCGTGTCGGTGCCGGTAACAAAATAACGTTCAATCACGAGTAATGACTCCAGAAAAAAGATGGTAGGTCAGCGGGCATTGCCCCTGAATTTTTGGCCATGCCAGTTGCAACTGCTGTAGTTTGCTGCGGGTTAACGGCTCGCGCGCCCGACCTTCATGCAGATGCGTCGCGCCGATCCCCTTCAGAGAGCGCATCGCGCTCAGGGCATCGGGAAACAGCAGAGTCATCGAGCGTGCGCTACTGTGCTGGGGCCAGCTCGCCTGCGCCTGTCGTAGCGTCTCTTCCGGCAGAAAACGGTTCGCATGGGGATGCGCATCCACGGCCTGCCAGGCCTGATTCAGCTCGGGTAACGATCCGGCGGTCAGCGTGGTGAAGGCCAGTACGCCACCGGGGCGCAACTGGCGATAAAGCTCGGCCAGCGCAATGCGGATATCGCTGCACCACTGCACAGCAAGATTGCTCCACACCAGGTCAAACCCGGCATCAGGCAAGGGAATGGCTTCGATATCCGCCAGCAAGTAGTGCTGTGCCGCCTGCTGCTGGCGCGCCTGCGCAAGCATATCAGCGGAGAGATCCAGCGCGGTCACTTCGCTCCCCCGATCACGCCAGTAGCGGCTATAGCTACCGGGGCCGCAGCCTGCGTCCAGCACACGGGCAAACGCCCGCGCCGGGAGTTGTTCGAGCAGATGCGCCGCGCTCTGGCGCTGAAGTTCGTTAAACTGGTGATACTGCGCCGCCGCCCGGCCGAAAGCCGCCGCCACAGCCTGTTTATTCACGGACGCCATGTAGCACCTCCAGCAGTGTGTCAATATCTTCTCGCCTGTGCGCCGCCGTCAGCGTTAAGCGTAAACGCGCGGTTCCGGCGGGTACGGTAGGTGGGCGGATTGCCGTCACCCAACAGCCTTTTTCACGCAGCGTTGTCGCCAGGGAGAGCGTACGCGCGTTCTCGCCGACAATCAGCGGCTGAATAGCGCTGTCAGATGGCGTGAGTTGATAGTCCAGCCCTTGCGCCCCCGCGCGAAAATGCGCGATATGTTGCGCCAGGACTTCCCGCCGCTCATCGCCTTCATCGCTGCGAATCACGTCAAGAGATGCCCGCAGCGCCACGGCCTGCGCCGGAGGCATCGAGGTGCTGTAAATCAGATGACGGGCAAACTGCAGCAGATAATCGGCCAGCGATTCGCTACACAGCACTGCCGCCCCGCTCAGGCCAAAGGCTTTACCAAAGGTCACTACCAGCAATTCAGGACGCACGCCCTGTTGCCAACAACTTCCCCGCCCCTGCGCGCCCTTCACACCGATACCATGCGCGTCATCCACCATCAACCACGCGCCTGCCTGCGTTGTCGCCTCTGCGACGTTTGCCAACGGCGCACTATCGCCGTCCATGCTGAAGACACCTTCGGTGACGACCAGTTGTTGCCCTTCATTGGGGCTGCTCAGCAACCGCGTCAGATGCTGGCTGTCGTTGTGCTGAAAACGGCGCAACGCCGCCGGGCTTAACGCGGCGGCTTCCAGTAGCGAGGCATGGCTTAAACGATCGGCAACGATCCTGTCTTTATCACTCATCATCGCGGCGATCACCGCCTGATTGGCGGCAAATCCGGAGATAAACAGCAGCGCACGCGGGTAGCCCAACCACTGGGCGAGTTCGGTTTCCAGGTCGCGATGGGCGTGACTGAATCCGGTGACGTGGCCCGAGCCGCCGCTGCCTGTACCGTACTGTTCCGCGCCCTGTTGCCAGGCGCGGATCACTTGCGGATGCTGGCTCATCCCCAGATAGTCGTTACTCGAGAAATTGCGATAGCGCTGACCTTCGTACTCCAGCCAGCGTCCGGCGCCCTGCGCCAGCGGTACACGACGACGCAAGGCATCTGCCTCACGCCGTTGTGCTAACGCGCTATCGATGCGTTGCTGCCAGCTCATACCGCCGCCGCGTTGTAATACGTTTCGGTATCCGGGGTCATCAGCGCCTGCTCCAGACGCTGCTGCTGTTCGTTATCGCCCGCGGTAACGGTGGTTTGTTCCGGGTTGAGGCCCAGCTTGCGGAACAACTGCAGGTCTTTATCTTCTTCCGGGTTCGGCGTCGTCAGCAGTTTGCAGCCGTAGAAAATCGAGTTGGCCCCGGCCATAAAGCACATCGCCTGAGTTTGTTCGTTCATCTGCTCGCGACCGGCGGACAGTCGCACGTGCGAGGTCGGCATCATGATGCGCGCCACGGCGATAGTGCGAATGAAATCAAAGGCATCAACGTCCTCGTTATCCGCAAGCGGCGTGCCCTTCACCTTCACCAGCATGTTGATGGGTACACTTTCCGGCGGCGTCGGCAGGTTCGCCAGTTGCAGCAGCAGCCCCGCGCGATCGGTGACCGTTTCGCCAAGGCCAACAATCCCGCCGGAACAGACTTTGATGCCGGCATCACGCACTTTATCCAGCGTATCGAGGCGTTCCTGATAGCTGCGGGTGGTGATGATATTGCCGTAGAATTCTGGCGAGGTGTCCAGGTTGTGGTTGTAGTAATCGAGCCCCGCCGAAGCCAGGCGCTGCGCCTGCGTGTCGGACAAAGTACCGAGCGTCATACAGGCTTCCAGGCCCATCTCCTTCACGCCCTGCACCATTTGTTCAAGGTAAGGCATATCGCGCTCGTGCGGGTTTTTCCACGCCGCGCCCATGCAGAAACGGGTAGAACCGGCAAGCTTCGCCTTGCGGGCCGAATCCAGCACCTGCTCCACTTCCATCAGGCGCTCGCTCTCCAGCCCGGTTTTATAGCGCGAGCTTTGCGGGCAGTATTTGCAATCTTCCGGGCATGCGCCGGTTTTAATCGACAACAGGGTGCTGACCTGCACCTGGCGTGGGTCGAAATGCTGGCGATGGATCTGCTGCGCTTCAAACAGCAAATCAAGCAAAGGTTTCTCAAAAAGTTCGGTGACCTGCGACATTGTCCAGCGTAAAGGGTTAGCCATTGGCTTCTCCAGGGGTTTTGTTAATTTTCGGATCGGTTTATACTCGTAAACCTAAAACTTTTCAAAATGGTTTACAAGTCAATTATGACAACGGACGATCTCGCCTTCGATCAGCAGCATATCTGGCACCCCTACACTTCCATGAGCGCCCCGCTTCCCGTATATCCGGTGGTTTCCGCACACGGCTGCGAGTTACAACTGGCGAGCGGCGAACAGCTGGTTGACGGCATGTCGTCGTGGTGGGCCGCCATCCACGGCTACAATCACCCGCGTCTGAATGCGGCGATGAAAGCGCAGATTGACCAGATGTCGCACGTGATGTTCGGCGGCATTACCCATCCCAGCGCAGTGGCGCTATGCCGCAAGCTGGTGGCGATGACCCCAGCATCACTGGAATGCGTTTTCCTCGCCGACTCCGGCTCCGTCGCGGTGGAAGTCGCCATGAAAATGGCATTGCAGTACTGGCAGGCCAAAGGCGAGCCGCGCCAGCGTTTCCTGACTTTCCGCAACGGTTATCACGGCGATACCTTCGGCGCGATGTCGGTCTGCGACCCGGACAACTCCATGCACAGCCTGTGGAAAGGCTACCTGCCGGAAAACCTGTTCGCGCCAGCACCAAACAGCCGCTTTGACGGGGAATGGGATGAGCGTGACATAGTGGCATTTGCCCGCCTGATGGCCGCGCATCGTCATGAAATTGCGGCGGTGATCCTTGAACCGATTGTTCAGGGCGCGGGCGGGATGCGCATGTATCATCCTGAGTGGCTGAAACGCATTCGTAAGATGTGTGACCGGGAAGGCATTCTGTTGATTGCCGATGAAATCGCGACCGGGTTTGGCCGCACGGGCAAACTCTTTGCTTGCGAACATGCGGGTATTACGCCTGATATTCTCTGCCTTGGGAAAGCGATCACTGGCGGTACCATGACCCTTTCCGCCGCGCTCACCACCCGGCTGGTGGCTGAAACCATCAGCAACGGCGAAGCGGGCTGCTTTATGCATGGCCCAACCTTTATGGGTAATCCGCTGGCCTGCGCGGTGGCGACAGAGAGCCTGGCGATTCTGGAGAGCGGGGAATGGCAGCAGCAGGTTGCGGCTATCGAACAACAGCTATGTCGTGAACTTGCTCCAGCGAAAAACATGGCGCAAGTGGCGGATGTTCGCGTATTGGGCGCGATTGGCGTCGTGGAAACTCGCAAGCCGGTGAATATGGCCGCGCTGCAACGTTTCTTTGTCGAACAAGGCGTGTGGATTCGCCCCTTTGGCAAGCTCATCTACCTGATGCCGCCGTATATCATTTCCGCAGAACAACTCAGCCGCCTGACGCGCGCAGTCTGTGAAGCGCTTGAAACGGACACATTTTTTATCGATTAAGACACGGTAAGCTTGCCTCTTGCCCGCTATACTGCTTATTAATCAGTAAATTAAAGGAAGGAGGCAACGATGATTTTAGTCAGTCATGATCTGCATGATGGCGAAAAACTGCCGCAGCGTCAGGTGTTTAATGGCATGGGCTATGAAGGTGACAATCTCTCTCCGCATCTGGCCTGGGATGAGGTTCCGGCGGGTACTAAAAGCTTTGTTGTGACCTGTTTTGACCCCGATGCGCCGACCGGTTCCGGCTGGTGGCACTGGGTGGTAGCGAATTTGCCTGCCGATACGCGGGTACTGCCGCAGGGCGCAGGCTCAGGTATTGCCGCTCTGCCGGAAGGCGCAGTCCAGACCCGCACCGATTTCGGCAAAGCGGGCTACGGCGGTGCCGCGCCGCCGAAAGGGGAAACTCACCGCTATATCTTTACCGTCCATGCGCTGGATGTGGAACGTATCGACGTCGACGAAGACGCCAGCGGCGCGATGGTTGGCTTTAATGTCCATTTTCATACGCTCGGCAGCGCCTCAATAACAGCCCTGTTCAGCTAGTGGGCTTGCCGGAATGTATCGCTGCATTCCGGCCCTAATCCTGTCTAAAAAACCTTTTACATCAGTCACTGCGCTTTTTTATGCAGCGCATCTTCCCGTTTCGCTCAACTTAGTATAAAAAGGCTGGTTTAAATGGAACCCTTTTACTTAACTAGCCTGGAGCAACATGAACACTTTATCGGTTTCCCGTCTGGCGCTGGCATTGGCTTTCGGCGTGACACTGACTGCTTGCAGCTCAACCCCTGCGGATCAACGCCCGTCTGAACAGGCCGCACCGGGGACGTCATCCCGTCCGGTTTTATCCGCAGATGAAGCGCAAAACTTCGTTGCCGCGCGTTACTTCACTGCCCTGGATCCTAATGGCGCGACCTGGTCGCCGTCTTCGATTAGCACCCCGGCACAACCTGACTTTGTGGTTGGCGCAGCAGGCCAGCAGGGCGTAACGCACACCTCCATCCAGGCTGCCGTCGATGCCGCCATTGCGCGTCACAGCAGCAAGCGTCAGTACATTGCGATTCTGCCGGGCGAGTATCAGGGCACCGTTTATGTTCCTGCCGCTCCGGGCAGCGTGACGCTGTACGGTACGGGTGAAAAACCGCTCGACGTGAAAATTGGCCTGGCGATCGACTCCGAAATGGCCCCTGCCGCCTGGCGTCATCTGGTCAATCCGGCCGGAAAATATATGCCGGGCAAACCGTCCTGGTATATGTATGACAACTGCCAGAGCAAACGTAGCGCAACCATTGGCGTGATGTGTTCAGCGGTATTCTGGTCGCAAAACAACGGTCTGCAACTGCAGAACCTGACCATTGAAAATAACCTTGGCGACAGCGTTGATGCCGGTACGCATCAGGCAGTCGCTCTGCGCACCGATGGCGATCAGGTGCAAATCAATAAGGTGAACATTCTGGGTCGCCAGAACACCTTCTTTGTGACCAACAGCAGCGTCAACAACCGCCTGCAAAACGATCGTCAGACCCGCACGTTGGTGAGCAACAGCTACCTCGAAGGGGATGTGGACATCGTTTCTGGCCGTGGCGCCGTGGTGTTCGATAACACCGACTTCCGCGTGGTGAACTCTCGTACTCAGCAGGAAGGCTACGTCTTCGCGCCGGCAACCCAGGCAAACATCTACTACGGTTTCCTGGCTATCAACAGTCGCTTTACTGCGTCCGGCGATAACGTTGCACAACTGGGCCGCTCTCTGGACGTCGATGGCAACACCAACGGCCAGGTCGTTATTCGCGACAGCGTCATTAACGAAGGCTTCAACATGGCGAAACCGTGGGCCGACGCGGCAATCTCTAAACGTCCATTCGCAGGTAATACCGGCGCGAAAGACGATAAAGGGAATGTACAGCGTGACCTGAACGACCGTAGCTTCAACCGCATGTGGGAATACAACAACCGCGGCGTGGGAAGTACGGTTCTGGCAGAGCCGAAGCAGTAAGTGTAAATTGCCTGATGCGCTACGCTTATCAGGCCTACAACGAAAAAACCTCGCCGCGGCGAGGTTTTTTGTTTTCAGCATCAACTCAATGCTTAGTAGGCGTTAACCACCACCCACATTGGCCCCTGCCCGACCGCATAACGGCCCTTCTCTTCCAGTAGCCCCTGCTCGCCTTTAATTTCATACACCGCGATATGGTGCGATTTCTGCCCGGCGGCAATGACATATTTACCACTATGGTCAATATTAAAACCGCGCGGCTGGGTTTCCGTCGGCTGGAAACCTTCTACTGCCAGCACGCTGCCATCTTCAGAGACGCTGAAAACAGTAATCAGACTGGACGTGCGGTCGCAGGCGTAGAGATGACGACCGTCCGGCGTAATGTGGATATCTGCCGCCCAGCGGGTATCGGAGAAATCAGGCGGCATCATATCCAGCGTCTGCACGCACTCAATTTTGCCATACGGATCTTTCAGCTCCCACACATCAACCGAGCTGTTAAGTTCGTTCACGCAGTAGGCGTACTGTTGATTCGGATGGAACACCAGATGGCGCGGGCCCGCTCCTTCCACCGTGGTCACTTCCGCAGGATCCTGCGCAACCAGATGCCCGTCGTCACTCAGCGTAAACAGGCAGATGCGATCCTGCTTCAGCGCCGGAACCCACAGCGTACGATTATCCGGGGAGATATTCGCCGAGTGGCAGCCTTCCAGCCCTTCAACAACGTCTACCGTTTCACGCGGAATACCGTGTTCCAGACGCGTCACGCTGACACAACCTGCGTTATAGGAGCCACTGAAGACAAACTGCCCCTGACGATCGGTGGAAATATGCGTCGGGCTGCCCGGCAGAGGCGCTTCAGCGGTATAGGTCAATGCACCATCGTCCGGCGCAATGCGATAGGCCAGTACACGAAATTCCGGGCGTACGCCCACATAGAGATAACGTTTATCAGGACTTACCACCATCGGCTGTACCTGACCCGGTACATCCACCACCTGAACCAGCGTCAGGTTGCCATCATGGCCCAGCGACCAGACGTGGATCTGCTGGCTTTCGGGGCTGGCGGTATAAACGGTTTGTTTCATGACTACACCTCAGAAAATGGAAATCCACTCTACCTCAATAGGTTAACAAATATCGAAGCACAAATTTCACGCGACAATGAGCACTACAACTCAACATAACGCTACAAGCAAATCAATAATTTAGCACATCATTTCTTCAGCTTTGAGTAAGTTTAAAAGTATAGGCCCTTCGTTCTTATTAACGCGAGCTCCCCTCTCTTACGGGTGTTGAAGTGTTGCAAGGAACTTTTTTAACACCGCTGAGCGAACGACCCGGTGGCAGACCAGGCACAGCTCGGTATCTGCCAGCCTATCAATAATGTCAATGTAAACCACGTTATCAAGATGCACTGCGGTGGCTGAAGCGGGTAAGAGAGCAATACCAAATCCGGCAGAGACTAAACTGATGACCGTGGAAACTTCAGTTGCGTACTGCGCTACTTTCGGCAGAAACCCTGCATGACAGCAGGCATCATAAAAATATTGCTCCAGACCAATCCCTTCAGGATCGCGCAACGTTATCCACTTATCCTCGACAAGAGAGGCGAGCGTAAGCGCTGCTGAACCGGAGAGCGGATGTTGGCGAGGTAGCGCAAGCACCGTTTTCTCTGACGTAAAGGGCTGACATTGCAGCGTCTCGGGCAGCAGAGGTATCGGTGCGCGAATGATGGCTACATCAAGCTGATTACTTTGCAGTGCGGTGTAAAGCGTTTGTACATTTCCCGTGGTCAGCGAAAGGGAGATATTCGGCCATTGCGTGTGTATTTTGCGTAAAACCGCGGGCAGCTTTCCGTCAAGAATCGCGCTAGATACGCAGCCAAGATTTAGAATACCTTGCTCCCCACGGGCCGTTTGACGGGCATCGAGAATGGCCTGATCCACCATCTGTAAGGCAACTTTTGATTTCTCCAGGAATGCCGCCCCTGCTGGCGTTAGCGTTAAGCGTCGATTCGCACGATGAAAAAGTGTGACGCCCAGACGTTCTTCCAGCGTTTTGATTTGCTGACTCAGGGCAGGCTGCGCCATGTTTAAACGTTCGGCGGCGCGGTGCATGTGTAGCTCTTCCGCAACGGTTATAAAGTGGCGCATGAGTCGAAACTGCATCAGTGGGTACCTGATAAATTGATATGAATTTTATTATCAATTTAGCATCAATGATGCAATTGATGATATCTCTCTTTGGCATAACAATGGCGTTATTCATTTGAAGGAGGATGTATGAAACCGCAGATTAACGACTTGAGAAGTGCCATTGCTCTCTTAAAACAGCATGAAGGACAGTACAGGGAAACAGATCATCCCGTGGATCCTAAGGCGGAACTGGCCGGCGTTTATCGCTATATTGGCGCAGGCGGTACGGTAAAACGCCCTACCCGCACTGGCCCGGCAATGATGTTTAATAACATTAAAGGATACCCTGATTCACGTATTCTGGTCGGTATGCACGCTAGCCGTGAACGCGCTGCGCTGCTGCTTGGCGCTAAGCCTTCTGAACTGGCGCAGCATGTGGGTCAGGCGGTTAAAACGCCCATCGCACCGGTGGTCGTTCCGGCGGATAAGGCGCCGTGCCAGGAACAGATCTGGTACGCTGATGATCCGGATTTTGATCTGCGCAAACTCCTTCCCGCTCCCACCAATACGCCAATTGATGCGGGTCCCTTTTTCTGTATGGGTCTGGTTTTAGCCAGCGATCCGGAAGATGCTTCCGTAACGGACGTCACCATCCATCGTCTTTGCGTCCAGGAGCGCGATGAGCTTTCCATGTTCCTTGCCGCTGGGCGGCATATTGAAGTCTTCAGAAAAAAAGCAGAAAAGGCCGGTAAGCCTTTACCGGTGACGATAAATATGGGGCTTGATCCGGCGATTTATATCGGTGCCTGTTTTGAAGCACCCACCACGCCGTTTGGCTATAACGAACTGGGTGTGGCAGGGTCACTTCGTCAGACACCGGTCGAGTTAGTGCAGGGCGTGGCGGTAAATGAAAAAGCTATCGCCCGCGCGGAAATTATTATTGAAGGGGAATTGCTGCCGGGCGTGCGCGTTCGCGAGGATCAACATACGGATTCCGGGCATGCTATGCCTGAATTTCCGGGCTATTGCGGCGAAGCGAATCCGTCCCTTCCCGTTATCAAAGTGAAAGCAATTACCATGCGTCGCGAGGCAATACTGCAAACACTGGTTGGGCCGGGTGAAGAACATACGACGCTTGCCGGTTTACCTACGGAAGCGAGCATTCGAAATGCCATCGAAGAGGCTATTCCAGGCTTCCTGCAGAATGTCTACGCCCATACGGCTGGAGGCGGTAAATTTCTTGGGATTTTGCAGGTCAAAAAACGCCAGGCCACTGATGAAGGACGTCAGGGGCAAGCTGCACTCATTGCACTGGCCACCTATTCTGAGCTCAAAAATATTATTCTTGTTGACGAAGATGTCGATATTTTTGATAGCGACGATATCCTCTGGGCGATGACCACGCGTATGCAGGGCGATGTCAGCATTACCAATTTGCCGGGACTAAGAGGACATCAGCTGGACCCCTCCCAGTCTCCTGAATACAGTCACTCTATTCGTGGTAACGGCATTACCTGCAAAACCGTCTTCGATTGCACCGTACCATGGGCGCTGAAATCGAAATTTGAGCGAGCCCCCTTTATGGACCTGGATCCTACCCCGTGGGCGCCGGACTTATTTAAATAATAATTGGCGTGCCGTCACGTTAGCGGGCAATGCGGTATTTGCCCGCGTAATTTTGCTGCACAGGCGAGTCGGTGTACCATCCTGCACAATGAATTTTAAACTGACTTGAGACACAACTATGACTGCACGTGTGATTGCCCTGGATCTGGACGGTACCCTACTCACTCCCAAAAAAACGCTGCTGCCTTCCTCGCTGGAAGCGCTGAAGCGCGCGAAAGAGGCGGGATACCAATTGCTTATCGTCACCGGTCGCCATCACGTTGCTATTCATCCTTTTTATCAGGCACTGGCGTTAGAAACACCTGCAATTTGCTGCAATGGCACTTACTTGTATGATTATCATGCAAAAAAGGTGTTAGAAGCCGATCCTATGCCGGTTGATAAAGCGCAGCAACTTATCGCTATGCTGGATGAATATCAGATTCACGGCCTGATGTATGTGGATGACACCATGATGTACCAGTACCCTACCGGGCACGTTGTCCGCACCCGTAACTGGGCACAGTCTTTACCGGAAGCGCAACGCCCGTCATTCACCCAGGTGGATTCGCTGGCGCAGGCGGCTCATGAAGTGAAAAATGTCTGGAAATTTGCCCTGACCGATGAAGACCTGCCTAAACTGCGGAAATTTGGTGAGCAGGTTGAAGAGACGTTACAGCTTGAGTGTGAATGGTCGTGGCACGATCAGGTGGACATCGCGCGCCAGGGCAACAGCAAAGGCAAGCGTTTGACCCAGTGGGTTGAATCGCAGGGATTATCGATGAAAGACGTTATCGCGTTTGGCGATAACTTTAACGATATCAGCATGCTGGAAGCTGCCGGAATGGGTGTGGCGATGGGAAATGCCGACGACGCAGTGAAAGCGCGCGCCAACGTGGTGATTGGTGATAACACCACCGACACCATCGCCGAGTTTATCTATACTCGCCTGCTGTGATCAGGCTGTAATCGACACGCTCTTGATTTGCGTATAGAGCCATTGGCCTGGCTTCACCGCCAGGTCATCCCTCGCCCACGGGCTGATCCGCGCCCATAACGTTCTGCCGCTGACGTCTAACTGCACTTCCACTTGCCCGTTACTGTCGTAGCATTGCACCACTTTCGCGTGCAGCACGTTGCGGATACTGGTGTGCGCGGAGGGTTGCAGTACCAGCGAAACATCCGTCGCCTGAATGCGTACGCGCACAGCGGTCTGAAGGGGGCGCTCGAGTTTATTGACCCACAAATGTTGATCGCCGAGCGCCAGTGCGGTCATCGCGTAATGCGGATGATGCTCCAGCACCGTGACGCGTAAAATCGAACTTTGTTGATCCTGCGGCAGCCAGGGATGCATCACGCTGCTGCCCCAGACCTCCTCCAGGTTGCCGAAGGCTTTGACCTGACCCGCTTCCAGCACCAGCACTTTATCCGCCAGATGAAGAATTTCATCCAGCGAATGACTAACATAAAGCATCGGAATATTAATCTCGCGCGCCAGGCGTTGCAGATACGGCAGTAGCTCGCGTTTACGCGGGATATCCAGTGAGGCCAGTGGTTCATCCAGCAGCAAAAGCTCTGGCGCAGTGAGTAGCGCCCGACCAATCGCCACACGCTGCTTCTCGCCACCCGACAGGCTTCCCGGCAGACGATCGAGCAGTGCTTCAATCCCCAGCAGCGCGACCAGCTTATCAAACTGGCTCTCCATGCTTTTAGCCATGCCGTAACGCAAATTGCCGCGCACTTTATAGTGTGGGAAAAGACGCGCATCCTGGAATACATACCCCACCCGCCGCTTTTCCGGGGCCAGGCAGATGCCTTTTTCGACATCATTCAGCACGCGACCATTAAGCACAATGCGGCCTTTCTCGGGGCGAGTCAGACCGCTGATGGCATTAATCAGCGAGGTTTTCCCCGCGCCGGAAACGCCAAATATGGCGGTGATCCCGCTGGCGGGCAGCGATTCATGAATACGCAGGCAGTGCGTGCCCAGCGTTTGGCTAAAGTTCAGTTCGAGCATGCTTTACGCCCCAATCCGTTGACGGCTTACGCGTGCCAGCCATTCTGAAATCATCAGGGAAATCAGAGCCAGCACAATCGAGATAAGACACAGCCTTGCCGCCGCGCTCTCGCCGCCGGGCGTTTGAATCAGGGTGTACATCGCGGAAGGAATGGTGCGGGTTTCACCGGGAATATTGGAGACGAAGGTAATGGTCGCCCCGAACTCGCCCAGCGAGCGGGCAAACGCCAGCACGGTGCCGACAATAATACCGGGTAGCATCAGCGGCAGCGTAATGGTGCAGAACACGCGCCAGCGCCCCGCGCCCAGCGTTCTTGCTGCCTGTTCAAGTTTGATGTCTACGCCTTCCAGCGCCAGGCGAATAGCGCGCACCATCAGCGGGAAGGACATTACTGCCGCGGCCAATACCGCGCCACGCCAGCTAAAGGCAAACGTCAGGCCAAACCAGTCATAGAGCCAGGCGCCAATAAAACCGCGCCGTCCCATCGCCACCAGTAATAAATAGCCGACCACGACCGGCGGCAGCACCAGCGGCAAATGAAGTAATCCATCGAGTAATGCTTTGCCGGGGAAGTTACGCCTCACCAGCAGCCAGGCAAAGAAAATCCCAAAGGGTAAGCTGAATAACACCGCCAGAGATGACACTTTCAGGCTCAGCAACACCGCCTGCCATTCGGGATCCGTCAATATCATTGTTGTGTGGTAAATCCGTAACGTTTAAAGATGGCTGAAGCCTGCGGCCCTTGCAGATAGTCGTAGAACGCGGTCACGGTAGCATTTTTGTGACCATCGGTAATCGCCAGCGGGTATTCCACTTTCTGGTGAGAATCTTCCGGGAACGTACCGATCACTTTCACGCCTTTACTGGCAACAGCGTCTGAACCGTAAACAATACCCAGCGGCGCTTCGCTGCGTTCTACCAGCGCCAGTGCGCCACGCACATCTTCAGCCGGGGCCAGTTTCGGTGACAGGGTATCCCAGGCGCCCAGTTTTTGCAGCGCTTCTTTCGCATAAATGCCCGCAGGAACGTGATCCGGATCGCCTACCGCCAGGCGTCCACCGTTCAGCAGACGGGTCCAGTCGGTTTTGGCATTAATGGCAACATCGCCCTGCTCGCTGGCTTTAGGCGTCACCACCACCAGGCTATTGCCAAGCAGCGTTTTACGGGTCGCCGTGTCGATAGACTTTTTATCTACCGCGTAATCCATCCATTTCTGGTCGGCGGAGATAAAGAGATCCGCTGGTGCACCCGCTTCAATCTGACGCGCGAGCGTAGAGGACGAGGCAAAAGAAGAGACGACATCCACGTTCTTCTCTTTTTTATACTCTTTCGCAATATCCTGCATTGCGTTCGTCAGCGATGCCGCGGCGAAAACGGTGATTTTCCCGTCATCTGCCAGCGCATGCCCTGCCACCGAGAGCGCAAGCGTCGTCCCTGCAACCAAACGTACCCATGAATCTGTCATCTGAAACTCCTGTGAACATCGTTGTATAGTGACAAATATAGCGATAAGCCAGATCGTTTCCCAGCGTTAATTCATGACTTTTAAGAGGTATATCGGCAAAAAGGCGGGAAGCTTGAAGCAAAACGCCCGGTTAAGACCGGGCGTTGGGGGAAATTAATGGTTCTGCGGGCGCTTATCTTTGTGGCCGACGCCAGAAAAGATATTAAACACTTCACCGAGTCCGTAAATCGCCCCCATAATGATAGCCATTACGATAGGCACCATGATTACGGCAAAAACCAGACTTTTCAGCAGTTCTAACATGGTTTACTCCAGACATTATGTTTACCTTATTGTAACCATCTTCCGGAGAAAAACACTCCCTTTTGTGCGATGCGCTTTGCCCATGCCATCATTTCAGTCACAATACCCCTTTTATCAGGACGTCCTTTATGCAGGCAGAAATTCTCCTCACCCTTAAGCTTCAGCAACGTCTGTTTGCCGACCCGCGTCGCATCTCGCTATTGAAACAAATCGCACAAACCGGCTCGATCAGCCAGGGCGCGAAAAACGCCGGTATCAGCTATAAAAGCGCCTGGGATGCCATCAATGAGATGAATACTCTGAGCGAGCATTCTTTGGTCGATCGCGCTACCGGCGGGAAAGGCGGCGGCGGTGCGGTGCTGACACGTTATGGTCAGCGGCTCATTCAGCTCTACGATCTGCTGGCGCAAATTCAGCAAAAAGCGTTCGATGTGCTGAGTGATGATGACGCCCTGCCCCTCGATAGCTTGCTGGCCGCTATTTCCCGTTTTTCGCTGCAAACCAGCGCCCGTAACCAGTGGTTTGGTACGGTCACCCGTCGCGACCACCAGCAGGTGCAGCAGCATGTGGATATTTTATTGGCAGACGGCGAAACCCGTCTGAAAGTGGCCATCACCGCGCAAAGCGGTGAACGCCTTGGGCTGGATGAAGGCAAAGAAGTGCTGGTCCTGCTGAAAGCCCCCTGGGTCAGCGTCACGCGCGACCCGTCGCAGGCCCGCGATGCGGACAATCAGCTTGCCTGCCGTATCAGCCACATCCAGCGCGGCACCGAACAGTGCGAAGTCCTGATGGCACTACCGGATGGGCAAACCCTGTGCGCCACGTTGCCGCTGGACAAAGCCACAGAACTGGAAGAAGGCGCCGAGGTAACAGCATATTTTAATGCTGACCGCATCATTCTCGCCACGTTGTGCTGATGCCATTGACATCATGATGTGAAAGACGTATCCCTGATAAAAATCGCTGCAAAAAATGGGATACACAATGTCATCATTGCAAATTTCGCAAGGCACGTTTCGTCTTAGCGATACAAAAACGCTGAAAATTGAGCAACTGACCCTGCGCGCCGGTGAAAGCTGGGCGTTTGTCGGCAGCAACGGCAGCGGCAAATCGGCGCTCGCTCGTGCACTGGCGGGAGAACTTCCGCTGCTTTCCGGCTCGCGTGAATGTCAGTTCACCCGTATCACCCGCCTCTCCTTCGAACAATTGCAGAAACTGGTGAGCGATGAATGGCAGCGCAACAATACGGATTTGCTCAGCCCCGGCGAGGAAGACACGGGCCGCACCACCGCAGAAATTATTCAGGATGAGGTCAAAAATGCCACGCGCTGCGCAACGCTTGCCGCACGTTTTGGCATCAGTCATTTACTGGAAAGGCGCTTTAAATATCTGTCCACCGGTGAAACGCGTAAGACTCTGCTGTGTCAGGCGCTGATGGCGGAGCCCGATTTATTGATCCTCGATGAACCGTTTGACGGGCTCGACGTTGCCTCTCGCCAACAGCTGGCGCAGCATCTCGCCAGACTCAGTGAGGCCGGTTATACCCTGGTGCTGGTCCTCAACCGCTTCGATGATATTCCCGATTTTGTGCCGTTTGTCGGAGTGCTGGCCGATTGTACACTTACCGAAACCGGCGAGAAAAACGCGCTGCTGGCGCAAACGCTGGTCGCGCAGTTGGCGCACAGCGAAAAACTGGCTGGCATGACCTTACCGGAGCCTGATGCCCCTTCTGCGCGTTTGTTGCTTGCGGAAGATGATCCGCGCATTGTGCTGCGCGATGGCGTCGTCTCCTATAACGATCGGCCCATTATCAACCACCTGAGCTGGACCGTTGCGCCCAACGAGCACTGGCAGATTGTGGGCCCTAATGGCGCGGGGAAATCCACGCTGTTAAGCCTGATAACCGGTGACCACCCCCAGGGTTACAGCAATGACCTGACGCTGTTTGGTCGACGTCGAGGTAGTGGCGAAACCATCTGGGATATCAAGAAGCACATTGGCTACGTCAGCAGCAGCCTGCATCTGGATTATCGCGTCAGCACCACAGTGCGCAACGTTATTCTCTCCGGCTATTTTGACTCCATCGGCATTTACCAGGCGGTATCCGATAAGCAACGAAAGCTGGTCGCGAGGTGGCTTGATATTCTCGGTATGGATACGCGTACCGCCGATGCGCCATTCCACAGTCTGTCATGGGGGCAGCAGCGGCTGGCCCTTATTGTGCGCGCACTGGTCAAACATCCTACACTGCTGATCCTCGACGAACCATTGCAGGGGCTTGACCCGCTCAACCGTCAGGTTGTGCGCCGCTTTATCGACGTGTTAATCAGCGAGGGGAAAACGCAGTTGCTGTTTGTCTCACACCATGCGGAAGATGCCCCAGACTGTATTACCCATCGGCTGGAATTTATTGCCGAGGGCGAGGGATACCGCTATCAGTTAGGCAAAATATAAATATCAGGGCTCCCATTGAGGGGCCCTGATTATATATAAAGAGAACCTTAATCCTGCATTAACAAAAACTAAAAAGTGAAAAAGCAACGTCAGGAATAAAATCCCTGCGCTCGTTTATTTTTTAGCGCTGACAATGAAGTCGGCTGTGTTATTTACAGGAAAATATATGAATCTTTCGTTTAGATTTCCCCGTACACGATGTGTATTTCTCAGTTTTCTTTTTGCATTATCTTTTCAGGTTTTTGCAGCTAATCAATCGGAACAGCAGCAGGCCGAAGACCCCGCAGAAATTGCCTTTGCCGCGATGCAGCGCGTGGCCGTTCCCGGTCCGGCGACTGTTCCTCTGGGCAAAAAAGCCACGATTCAATTACCCAAAGATTATGTCTATTTTCCAGCAAAAGAGTCGTCTGTATTTATGACCGAATTGGGAAATTACGTCGATGATGCGAATTTTTATGGTTTAATTTTCCATAAAAATATCGATGGTTTTATTTCTATTGATTATGATGATTCCGGTTACATTAAGGACGATGATGCGAAAGACTGGGACGCCGATGAATTACTCAGCAGCCTGCGCGAAGGGACAAAAGAAGGGAATAAAGATCGTGTGAAAAAAGGCATTCCGGCCATTGAGGTGATTGGCTGGGTGGAAAAACCCAGTTACGATGCCGCCACGCATCGCCTGATTTGGTCTGCCGCCTTAAAAGACATTGGCAGCAATGTGCCTGTGGAAGAGCAAGGTGTGAACTACAATACCTATCTGCTGGGCCGTGAAGGTTACTTCGAATTGAACCTGATTACCGATCGCGGCAGCGTTGAGGTGGCTAAACCCTTGACCAAAACACTGCTCAATGCGGTTAACTTTAACGAAGGCCAGCGTTACAGCGACTATAACGCCAAAACCGATAAACTGGCTGAATATGGTCTGGCGGCGTTGATTGGTGGGATTGCAGCGAAGAAAATTGGTCTGTTAGCCATGATTGGTATCACTCTGCTCAAATTCTGGAAGCTTGCCGCCATCGCGGTGGTTGCTTTCGGCGCCGGGCTGAAACATCTGGTGTTCCGTAAAAAATCTGACGACTAACCCGCCTCTCCCCTGCTGCGCCGGTGTGGCTTTACTGCGCTGGCGCAACATCACGCCATTACATAAAAATTCACCGCATATTTTTAAGATTTATACGATTACCCATAACCGTATGAAAATAAAGAATTTAAAATCAAAGCTACGTTTATGCATTTAGTGTAAACGATTCCACTAATTTATCCCATGTCACACTTTTACCTTCTCTGGTATGCTATCTTCATTACATACCATATGCCTAATGGAGCGAAAAATGAGAGTACTGGTTACGGGTGGTAGCGGTTACATCGGGAGTCATACCTGCGTGCAGTTGCTGCAACAGGGCCACGAGGTCATCATTCTCGACAACCTGTGTAACAGCAAACGCAGCGTCTTACCGGTAATCGAACGTCTGGGCGGGAAAAAAGCCACGTTCGTGGAAGGCGATATTCGCGATGAAGCATTGATGACCACAATCCTGACCGATCACGCCATCGAGGCGGTGATTCACTTCGCGGGACTGAAGGCAGTTGGCGAGTCGGTGCAAAAACCGCTGGAGTATTATGACAATAACGTCAACGGAACACTACGACTGGTTTCCGCCATGCGTGCCGCGAATGTCAAAAACTTCATTTTCAGCTCCTCCGCTACCGTGTATGGCGACCAGCCAAAAATCCCTTACGTTGAAAGCTTCCCAACCGGTACCCCGCAAAGCCCGTACGGCAAAAGCAAACTGATGGTCGAACAAATCCTGACCGACCTGCAAAAAGCACAGCCGGAATGGAGCATTTCGCTGCTGCGTTACTTCAACCCGGTGGGCGCCCATGCCTCTGGCGACATGGGTGAAGATCCGCAAGGCATTCCAAACAATCTGATGCCGTATATCGCCCAGGTTGCGGTTGGCCGCCGCGAATCGCTGGCGATTTTCGGCAACGATTACCCTACGCCTGACGGCACCGGCGTGCGCGACTACATCCACGTGATGGACCTCGCCGACGGTCACGTTGCGGCAATGGAAAAACTGGCGAACAAAGCCGGTGTGCATATCTATAACCTCGGTGCTGGCGTAGGCAGCAGCGTGCTTGACGTGGTGAACGCCTTTAGCAAAGCCTGCGGCAAACCGATTAACTACCATTTCGCTCCCCGTCGTGATGGCGACCTTCCGGCCTACTGGGCCGATGCCTCCAAAGCTGACAAGGATCTGAACTGGCGCGTAACCCGTAATCTCGATGAAATGGCGCAGGACACCTGGCACTGGCAGTCCCGTCATCCTCAGGGATATCCAGACTAAGGATTTCTGATGACGCAATTTAACCCCGTCGATCATCCCCACCGCCGTTATAACCCTTTAACGGGGCAGTGGATTTTAGTTTCACCGCATCGCGCAAAACGCCCCTGGCAAGGGGCGCAAGAGACACCGTCAAAACAGACGCTGCCCGCGCACGATCCGGACTGCTTTTTATGCCCGGGCAACACCCGGGTGACGGGTGACAAAAATCCCGACTACACCAGCACTTACGTTTTTACTAATGACTTCGCCGCGCTGATGACCGACACCCCAGATGCGCCGGAAAGCGACGATCCATTAATGCGTTGCATGAGTGCGCGCGGTACCAGCCGCGTGATCTGCTTCTCGCCGGATCACAGCAAAACGCTGCCAGAATTAACGCTCCCCGCGTTGCAGGAGGTAGTAAAAACCTGGCAGGAACAGACCGCCGAACTGGGTCAACGCTATCCATGGGTACAGGTCTTTGAAAACAAAGGCGCGGCGATGGGCTGCTCCAACCCACATCCGCATGGTCAGGTGTGGGCCAACAGCTTCCTGCCAAATGAAATCGAACGCGAAGATCGTCTGCAACGCGCCTATTTTGCCGAGCAGGGTTCTCCGATGCTGGTCGATTACGTCCAGCGCGAGCTGGCCGACGGCAGCCGTACCGTCGTGGAAACCGAACATTGGCTGGCAGTTGTCCCTTATTGGGCGGCATGGCCGTTCGAAACGCTGCTGCTGCCCAAAACGCATGTCCTGCGCATCACCGACTTATCGGATGCTCAGCGTGACGATTTGGCGCTGGCGCTGAAAAAACTGACCAGCCGCTACGATAATCTGTTCCAGTGCTCCTTCCCCTATTCAATGGGCTGGCACGGCGCGCCGTTTAATGGTGAAGAAAACGCACACTGGCAGTTGCACGCGCACTTCTACCCGCCGCTGCTGCGTTCCGCTACCGTGCGTAAATTTATGGTTGGCTATGAAATGCTGGCAGAAACCCAGCGCGACCTGACGGCAGAACAAGCCGCCGAGCGCCTGCGCGCGGTCAGTGATATTCATTTTCGCGAGTCCGGAGAATAACAATGAGTCTGAAAGAAAGAACACAATCCCTGTTTGCTGAAAAATTTGGCTACCCGGCTACCCACATTATTCAGGCACCAGGCCGCGTTAACCTGATCGGCGAACATACCGACTATAACGACGGTTTTGTGCTGCCCTGCGCCATTGATTACCAGACGGTGATCAGCTGCGCGCCGCGTCAGGATCGTACCGTTCGCGTGATTGCCGCCGATTACGATAACCAGACCGATGAATTCTCCCTCGATGCGCCTATCGTGACACATGACACGCAGCAGTGGTCTAACTATGTACGCGGCGTGGTGAAACATCTGCAAAAACGCAACGCAGACTTCGGCGGCGCGGATCTGGTAATCAGCGGTAATGTGCCGCAGGGCGCGGGCCTCAGCTCTTCCGCCTCGCTGGAAGTCGCCGTCGGCACCGTGTTCCAGCAGCTGTATCATCTGCCGCTGGATGGCGCGCAGATTGCGCTGAACGGTCAGGAAGCCGAGAACCAGTTCGTGGGGTGTAACTGCGGCATCATGGATCAGCTGATTTCCGCGCTGGGTAAAAAAGATCATGCGCTGCTGATCGACTGCCGCACGCTGGGCACCAAAGCGGTCTCTATGCCGAAGGGCGTAGCGGTGGTGATCATTAACAGTAACTTCAAACGCACGCTGGTCGGCAGCGAGTACAACACGCGTCGCGAGCAGTGCGAAACCGGCGCGCGCTTCTTCCAACAACCTGCCCTGCGTGATGTCACGCTGGATCAATTCAACGCGGTTGCCAGCCAGCTTGACCCCATCGTGGCTAAACGCGTACGTCACGTGCTGACCGAAAACGCCCGTACCGTAGAAGCCGCTGAGGCGCTGGAAAAAGGTGACTTGCAACGCATGGGTAAACTGATGGCGGAATCTCACGCCTCTATGCGTGACGACTTTGAAATCACTGTACCGCAAATCGACACGCTGGTTGAGATCGTGAAAGCCACCATTGGCGACAAGGGTGGCGTACGTATGACCGGCGGCGGCTTCGGCGGTTGCATCGTGGCGCTGGTACCGGAAGAACTGGTAGATGCCGTACAGCAGGCCGTGGCTGACCAGTATGAAACCAAAACCGGCATCAAAGAGACATTCTACGTCTGCAAACCTTCACAAGGAGCTGGACAGTGCTAACCGAAACGCCAACCCTGGCCCCCGATGGCCTTCCGTATCGCCTGGTCACTCTGCGTAATGCGCAGGGCGTGGTGGTGACACTCATGGACTGGGGCGCGACGCTGCTCTCCGCACGTATTCCACTGGCGGATGGTTCTATTCGCGAAGCGCTGCTGGGCTGCGCCTCACCGGAACAGTACAGCCAGCAGGCCGCCTACTTTGGCGCATCCATTGGCCGTTACGCCAATCGTATCGCCAAAAGCCGCTTTACGCTGGATGGCAAAACCTATGCGTTGACCCCAAGCCAGGGCGAAAATCAGCTGCACGGCGGCAGCGAAGGGTTTGATAAACGTCGCTGGGCCATCAGCAACCAGAACGACACCCAGGTGTTGTTCACCCTGACGTCCGACGATGGCGACCAGGGTTTTCCGGGCACGCTCAACGCCTCAGCGCGTTATCACCTGACGGACGATAACCGCATCTCTATCGAATATCGCGCAACCGTCGATAAAGCCTGTCCGGTGAATATGACCAACCACGTCTACTTCAACCTCAATGGCGAGCAGAGTGACGTGCGTAGCCACAAACTGCAACTTCTGGCAGATGCCTACCTGCCGGTGGATGAAATGGGGATTCCCCATGACGGCCTGAAAGACGTGACTGGCACCAGCTTCGATTTCCGCCAGCCGAAGGCGATTTCCACCGATTTTCTGGCCGACGGCGATCAGCAGAAAGTAAAAGGTTACGATCACGCTTTTCTGTTACAGGCGAAAGGCGATGCTTCTCAGGTTGTCGCCCGCGTGTGGTCGCAGGATGAGAAATTGCAGATGAAGGTCTTTACCTCAGCCCCTGCCCTGCAATTTTACTCGGGCAACTTCCTCGACGGTACACCGTCTCGCGGCAGCGAACCTTATACCGCATGGCAAGGTCTGGCGCTGGAAAGCGAGTTCCTGCCCGATAGCCCGAACCACCCGGAATGGCCGCAACCTGACTGTGTGCTACGGCCAGGCGAAGAGTATGTCAGTTTGACGGAATATCAGTTTATTGCCGAGTAACGCCCATCGACCGGATGTCCTTCTGACATCCGGTCATTTTTTTTGCGCACTTTGCTGAATTTAGCGTCAATTATCGACAAATTCACAACCCTGCATTCACAACCACCTTACACTCAGCCGCTATTTTCGCTATGGTTATGCATAAGCGTTGCCGTCGAGCCGATCGCGGCAATATAATGAGAATTGTTATCATTCAAATAAAGCTTGAGGAGTGAGAGTATGGCTGTAACTAAGCTGGTACTGGTTCGTCACGGTGAAAGTCAGTGGAACAACGAAAACCGCTTTACGGGTTGGTATGACGTGGACCTGTCAGAGAAAGGCGTTGGCGAAGCGAAAGCGGCCGGTAAACTGCTGAAGGCTGAAGGCTACACCTTCGATTTTGCTTATACCTCCGTGCTGAAACGTGCCATCCATACGCTGTGGAACGTGCTGGACGAGCTGGATCAAGCGTGGCTGCCGGTTGAGAAATCCTGGAAACTGAACGAACGTCATTACGGTGCGCTTCAGGGTCTGAACAAAGCGGAAACCGCAGCAAAATACGGTGACGACCAGGTGAAACAGTGGCGTCGTGGTTTTGCCATCACCCCGCCAGAGCTGACCAAAGATGACGAGCGCTACCCGGGCCACGACCCGCGTTATGCCAAACTGACCGATAAAGAGCTGCCGGTTACCGAAAGCCTGGCGCTGACCATCGATCGCGTCGTGCCGTACTGGAACGAAACCATTCTGCCGCGCATTAAAAGCGGTGAACGCGTGATCATCGCCGCTCACGGTAACTCACTGCGTGCGCTGGTGAAATACCTGGATAACATGGGCGAAGAAGAGATTATCGACCTGAACATCCCAACCGGCGTACCGCTGGTATATGAGTTCGACGAAAACTTCAAGCCTATCAAACATTACTATCTGGGCAATGCTGACGAAATCGCTGCGAAAGCGGCGGCCGTGGCAAACCAGGGTAAAGCGAAGTAATTCGCCACAATCAGGCAGCTACGGCTGCCTGATTACTTTTCTATCACCCCATCCAGAATCACCTGCGCTTTTCCCTGCGAACAACGCTCAATTCGCCCGCGTACGCCGTATACTTCGGCCAGACTTGCTGTGGTGATGACCGTTTCCGGTGCACCGCTGGCAATCAGTTTGCCCTGTTTCAGCATCAGCACCTGCGCCGCATGGCGGAGCGCAATGTTAATATCGTGAACGACAACCAGTGTGACCATCTTACGCATTTGCGTCTGGCGTTGGATCACGTCCATCACGTGAAACTGATAGTTGAGATCGAGGGCACTGAGCGGCTCATCCAGCAGTAAAAGCGAAGGGCGACGGATCAGCGACTGCGCTAGTCCGACCAACTGCTTTTGCCCTCCGGAGAGTTGATCGAGATAGTTCATCGCCAGATGCGAAATCCCTAACGCTTGCAGTAGGCCGATAGCCTGCGTTTGGTCCGGTTCACCACCCGATGCACGTTGGGCGACAATCACTGACTCCAGCACCTGTAAATGCACGCCCTGAGGTAAAGATTGCGGCATAAACACCACGTTATCCGCCCGGCGGGCAAAGGGCAGAGTCAGCAAATTCACGCCATCTAACAGTGCCTCACCGCTGGCGCGGTTGAGCCCGGCCAACGCACGCAGGAGCGTCGATTTTCCACAGCCATTCGGGCCCAGCAAAATCGTCACCTCCCCACGCCTTAGGGTTGCAACATTCAGATTCTCAATGATTTGTCGTTTTGCGTAGCCTGCATTCAGCTCGTGTATCGTTAGCCCGCTCATGACATATTTCCTCTTTGGCGCATCACGATACTTAAAAAGAAAGGCACACCTACCAGCGAAGTAACGATACCGACGGGCAGGATCACACCGGGAATAATATTCTTCGACGCTATTGATGCCAACGACAGCACCAGCCCACCCACCAGCACACTGCCCGGTAAATAAAAACGGTGATCTTCTCCCAGTAACAGACGCGCAATATGCGGCGCAACCAACCCGATAAAGCCAATCGGCCCGACAAACGCTACCGCAAGTGCCGCCAGCAGACTGATGCGCAGTAACGAGCCCAGCCGCAACCGGCGAACGTCTATTCCAAAACTCATCGCTCTCTCTTCACCCAGCCGTAACGCCGTGAGTTGCCATGCGCGACACATCGACCACGGCAAGACAATCGCCACCGCCGTCCCCAATACCGCCAGTTTTTCCCAGGAGGCGCGGGCAAGGCTACCCATTGTCCAGAATACCAGCCCCTGTAACGTATCTTCATCGGCAACGAACTGCATGATGGAAACCAGCGCATTGAAGGTGAAAACCAGTGCAATGCCAAACAGAACCACACCGGAGGTCGGCACGCGTGTCCAGCGGGTCAGGCCGTCAAGTAACAGAGCAGAAAGCAATGCAAAGAGAAACGCATTGGCAGGGATAAACCAACTCTCCGGCACCCCGGGAATGCCGATGCCCAGCACAATCGCCAGCGCCGCACCAAAGGCAGCCGCGGACGATACGCCCAGCGTGAACGGACTTGCCAGCGGATTGTTGAGGATAGTTTGCATCTCTGCGCCCGCCAGCCCCAACCCCATCCCCACTAACAGGGCCATCAGCGCATACGGCAAACGAATATCCCAGACGATAACACGCATACCGGTTGGTGCATCAGCAGGATGAATCAGCGTTTGCAACAGGGAATGAACAGAGAGCCCGGACGGGCCGAGCGTAAAATCGAGCAGCAGCGAGACAATAATGGCGACAAAAATAGCCGCCAGAATCGCCAGACGCTGGCGGAACACCTGCCGGTAGCGGGTCTCCACCGACAGGGGATTTTCCATCACAGACATCATTTTCCTTACCGCACATCAGCGTGGCGGATTGAGCACATCATCCACCTGCGCATCACTCAACGTCAGGCCAAAGAATTGCTGATAGAAATCATGCGTTTCTTTATGCATATCCACATCGGTAAAACGTTCCGGATAGAGTGTTTTCGCCAACCACAGGAACTGTAACGCCTCTTCGCTGGTTTCCCGACACCACCAGAACATCCCTTTTGGGTTAACGTAAACGCGGTGATGGATCACGGCGTCTATGCCTGCCCACTGAGGCGACGTGAGGATAGACTCGGCATCGCGTTTATTCATGACCACAATAACCGCTGGATTGGCGGTGACGATGTTTTCCATCGCCACTTCACCAGAGCGATTCTGCTTCGTGCCACCGAACCAGTTTTCAGCAATATTTTTGCCGCCTGCCAGATCTATCCAGTCCTGATTCAGCGATGGTCTGCCGGTGGTGGTTAGCGGATTTCCCATACTGTGGTAGAGCGATACGCGTTTAGCATCAGGAAGATCCTTCAGACGCCCGGCAACCAACGCCACATTGCGGTCAAAGTAGCGTTGATAGGCCTGCGCTTTTTGTTGTGCATCCGGCCCCAGCACGGCTGCCGTCTGCTGCACGCGATGGGTCAGCGCCGGCATGGAATTTGCTTCGAACGCCAGCACCTGCACGCCCGCCTTTTTTAGCAAATCCTGTTGCGGCACCACCATGTTATGCGGCACAAACAGCATATCGACGCCCAGCGAAATAATTTGTTCCGGGTTAATTTCATGACCACTGTTCACGCTCACTACCGGCACATTTTCAATGCCGGGCAGGCTCTGGCGAAACAGGGGGATTTTTTTGGCAATCATCGAGGTGCCAACAATGTTATCGCCATAACCCAGCATGGCGATAATGGTGTTCTGCGCAGGCCACGGCGAGGCAATACGCACCTCCTTGTGCGTATTTTCTGCGTGCAGGCTGGCCGCCAGAAACAGCGCCAGCGCGGGGAGTAAACGAGAAAGTTTCATTACCTGTCCGTTAGAAATCAAAGGTCACGGAAGCGCGAACTTCACGGCCGCTGCCGATAAACGCGCTCGGGGAGCCGTTATCGCCATCGGTGCCTGACGGGAAGATAGATGCCCAGTAGTGTTTATCAAACACGTTATTCACCACCACGCGGAAGGTCGTTGGCACGTTACTCACTTTGGTGGAGTAACGCGTGCCCAGATCCCAGGTGGTGTAGCTGCTGGCATAAGACGTGTTGGTGTCGTTCGCCGCACGTTTACCCGTGTAGTGAACATTGGCGCTGTAAACCCACTGCGGGATTGACGGCAAGCTGTATTCAGCCAACAGGTTAGCCTGTACTTTCGGCACGCCGACAACTTGTTTGTCCTGGGTGGCAGAGCTGGCGGTATCTTTCAGTTTCGGATCGAGGAAGGTGACGCCACTGTAGATGTTCAGCCCCTGCCATACGTTCCCGGACGCGGTCAGTTCCAGGCCGTTGTTAACCTGATTGCCCTGTTCTTTATAGACATTATCCGTGTCGAGATAGGCAAACGGACGTTCCAGTCGGAACAATGCCGCGCCCAGGTTCATCCCGGCAACGTCAGATTTCAAGCCCACTTCATACTGTTTACTGCGATACGGGTCGAGCGTCTGGCCCGCGTTTTTCACGCTATCGTCTGTTGGTGCAGTCCCGCCCTGCTCCAGCGAATCGGCATAGCTAACGTAAGCCATGGTATTGGGTGTGATTTTGTACATCAGCGCCACGTTCGGGCTTAAACCGTCTTCATCAACCTGGCTGGTTTCATTTCCATGCTTATCGTAGTTTTTGGTCTGTAACCAGCTCTGGCTCAGGTAGAACATCGCTGACCATTGTGGCGTAAAGGTCACGGTGTCACCGAGCGTGATGCTCTGCTGAGTGTTCACGCTGGAACGATAGCGCGGGCCGCCAGTACGAATTTTGCCATCGCCCTGTTCTTCCATGCCGTCCGGGTTGTACATATTGGTGGTGCCCCAGCTGTAGCTGGAGCCCGTACCTTTCGCACTGTACAGCGACCAGACATAGCCGGTGGTGGAGAGCGACAGATCGTGACCAATTGACCCTGTATCAACATGGCCGTTCAGTCCGGCGGTATTGCTCAAGACACGGAATCGCCCGGCAGCGGTAGAATCTTTCATTGAGCGCGAGATATCGCCCTGGCTGTTGAGGATTTTGCTGGAGACACTGCGCATCGCGCGATCCGCCTGCTGCCAGCCGACCCCCGCATTCATTGACCAGTCATCATTAAAGTAGTGGATCAAGCGTGTGCTAATGGTATCGGTCGTCAGGTCGTTACCTGCCGTACTCAGTGCCAGGTTTTTATCTTTTGGATTCGGCGCGGAAGGCAGTTTAACGTTCGGGCCGTAGCTGAAACTACCCGCGTAACCTTTCTGAATAAACTCGTAGTGGCTGGCATCCAGCTGCAATTGCGTACCCGGCTGAATATTCCAGTCGAGCGCAACGGAAACCAGCTTGCGACGCAGCGTGCTGTCATCGACATTTCCCTCACCTTCCTGATCCAGCAGATTCACGCGATAGCCAAAACGCTTTTCATCATCGAAATGACCACCCAGATCAGCATGACCCGTAAATGCGCTGCGGCTTTGGTAACCGAGCGTGACCTTGCGCAGCGTCTCTTCGGTTGGACGTTTCGCCACAAAGTTAAACTGCCCTGCCGGGCTTGCCGGGCCGTACAGCGCCCCCGTCAAACTATTGAGCACATCCATACGTTCCAGCATTTCAACCGGAAACGCGGTCGTCGATACCACGTTCAACCCGTCAAGGCGACTGTTGGCAACCACGCTACCCTGCATTCCCCGACTTTGTGGCCGACCGACATCCATCCCACCGCGCGCCTGCATCTGCGTACTCGGAGAATATTTCAGCATCTCACTGACGCTCTGTGCCTGCTGATTTTCAATCATCTCTTTGGTGACGGTCGTGGAAGAATACGGTGTATCAACCCAGGATTTTGTACCCAGCGGGCCAACATCAATATCATTCGTTTTGAACCCCGCTCCGGCAGCAGAATCAGTTGTATCGACCGCAGTGTTACCGGTGACAACCATTTCATCTTCAGGAGTGGAACTGGACGCGGCATGCGCGTGAAGAGGAGCCAAAGACGCCAGTGCTGGCAGAAGCGCAGCGAGTGTTATTTGAGTTTTCATTTACCATCAGTCGTTATATAAAATGATATATTACGATCGTGATGAACAAATATTTATGATCGAGATCACACTGAAATAGCACAATTAGCTCACTAACCATTCATGGTTATGATATTTCGAGCACAAAAAAACCGGCTCAAGGCCGGTTTCGAGGAGATTTTTTCGGTTAACCGCGACGGGCTTTAACCGCTTCTGCCAGTTGACGCAGGATAGTTTCAGTATCTTCCCAACCAATACAGGCATCGGTAATGCTCTTACCGTAAACCAGCGGCTCGCCGTTGTCCGGGTTCTGATTGCCTTCCACTAAATGGCTTTCAATCATCACGCCAATAATCGCCTGTTCTCCGCCCGCAATTTGCTGGCAGACGTCCGCGCCCACTTCCATCTGTTTTTTGAACTGCTTGCTGGAGTTTGCGTGACTGAAATCGATCATCACCTGAGCGGGAAGGTCGGCTTTTTTCAACGATTCTTTTACGCTGGCCACGTGTGCGGCACTGTAGTTCGGCTCTTTGCCGCCGCGCAGAATGATGTGGCAGTCACCGTTACCGCTGGTGTTAACGATAGCGGAATGCCCCCATTTGGTGACAGAAAGGAAACAGTGTGGCGCACCTGCCGCATTAATGGCGTCAATAGCCACTTTCATGGTGCCATCCGTCCCGTTTTTAAAACCGACCGGACAGGAAAGGCCCGAGGCCAGTTCGCGGTGCACCTGAGATTCGGTCGTACGCGCACCAATTGCACCCCAGCTCATTAAATCGGCCAGGTATTGTGGGGTTATCATATCAAGGAACTCGCCCGCTGCCGGCAGGCCGGTGTCGTTGATATCGAGCAGCAACTTACGCGCGATGCGCAGGCCATCATTGATTTGGTAGCTGTGATCCATGTGCGGATCGTTAATCAGCCCCTTCCAGCCCACCGTGGTACGCGGTTTTTCAAAATAGACGCGCATGACGATTTCGAGCGAATCACTAAGTTCTTCACGCATCGCCAGCAGGCGTGATGCGTACTCTTTCGCCGCGGCTGGATCGTGGATAGAACATGGGCCAATCACCACCAGAAGACGATCGTCGTTGCCTTTCAGGATTTTGTGAATCGCTTTGCGCGCACGGGAAACCGTATTAGCAGCGTTTTCTGTGGCGGGGAATTTCTCAAGGAGTGCGACCGGAGGCAATAACTCGTTGATCTCTTTAATACGTAAATCGTCGTTCTGATAATTCATGTTCGGTCCAGTGTTGCCATACTTATATGATTGAATGCAATCCCCTCAATCTATATCTTTCGTCAGAAAGTGTAAACTGGGTTTTACACCTTGCGCGGAATAATCCTGGAATTAGCCTAAAAAACGCCAGAAAGTAGCGAATAACGAGATCTAACCTACAATTTTTAACTGTAACGACTCTGTTTTATTATTTTTTCGAGATTCTCTACTGGCTTGATTGGTCTGTGGCGACATCTTTAACCATTGCCTGCCACCCTCGTTGGCATAAGTACGTCGGAAGATGCTATCCGGTACTGAATACATAACAGGAGCACCTTATGAAAACGACTAAACTGAGCACACTTCTCCTTACCGCTACGCTCACTCTCGCCAGCGGCGCGGCTCTGGCCGCAGATACGGGCGCGCAAAGTAACAATGGTCAGGCGAATGCCGCTGCTGATGCCGGCCAGGTAGCCCCTGATGCGAAAGAAAATGTTGCACCGAACGGTGTTGATAATAGCAATATCAATACGGGTTCTGGCAGCACAATGCACCATCAACAAGGTTCCGCCACCCATCATGACGGGATGACTAAGGATGAAGTGCATAATAATTCGATGTGCAAAGATGGTCGCTGCCCGGATATCAACAAAAAAGTTGAAAACGGAAATGGCACCAAGAATGATCCCGCGAGTAAAACTGATGGCACCACTCAGTAATGTTTGAAACATGTCGATAACGGGAGAGCTTATGCTCTCCTTTTTTATTTTGTTGGCGTAAAAAAGGTATGATGTCATACAGTTAACAAAAGCATAAAACGGATGACATTATGGCGCACTCACACTCACATGCTTCCCCCCATCTTCCCGAAGACAAAAACGCCCGCCGATTGCTGCTGGCGTTTATCATCACTGCTGGATTTATGGTGGTGGAGACCATCGGTGGGATTATTTCTGGTTCGCTGGCGCTGCTGGCCGATGCCGGACATATGTTGACCGACTCCGCCGCGCTGCTGTTTGCGCTACTGGCCGTCCACTTTGCGCGTCGTCCACCAAATGCCCGTCATACCTTTGGTTGGCTGCGCCTCACCACCCTCGCTGCGTTTGTTAACGCCATCGCACTGGTGGTCATTACCATTCTGATCGTCTGGGAAGCAATCCAGCGCTTCTACCATCCGCAGCCCATCGCTGGGGCAACCATGATGATCATTGCCGTCGCAGGGTTAATTGCCAATATTCTTTCGTTCTGGATCCTCCACCGCGGTAGCGATGAAAAAAACCTGAATGTACGCGCAGCGGCACTGCATGTAATGGGCGATCTACTGGGATCAGTGGGCGCGATTGCAGCAGCGGTGGTGATCATGATGACGGGCTGGACGCCTATCGATCCGATTCTGTCAGTGCTGGTCTCGTGCCTGGTGCTGCGTAGCGCGTGGTCGCTGCTGAAAGAAAGCGTTAATGAACTACTGGAAGGCGCGCCGCGCACTATGGATGTCACGGCGCTGAAACGCGATCTGCGCAGAGCTATTCCCGAAGTCCGCGACGTGCACCACGTTCACGTCTGGCTGGTGGGCGAAAAACCGCTCATGACGCTGCATGTTCAGGTGGTACCGCCGCACGATCATGATGCGCTACTCGACAGTATTCAGCACTTTCTTGAACATCATTATCAGATTGAGCACGCTACCATCCAGATGGAGTATCAGCCCTGTAGCGGCCCGGAATGCCATCTCAACGAGACGACAGCCGGACACGGGCATCATCACCATCATTAATGAGAAAACGCGCGAGAGCCTCGCTCACGCGCGCTGTTCATCCACATTCGACTACCGTTAAGCGCGATAAAGGTCAGGATCAGGTATTCCAGCGACATGGCGTACACGCCCTGAAGGGCAAAAATCACCACGCTGATAAGGTTGATTATCACCCACAGCAGCCAGTTCTCCACGTATTTGCGCGTCATCAGCACCATTGCCACAATCGACAACACCATCATGCAGGAATCCCAGAACGGGAACGCGTCAGGCTGCAGCGTGGGCTGCGTGATGTTCAGGCCAAAGAACTGCATCACGTTCACCGCCACGCGCGTCAGGAAAGCAAACACCGGGTCGATGTAAACCGTCATCAGGCCAATCGCCACCACACAGGCTGCCAGCCAACCGAGCGCTTTCGGCTTCGGTAGCCAGCGGATTTGCAGTTCGGCTTCATGTTGCTGGGTTTGTCGCGACCACGCATACCAGCCATAAATATTTGCCGCAAAGAAGAACAGTTGCAGCAGCAGGCTGGCGTAGAGCTGAATCTGGAAGAAAATAATCGCGAACAGGGTGACGTTAACCAGCCCAAAAAAGTAGTTCACGATTTTTTCCAGGCTTGCCAGCCAGATACACAGTAATCCCGCCACGGTACCGACGGCTTCAATCCAGGAGAGGTCATAACCGCCCGCGCCGATAGGGATGTGCACCAGAATGTTTTGCGTACTAAAGAAATCCATTTTATCTCCAGAGGGTTATCACGTTATCCCCGAAGTGTAGCCGCAAAATCAAGCATGCGGTTCAGTGGCACCAGCGCGCCCTGACGCTGCGTCTCGTCAACGTGAATTTCATGCGCGGCACCGCCCTGCTCCAGCCCTTCAGCAATGGCTTTCAGGCCATTCATTGCCATCCACGGGCAGTGTGCGCAGGTGCGACAGGTGGCCCCTTCCCCCGCCGTCGGCGCCTCCAGCAGTTCTTTTTCTGGTACGGCCTGCTGCATCTTGTAAAAAATACCACGGTCGGTCGCGACGATCAGCTGTGGGTGCGGCAGGGTTTTGGCGGCGTTGATGAGCTGGCTGGTTGAACCTACGGCATCAGCCATATCGACAATCGCTTGTGGTGACTCCGGGTGTACCAGAATAGCCGCCTGGGGATACAACGCTTTCATACGCGCGAGCGCCTGGGTTTTGAATTCATCATGTACGATACAGGCGCCCTTCCAGCACAGCACATCTGCGCCAGTCTGTTTCTGGACATAACTGCCGAGGTGGCGATCCGGCGCCCAGATGATTTTTTCACCCAAACTATCAAGATGCTCAATGAGTTCGACTGCGATACTGGACGTCACCACCCAATCCGCACGCGCTTTTACCGCGGCGGAAGTATTGGCATAGACAACAACGGTGCGATCGGGATGCGCATCGCAGAAGGCGTTAAACTCTTCAATGGGGCAGCCAAGATCAAGCGAACACTCCGCGTGCAGTGTGGGCATGAGAATGGTTTTCTCAGGGCTAAGGATTTTCGCCGTCTCGCCCATAAAACGTACGCCTGCGACCAGTAACGTTGTTGCCGGATGCTTTGCACCAAAGCGCGCCATCTCCAGAGAGTCCGAGATGCATCCCCCTGTCTCTTCGGCCAGTTGCTGAATTTCCGGGTCGGTGTAGTAATGCGCCACCATCACCGCATTGCGTTCTTTCAACAGGCGTTTGATTTTCTCGCGGTAGAACTGTTTTTCATCCACGCTGAGGGCCACCGGTTTCGGCGGGAAGGGGTAAATTGCGGCTTCTGGGTCAAACATCACGCTCATCATGCTGTCTCGTTTTACTAACTTAACGATATTGCCGATAACAGGCGTATAAAACGCATCAATCGGGCACCGGTGTTTTATATGCTAAACAAGATAGCTGAAATGAGGGGAAAAGTCGTGGAGATTTTAGGGAGAGTTTTGTGCGGACGGTGTCGGGTGGCGCTGCGCTTACCCGACCTACAAGGCAATGCGAGGTGTAGGCCTGAAAAGCGAAGCGCCATCAGGCAATTTCCCAAACCGTAGATAGCAAAAAGGCGCCTTTAGGGCGCCTTTTTACATTGGTGGGTCGTGCAGGATGACTCGCTTCGCTCGCCCTTCGGGTCGTCGCCGCAAGCGGCTCCGTTGTTTCGCTTCGCTCAACACCGAACCTGCTGCAGGTTCGAATCGTATAAACCGTAGATAGCAAAAAGGCGCCTTTAGGGCGCCTTTTTACACTGGTGGGTCGTGCAGGATTCGAACCTGCGACCAATTGATTAAAAGTCAACTGCTCTACCAACTGAGCTAACGACCCCTTGCGGGATTTTACTACTTAAATCATTCAGGATGGTGGGTCGTGCAGGATGACTCGACTTCGTCTCGCCCATCGGGCCGTTGCTGACGCAACGTTATCCTTCACGTTCTCTACCAGAAACCACCTTTAAATTGGTGGGTCGTGCAGGATTCGAACCTGCGACCAATTGATTAAAAGTCAACTGCTCTACCAACTGAGCTAACGACCCATTCGGGTGTTGCCTGAAAGATTTTTACTCGGTTACCAATTTAAAATTGGTGGGTCGTGCAGGATTCGAACCTGCGACCAATTGATTAAAAGTCAACTGCTCTACCAACTGAGCTAACGACCCGAGTGGTGGGTGATGACGGGATCGAACCGCCGACCCCCTCCTTGTAAGGGAGGTGCTCTCCCAGCTGAGCTAATCACCCGATACTGCGCTGGATACTACAAACTGCTTCCACCAAAATGATGGTGGGTCGTGCAGGATGACTCGGCTTCGCCTCGCCCTACGGGCCGTTGCTACGCAACGTTATCCTACACGGTTAACATCGTCATTCGATGTTAAAGTGGTGGGTCGTGCAGGATTCGAACCTGCGACCAATTGATTAAAAGTCAACTGCTCTACCAACTGAGCTAACGACCCGGTGGTGGGTGATGACGGGATCGAACCGCCGACCCCCTCCTTGTAAGGGAGGTGCTCTCCCAGCTGAGCTAATCACCCGATACTGCGCTGGATACTGCTTACTAACAGAGTTAGTGGTGGGTCGTGCAGGATTCGAACCTGCGACCAATTGATTAAAAGTCAACTGCTCTACCAACTGAGCTAACGACCCACTTTTACGTTGTTTTCGAGATGTTTAATATCCCGTTGCAACGGCGGCATATATTACTGATTTCAGAATTGAGCGCAACAAATATTTCGACGAAGATCACCCAAGTGCTTATGTTTCATGCGGCATGACCAGAAATAACGCGATTCCTGGTCATGCTTCAGGCATTACATCCCATTAAGGCGTTTCTGAGCCTGTTTAGCCCCATCGGTGCCTGGGTACTTCGCAACCACCTGCTGGTACACTGCCTTCGCCTTAGCAGTATCCCCTTTGTCCTGCATGATCACCCCGACCTTAAACATCGCGTCAGCCGCTTTCGGTGATTTCGGGTAGTTTTTCACCACGGAGGCAAAATAGTACGCCGCATCGTCTTTTTTACCCTTGTTGTAATTCAACTGACCGAGCCAGTAATTGGCATTCGGCTGATACGTTGAATCAGGATATTTTTTGACGAAGTTCTGAAACGCCGCCATTGCGTCGTCCTGGCGAGAGGAATCCTTCACCAGTGCAATCGCTGCGTTGTAGTCCGTATTGGCGTCACCTGTCTGCGCAGGCACGCCAGAGGCCGCTGCGTCGGCTGCCGGTGCTGGCGTTGCCGTCGCGCTGCCGCCCTGCTCACCGGACGCCTGTTGCGTCTGTGCGCCAGCGCCGCCGCTCGTCAGACTGTCCATTTGCAACAGGATCTGCTTCTGGCGCTCAACAATCTGGTTCATCTGGTACTGACTTTCCTGGATTTGGCCACGCAGGGAGTCGATATCAGATTGGTTGTCAGAGAGTTGTTGCTGGAGTTGGGTCAAAAGTTGACTGTGAGCATTAGAAATACGCTCAAGGGAGGTGACACGGTCTTCGACCGAGCCTGAGCCGACACTACTGATTGGCGCCTGAGCATTAGCGGCCCAGGGGGCCGCTATGCCAACCAGTAACGACAGACTCAACATGTGATGTCTGAAGTTACTGCTCATGCAATTCTCTTAGTAAACCAGTACGGCACGACGGTTTTTGGAGTAAGCCGCTTCGTCATGACCCAGTACTGCAGGTTTTTCTTTACCGTAAGAAACGATGGAGATCTGGTCAGCAGAAACGCCTTTACCCTGCAGGTACATTTTAACAGCGTTTGCACGACGTTCGCCCAGGGAGATGTTGTACTCAGGAGTACCACGTTCGTCCGCGTGACCTTCTACGGTGACTTTGTAAGACGGGTTGCTACGCAGGAAGTTAGCGTGCGCATCCAGCATTGCAGCGAAGTCAGAACGGATATCGTATTTGTCCAGATCGAAGTATACGATGTTGTTCTGCTGCAGCTGTTGCATCTGCAGACGAGCCTGCTCTTCGGAGGACATGTTGCCGCTGCCGTTTGCATCCATACCAGTGCCAGCGCCGTTCAGCATGCCGCCTTCGCTGCCATCGTTGCTTGCATTCTTGTTAGAAGAACACGCCGCGATCGCCATTACCGGCAGAGCCAGCATCAGTCCTTTCAGCACTTTGTTCAGTTGCATTTCTTTGATTCCTTTAATAATTCAATTATTTATTATTACAGATACGGCGACCAGGCAGGGAATTTGACCTGTCCATCAGTTGCCGGAAGACGCGCTTTGAAACGCCCATCTGTAGAAACCAGATTCAGCACGGATCCCATCCCCTGAGAAGAGCTGTAGATTACCATAGTGCCGTTAGGTGCCAGACTTGGCGTTTCGTCCAGGAACGTTGACGACAATACTTGTACGCCACCCGCTTCCAGATCTTGTTTGGCAATGTGCTGCTGCCCACCATTGGAGCTAACCATTACCATAAACTTGCCGTCGCTGCTCACGTCTGCATCCTGGTTCTGAGAACCTTCCCAGGTAATACGCTGCGGAGCACCGCCGTTAACATTCACTTTATACACCTGCGGACGACCGGCCTGGTCAGAGGTAAAGGCCAGATTCTGGCTGTCCGGGAACCAGGTTGGTTCGGTGTTGTTGCTACGACCATCGGTTACCTGACGGATCTGGCCAGAGCCGATATCCATCACGTACAGGTTCAGGCTACCGGTTTTAGACAGGGCAAACGCCAGTTTGCTGCCATCCGGAGAGAACGCTGGCGCACCGTTGTGACGCGGGAACGACGCTACCTGACGAACCGCACCGTTGGACAGCGTCTGGATAACCAGCGCAGAACGGCCGCTTTCGAAGGTTACGTAAGCCAGTTTGGAACCATCCGGAGACCATGCCGGAGACATCAACGGCTGTGGTGAACGGTGAACCACGAACTGATTGTAGCCATCATAGTCAGACACGCGCAGTTCATACGGGAACTGACCGCCGTTAGTCTGCACAACGTAGGCGATACGTGTACGGAACGCGCCTTTGATGCTGGTCAGCTTCTCGAACACTTCGTCACTGGCAGTATGGCCCGCATAACGCAACCACTGCTTGTTCACTTTGTAAGAGTTCTGTGCCAGAACGGTACCCGGCGCACCGCCAGTATCGACCAGCTGGTAGGCAACAGTATAGCTGCCATCAGCGTTAGGCGAGACCTGACCGACGACAACCGCATCAATACCCAGCGCAGACCATGCCGCAGGTTGAACTTCCTGCGCGGAGCCTGGCTGCTGCGGCAGCTTGGCTCTGTCTAACGGGTTAAATTTACCGCTGTTACGCAGATCTGCACCGACGATACCGCCGATATCTTCAGGTGCTGCGCCCGGTCCGGCCCACTGGAAGGGAACCACACCAATTGGACGTGCCGAGTCGACCCCTTGGGTGATCTCGATACGTACTTCTGCGTGCAGCACCGCCGCCCACAGCATTAAGAAACCAAATGCTACTCGTAATGCCTGCTTCATCATATCTCCCTTATCTGGACGAAAAGCCCACGATAATTTAGCAGAATGTTAACAAACTCAAATACACAAAACTACCAAAACCCTGCGACCGCACTGCCTTTATTTTCCCCATTTGCATGGGGAAAATATAACTTAAGGTTTGAAGTCCAGTGGTGCATTTTTGAACGTTTCCCAGACAGCCTGTGAAGGCGGTTTGGGGAATTTGGTCATCCGACTGGTTGCTGACAGCATCTGCTGACAAAACGCCGGATCGCCGCCTTCCTGTTTAACGGTCAATACAGTTCCATCCTGCGCCAGGTTTACACGTAGCGTACAGGTTTTACCTTTGTAGGTATCCCAGTCATAGAGATGCCCACGGATCGCGGCCTGAACCTGTGCGATATAGGACGCGATTTCTGCCTGAGACGCACCACCCTGCCCCGGCTTATTACCTTTAGCAGGAGATGAGCCCCCAGCGGTACCACTGGTGTTACCTTTCGGCGCATTCTTACCTGAGCTGAGATCGCCCAGCAGGTCGTCAACGCCGGAAGCGGCAGCGGCTTTATCTGCTGCTGCTTTCTTCGCCGCAGCCGCTTTGTCGGCAGCTGCTTTATCCGCTGCGGCTTTCTTCGCTGCAGCGGCTTTATCGGCAGCCGCTTTTTCTGCTGCTGCTTTCTTATCAGCAGCCGCTTTCTCAGCCGCAGCTTTCTTGTCTGCTGCCGCTTTCTCGGCGGCGGCAGCTTTTTCCGCTGCTGCTTTTTCAGCGGCAGCGGCTTTCTTATCAGCCTCAGCTTGCGCTTTCTTCGCAGCCTCGGCTTCGGCTTTTTTCGCCGCTTCAGCTGCCGCTTTCGCCGCTTCTGCTTCGGCTACTTTTTTCGCGGCGGCCGCCGCTTTGGCCGCTTCCGCTTCTGCCGCTTTCTTCGCAGCAGCAGCGGCTTTTTTGGCCGCTTCCGCTTCAGCTTGTTTCTGTGCGTCAGCTGCTGCTTTGGCCGCATCGGCTTGCGCTTTCTTCGCGGCATCAGCTGCCGCTTTCGCGGCTTCTTCAGCCTGTTTCTGCGCGTCAGCTTCGGCTTTCTTCGCCGCTTCGGCGGCTTCTTTTGCAGCCTCTTTCACCTGAGCGTCTGCTTTTTCTTTCGCTTCAGCCGCTGCTTTTTCGGCAGCTTCTTTGGCTTCTTTTTCTTTTTGCTGCTGCGCTTTCTTCGCGGCGTTATCGGCCTGCTGTTTAGCGCTGGATTGCTTCTGCGCCTGGTAATTTTCAACCACGGCGCCGGGGTCGACCATCACGGCGTCGATAGACGAACCGCCTCCGCCACCGGCCGCAGCATCCATGTGCTCATCGAACGAACTCCAGATGAGTGCTGCAAACAGGATAACGTGCAGCACTGCTGAAATAATTATCGCTCGTTTAAGCTTGTCGTTTTGTTCGGTTGCCTTTGACACTCTCGGTTCCCAAAAACTGCTCGCCCGTCAGCCTGTAAGCGTTGCCAATATGCATGCAACGCATACAGACCACACGCAAAGGTTAGATCGGTTGGGTCATTAACCCGACAGATTTAACACCGGCGCTGTGTAACAGGTTTAGCGCTTTAATTATTTCATCGTAAGGCACGTTTTTCGCGCCCCCAATTAAGAAGACCGTTTTCGGATTGGCCTGCAGGCGGCTTCTCGCTTCAGCGATAACCTGCTCTGGCGGCAGTTGATCGGAGCGATCCTTTTCAACCACTACGCTGTACTGCCCAATACCCGAAACTTCAATGATCACCGGCGGATCATCGTTGCTGCTAACGGCCTGCGATTCGGTTGCATCCGGCAGATCAACCTCCACGCTCTGTGTGATGATCGGCGCCGTCGCCATAAAGATCAGCAACAGCACCAACAACACATCCAGCAGCGGAACGATGTTAATTTCGGACTTCAGTTCGCGACGTCCGCGTCCACGTGCTCTGGCCATGGCTTACCCCTTGTTGCTCTCGCTAACGGTAAACGCCTGACGGTGCAGAATGGCGGTGAACTCTTCCATAAAGTTGTCGTAGTTCAGCTCCAGTTTGTTGACGCGCTGGTTCAGACGGTTGTAAGCCATAACCGCAGGGATGGCGGCAAACAGACCAATAGCCGTGGCGATCAACGCTTCTGCGATACCCGGCGCAACCATTTGCAGCGTCGCCTGTTTCACCGCGCCCAGCGCGATAAAGGCGTGCATGATCCCCCAAACGGTACCGAACAGACCGATATACGGGCTGATGGAACCGACGGTGCCGAGGAACGGAATATGCGTTTCCAGCGTTTCCAGTTCGCGGTTCATGGAGATACGCATCGCACGCGACGCCCCTTCAACCACGGCTTCCGGCGCATGACTGTTTGCACGGTGCAGACGGGCAAACTCTTTGAACCCGCTGTAGAAGATTTGTTCCGAACCGGCCAGACTATCGCGGCGTCCCTGACTCTCCTGATAAAGGCGAGAAAGTTCGATTCCAGACCAGAATTTATCCTCAAACGTTTCAGCTTCACGCGCTGCCGCGTTAAGAATACGGGTCCGCTGGATGATGATGGCCCAGGATGCGATTGAAAAACCAATCAAAATCAACATGATAAGTTTAACCAGAAGGCTCGCCTTCAGGAACAAATCAAGGATATTCATGTCAGTCACTGCTTAAACTCCGCGACAATAGACTTGGGAAGCGCACGAGGCTTCATGATGAGTGGATCAACACAGACAATCAGTACTTCAGCTTCGTTCAGCACTTTATTCTCAGCGTTGACAATCCGCTGCGTGAACACGAGTGACGTGCCGCGCATTGATGTAATTTCCGTCTGGACTTCGAGCATATCGTCGAGCCTTGCCGGCGCAAAATACTCCAGCGTCATTTTACGCACCACAAACGCGACGCGCTCTTCCAGCAACACTTGTTGGCTGAAATGATGATGACGCAGCATCTCTGTGCGTGCTCTCTCATAGAAAGCGACATAGCTGGCGTGATAAACCACACCACCGGCGTCGGTATCTTCATAATAGACCCGAACCGGCCATCGAAATATATACTTATTCATTCGTACTGCCTCTTCGTTGGCTGCATCCCTCACCCCGCTCACTTACTGGTGTAAGCTCCCGGGGATTCGCGGATTTGCCGCCTCGATGCAGCATGAATGACGTGGTATATAGCGTTGTATTCACTTTACATCCCGGTAATGCAAAAAATTTTGAGCTTTTGAACTTCGCTACTATACGCGCGGTAATCGTGGTTTGGAATGGGGAGAGGTAAACGGAGAGTAAATTTTTATGGGCTATTGCAAGCCCATAAATATTTGCGGATGTTTCCTGGTTACAGGAAGAAAAAAATCAGACCTGCAAGAAGGACTAAATCGGCGATAAGCGGGCAGAAAATCCCTTGCCAGTGGAGCGCGCGAGGGCGGAAACCCACGCCATGAATGACGCCTGCACAAACAGCCCACATCAGCAGAAAACCGTGCCAGATTTCAAGCTCGCTGGTCTTCGCCGCGAAACGCGTCGGGTCCCAGAAGATGCAACCTGCCAGCAGCAGGGCCATAACAAGGGAAAGCGCCCTCAGGGGGCGCTTATCCATTATCGCGTACAGCGTTGCGATAATTTTCATCACTATTTTTCTTCACCTGCTTTGGTCGCTTCGACGTGTTCCAGCGCCAGTGCAGTGATTATCCCAAAGGCACAGGCAAGAAGCGTTCCTAAAATCCATGCGAAATACCACATTTTAAGCTCCTTACTTAGTACAGAGAGTGGGTGTTGCGTTCAATGTCTTCTTTGGTGATACGACCGAACATTTTCCAGTAACACCAGGTGGTGTACAGCAGAATGATAGGTACGAATACCGCAGCGACATAAGTCATCACGCTCAGCGTCAGCTGGCTGGACGTTGCATCCCACATAGTCAGGCTCGCGTTAAACATCGTGCTGGACGGCATGATGAACGGGAACATGGCGATACCGGCGGTCAGGATAATGCACGCCAGCGTCAGTGAGGAGAACAGGAACGCCCATGCGCCTTTATCCAGACGGGTCATCAGGATAGTCAGCAGCGGAAGCACCACACCCAGTACCGGAATCGCCCACAGCGCCGGCATGTTGTTAAAGTTGGTCATCCACGCGCCCGCTTCATGTGCGACTTCTTTGGTCAGCGGGTTAGAGGCTGCGGTGTGATCCATTACCGATTTCACCACATAGCCGTCGATGCCGTAGTAGACCCAAACGCCTGCCAGTGCGAAGCACACCAGCGTCACCAGTGCCGCCACCTGAGAGGTGGTACGGGTACGCAGATGCAGTTCACCCACCGTACGCATTTGCAGGTAGGTTGCGCCCTGGGTCAGGATCATCCCTACGCTCACCACACCTGCCAGCAGACCAAACGGGTTCAGCAGCTGGAAGAAGTTACCGGTGTAGTAAAGACGCAGATACTCATCAACATGGAACGGTACGCCCTGCAGCAGGTTACCGAACGCCACGCCAATCACCAGCGGTGGAACGAAGCTACCCACAAAGATGCCCCAGTCCCACATGTTGCGCCAGCGGGTGTCTTCAATTTTCGAACGGTAGTCAAAGCCCACCGGACGGAAGAATAAAGACGCCAGCACCAGAATCATCGCGACATAGAAGCCGGAGAACGCGGCGGCGTACACCATCGGCCAGGCAGCAAACAGCGCACCGCCGGCCGTGATGAGCCATACCTGGTTTCCGTCCCAGTGTGGCGCGATGGAGTTGATCATGATTCGACGCTCGGTGTCATTACGACCGAGGAAACGGGTGAGCATGCCCACCCCCATGTCGAAGCCGTCAGCGACTGCGAAACCAATCAGCAAGATGCCAATTAGCAGCCACCAGATAAAACGCAATACTTCATAATCGATCATTTGACGACTCCTGTCTTAGCGTGCCGGCTGAGTAGTCGCAGAGGACTGCTCAAAGTGATAGCGACCGGTTTTCAGGCTGCTTGGCCCTTTGCGTGCGAACTTGAACATCAGGAACAGTTCGGCCACCAGGAACAGCGTGTAAAGACCGCAAATCAGCACCATTGAGAAGATAAGATCGCCTGCTGTCAGCGACGAGTTCGCCACAGCGGTTGGCAAGACTTCACCAATTGCCCACGGTTGACGACCGTACTCGGCGACAAACCAACCCGCTTCCACAGCAATCCATGGCAGCGGTAAGCCGTAGAACGCCGCGCGCAGCAGCCATTTTTTCTCACCGATGCGGTTACGAATAACGGTCCAGAAGGAGGCACCGATAATCAGCAGCATCAGCACACCGCACGCCACCATGATACGGAAGGCAAAGTACAGCGGCGCAACGCGTGGGATAGAGTCTTTGGTCGCTTTGGCAATCTGCTCTTCCGTCGCATCTGCCACGTTCGGCGTATAGCGTTTCAGCAACAGGCCATAACCCAGATCTTTCTTCACATCGTTAAACTGTTCACGCACAGCCGGATCGGTTGCTCCAGAACGCAGCTGTTCGAGCAGCGAGTAAGCTTTCATCCCGTTACGGATACGCTCTTCGTGCTGCACCATCAAATCTTTCAGACCGGTAACCTGTTTATCAACAGAACGGGTCGCGATGATGCCCAGTGCGTAAGGAATCTGAATAGAAAGGTGGTTTTCCTGCTTATCCTGATCAGGAATACCAAACAGCGTGAACGACGCCGGAGCAGGCTGGGTTTCCCATTCTGCTTCAATGGCCGCCAGTTTGGTTTTCTGCACATCGCCCATTTCGTAGCCGGATTCATCACCCAGAACGATAACGGAAAGAATCGCCGCCATACCGAAGCTTGCTGCGATAGCAAAGGAACGCTTAGCGAACGCGAAGTCACGACCTTTAAGCATGTACCAGGAGCTGATAGCGAGCACGAACATCGCGCCGGTGACGTAACCTGAAGCCACGGTGTGAACGAATTTCACCTGGGCTACCGGGTTCAGTACCAGCTCGGAGAAGCTCACCATCTCCATACGCATGGTTTCAAAGTTGAAGTCGGAAGCGATTGGGTTTTGCATCCAACCGTTTGCCACCAGGATCCACAGTGCGGACAAGTTTGAACCCAGCGCAACCAGCCAGGTCACCGCCATGTGCTGCACTTTACCCAGGCGATCCCAACCGAAGAAGAACAGACCTACAAAGGTGGATTCGAGGAAGAAGGCCATCAGACCTTCAATGGCCAGCGGCGCACCGAAGATATCGCCCACGTAGTGGGAGTAGTAAGACCAGTTAGTCCCGAACTGGAACTCCATGGTCAGGCCGGTGGCCACGCCCAGTGCGAAGTTGATACCAAACAACTTGCCCCAGAACTTGGTCATATCTTTATAAATCTGTTTGCCGGAAAGGACGTAAACCGTTTCCATGATGGCCAGCAGGAACGCCATACCGAGCGTCAGTGGCACAAAAAGGAAGTGGTACATCGCGGTCAAGGCAAACTGTAAGCGCGACAGTTCGACTATATCTAACATCATGACTCCTTGCTCATCGCATGAAGACTCCGAGAATGAACCTGCGGACAGGGTTCATACACATGCCCCAATACAAATTTATTTGCGCCCTCCCCCACTGCTGACCGTTCGCGTTAACCGATATCAGTCGTGAGCAAAGGTTACAAATACGTTATAAAACAACTCAATTGATCCCTAAAATATATTACTCTGTAATATCCTTACAATAAACAGGTTTTTATTGTATTAGATTTACGATTTTCGACGGTGATCAATTTATAGCTAATCAGGCGGGTTGCAGCCACTTTGATCCAGGACAATTTAACTACTTTTATGGAGCATATCCAGTATTTACGTATTGATATAAATCAATTTTATCTATTTTTGTTAATAATGTTTTTATTAGATGTGATCGGTGAAATGAATGTTAAATGTATGTTTAAAAATTATCTCAGAGTATTTTCATGGAGGGATAATGCGAAAAAAGAGACGAGAGTTTTTAACGGAAGAAGAAATTTAAAGAATGAAGTTATGCAGAATAGTTAATGTTAGCCGACTCACAGTATTTTGCCAGGAAACCTGAACCCTTTTTGAATAATTACATTTTATTCACTTGAAATGCAGACAAAATTAACACCATCACTTTATTATTCAAAAAAGAGGCAAAATCGGTCAGACCAGCTTTTGCCTCTGCACAGACTTATTTTACACGCGCGATGCTAAAGGTTCGCGACTGGCAAGGGAGGAACCGCACGGATGTGTGACAAATATCATCACCCTCTGCGCCTGCAAGCGGTTGTTCATCCATCCGCGTTTCAACACTCTTCACCTGATGTTGATTGAACGCAATCTGCGCGTCCGAACACTCCATCGCCGACGGGTTATAGAGCCGAACAATCAGTTCAGGCCTGTCTTCTGCTTTCTTCAGCGCGCTGAGCGCACAGCCGACGGAAGAAAGAGTGAGAAGGCTATAGTGCTCCGGCACGGTAATGGCCGCGCGATTAAGCTTCATCGCATTCCAGGGAATTTTGTTATAGCACTGAACGGGCGTGAGCCAGCTTCGCGCCTGTTGCGCCACGCCCGCATTCAATGGCGTTCCGCTAAACGGCCACAGACTGAAGCGGCAGTGCAGCGTGCCGCGCAGCTGTGAATCCGGTACTGGCATTTTGATTCCCGAAGGGCGGCCAGGCCGCAGGAGCAGATCCTCTTTTCCCAGAAGCCCAACGCCACGCAACAGCGTTAACGCGAACGCGCTGTTATCTTCACCGATGATTTCAACCTCACGCAGCCCTTCGCTGAATAACGCGATACCGTTAACCCCATGCTGTAAAACAGCATAGTTAAGGAAATTCCAGACCGGTATCGGGGCTTCTTTCCAGCCTTCCTGCTCCCAGTCGCGCATGGCCTCATCCTTAACCGGGCGCATCATCGAACCAAACTGGGTATCGGTCAGCACCGTTTGCGCACGATACGGTACAGGCAGGCGAACACGTAGACGATGATCGTCAGCCTGATTAACGACCCGCACATCAAAATCAATGCGCTTACTGTTGTCGCTCAGCATAATGATGGTTTCGATCTCCACATGCCCACTACATTTTCGTGCGGCGCGCTCGGCCAGATTGCGTGGAACGGCTAGCGTACTGCGTAAAATCGCTTTGCTGCGCCAGCCTTCCTGCACGATCTCTACGTTATGCGGATACGCAGCAGACGTTAATACCCAGTCCTCTCTCGGCGGCGAATAGTCATATTCATCGCCATCATCACCGCTCTCTTCGAACTCCAGCGCCCGGTCGTAGACCAGCCCGCTCTCTTTATCTTCCATTCTGAGCGTCCCGTCGGCGTTGAGCGAGATACGCCATGCCCTATTTTCCAGCATCGAATTCGCCGTAGGAGGGACATTTTTCACCTCGCCCGTTTCGCCTGCAATCACCCGCAGTGAAATGTACCCCATCGCCGGAAGCACCCGCCGCAGCTGGATGTCATACTCCATAAACGGTTCATAATTTCCGTAGTGGACAATTTGCCGGTCTATCAGGCCCGGGTCGATTTCACGGCTGGCGCGAATAAAGTACGGCACCGCCTCACCCTGCTCATCCACCAGCCGGAACTGGCTGGCGCGCAGACGAATCGTGGTGTCGATAACTTCATCGCGCGGCCACGGCATCAGGTTGAATAACCCCAGTCGGTCACCTTCACAGGCGGGCATATTGTCGACAACTTTACGCAGATAAAAGCGAATCAGGTTATCGGCCATGTCTTCCGCCAGCCAGAAACGCGCGGCAATTTCCTGATGAACGTTGTCGCTACAGCAGCAACCAATGCTGTCATGGGCGTGGTTTTTGAGGATCTCCTTCCACATTTTCTCCAGCAGGCCATGGTGATAGTCAAAGCCCAATGACCAGGCCATCGCGGCCAGTGGTTCAAGGATATTGACGATTTTGTTTTCAATACGCGCGTGCGCAATTTTGATATCCATGCGCGTTGAGCCAATGGTGCGATGCACGCGCATATATTTACCGTCGTTAAATTCACCTGTCAGCGTCGCCAGCTTCGCGCGCTGCGCTTCGATTTGTTCAAAAACCGTTTCGAAGCGGCTCATCACAAATTCACGTTGTGGATAAATTTCTCGCAGTTTGTCCATCACCGCAAAGATATTCTGCTGAAGCGGCATCTGATCGTGACCGTTAGGCAGCAGAATCTCTTTGGTGATTGAGGCGTTCTCCAGAACGGTAAAGTAGTTATCAAGACGTTTACGCAGCCCTGCTTCATCGTCAGGTAAGTACTTACCAATGGCGTAACCCAACGGCAGCACCTGCGCCACCACTTCGCTGCCATCCTGGCTTTGCCAGAGAAATTCGGTTTTATCGCTGCCATGGCGCTCCGAGCAGCCACGCCAGAACATCGCCCGTTTAATACCAAAACCGTTGTAGATATGCGGTAGTTGCCCGGACATTCCGAAGGAATCCGGCAGGTAACCGATTTTCATCGGCTCACCAAACGCGGGACAGTCGCGCATCCCGTACATCAGGTTGCGGACGATAGATTCCCCCGCGACAAGGGTCGTATCGGTTTGCGTATACCACGGGCCGATAATCAGTTTACCCGCCTGAACCAGCGCTTTGACGCGCTCGCGGTTTTCCGGCACCACAGCAAAGTAATCTTCAAGAATCGCCGTCTGCCCATCCAGCACGTAATATTTATACTCATCATCCTGCTCCAGCCGGGTCAGGATTTCCGCCATATTGTTAACCAGTAAAATTCGCGACTCTTCAGTGGTGAAGTACCACTCTCTGTCCCAGTGCATATGCGGTGTAATGTGAACGCGAGATACAGCTTTCATCTTCGTTTCCTGAATCAGTCAAAAGGTTAGTCAATGGCTTGTGTGTTGTAGGTTCCGGCCTGAATCGCCTGACGGCGCCACAGCACCAGAATGCAGGTAGAAATTGCGGTACCTATCAACGCCGCGCCGAACCAGCCAGCCGCAGCCATCACGCGCCCCAGCCCGCCATCCTGTAATAAAAAGAGAGAGAAAATACCTGCGCCCGGCGTTTGCAGGCCGATGTTCATCGCACCGACGATCGCGCCCGTCGCCATCGAACCGATCACAAACGAACCGATTACCCGTAGCGGATCTTCAATCGCCATCGGGATCGCCCCTTCGGTGATCCCTGCAAGACCCAACAGCCAGGTGGATTTACCTGTTTCGATCTCAAACGATTTAAATAGTCGGGGGGCAATCATTGTGGATGCGGTGACGGTAAACGCGGAGACCATTTTGACGGAAGCGAAGATGGCGTACGGGCCGTACACACCATTTGCCATCGCCCCGAGACAGAAGGCATAAGCGGCTTTATTTACCGGCCCGCCGAGGTCAAACGAACACATAACGCCAATAATGGCGCCAAGCATCAACGCATTACTGCCCGATAAACCATTCAACCAGGCCGTAAGGCTGTTGTTGATCCATGCCACGGGTTCACCGATAACAAACAACATCAGGCTTCCCGCAGTCAGCGTGCCAATGACCGGGTAGAGATAGAACGTCAGGAAACCGTTAAAGCGGCTGCTCAGGCGGATGTGATTTTTTACCCAACGCATCAGATAGCCGGCGATCAAACCACCGGCAATCGCCCCTAAAAATCCTGAACCAATCATGTTGGCGGCAAGCCCTGCCGCAAATCCCGGAGCCAGCGCCGGTTTATCGGCCAGTGAATACGCCGTGTAGGCCGCCAGCACAGGCACCATCAGGATCCCAAGCATGCCTCCGCCAAGTTTACGGTAAAGCCACAGCCACGAGTTCTCCTCGTTAAACAGGTGCTGTAAATCAAACATCTGCGCGAGCAACACCGCCACTGCCAGTACGGTCCCCCCCGCGACAATCAAGGGTACGGCAAAAGAAATGCCGCTAAGCAGCGCCTGTTTTAATTCCGTTTTAAAACCGAGTCGGGTCGTCTCCTGAACGACCGTCGTCCGCGTTTCATTGACCGGTTCCAGCGCCAGCGCCTGCTTTATCAGCCTTTCCGCATGCTTAATCGGCTCGGCAACCGGTACGCTTAGCGAAGGAATACCGCGAAACCGCTCTGCATCTTTAATCGCGACTTCTGCTGCGAAAATAGCCGCCTGGGCGGTTGCCAGTTGATCTGAAGTCAATCGGCCTTCAATGCCATTCGCCCCCTGCTTTTCAACCACCACACGCACGCCCAGTTTGTGTCCGGCCTTTTCCAGATATTCTGCAGCCATATAGGTATGTGCAATCCCTGCCGGGCAAGCCGTCACGCAGACAATCAAAGGCGTATCGTCAGATAGAGAGGACGTCTTCTCTGGCGTGGTCAGGGAGAGCGCAGACAATAACGCCTGCGGTGTCGTCGCATTCATCACCGCCGCGCGCACAGTGTCATCAACTAACGCGCTGGTAAGTTGGGTAAGGATTTCAATATGCGTCGAGCCCGCCTCGGATGGCGGAATCGCCAGCAGAAAAATAAGATTGACGCTCTCCGGGCCGTCCACACCTTCCCACTGCAATGGCTCGGCTAACGTCGCCACGGCGAACGCCGCTTCTTTTACCGCAGCGCTTTTACCATGCGGCACCGCCAGACCTTCACCAAGCGCAGTCGGCCCGATGCTTTCACGATGAAAAACTTCCTGTAAATAGGTTTGGGGATCATCGATTTTACCCAGCTCAGCCAGCCGCTTCGCCAGTTCGCAAATTGCCTCATCCCGGCTGTTAAACCGGGCGTTAAGGCAAATTGCACTGGGGTGTGTCAACGCCAATAAATTCATCACGTTCCTTCCTGTGTCATAAAGCCTGCGCACCACCGCGCAGAAAGTACGCATTTTGCCCAGGAAATTAATACCATTATGTGATCAATTTCACTTCATAGTGATAATTTGTATTTAATTTGTATTGTTTACAATGTTCCATAACTGCGCATAATTAGCCGAAATCATCTTTTTTTTGTTTTGTCACTGAACGGAATCGTTATGAGTCAGAAACCTCTCTATCGTCAGATTGCCGATGCCATTCGCCAGCGAATTGAGCGCGGAGAGTTAAAAGCGGGAGATGCTCTGCCTACGGAAGCCGCTCTTCAGACAGAATATGGCGTCAGCCGGGTAACCGTGCGCCAGGCGCTTAAACAGCTCACCGAGCAAAAGGTGATTGAGAGCATTCAGGGCAGCGGCAGTTACGTAAAAGAGGAACGGGTTAATTATGATATCTATCAACTCACCGGCTTTTACGAGAAAATTGCTGATCGCCATGTGCAAACACACAGTGAAGTACGCGTGTTCGAAGTGATTACCGCCGATGACAGCCTGAGAGAAAAACTTCAGCTTCAGGCCGGCGAGAAAGTCTGGCACATCAAACGCGTGCGTTTTCTGAAACAAAAGCCAATGGCACTGGAAGAGACGTGGATGCCGCTCTCGCTATTTCCCGATCTCACCTGGAGCGTGATGGAAGGATCGAAGTACCATTTTATCGAAGAGACCAAAAAGCTGGTGATTGATCGCAGCGAGCAGGAAGTGATCCCCCTTCTTCCTGACGCGGAAACAATTGATGCCCTGGAGCTTGCGCCGGGTAAACCCATCCTGGAGAAAATCTCGCGCGGTTTTCTGAGCGATGGGCGGATCTTCGAATACAGCCGCAATGCTTTTAAAAGCGACGATTACCGCTTTACGCTGGTTGCCCGCCGTCAGCATTAAATGAGCTGCGGTTCTATAAATCAGAGCACTGAATAAATATCAGCCATCTCATTTCGCGAAATTTATAGTAATTTCTTATTTTACAATGAATTACATCTTTCTCGTTTTCCCTGACTCACGGCTGTTTTTATAATCGCGCCGCTAACTGGGTGCAATTTATGCGCACTTACACAGGGAATTCAGGAAAGGATACGCTATGGTTCATGTAAAATATCTGCTGGCGCCCGCGTTACTGTGCTGCACGTTGCACGTCTGGGCCGAAGACACCGTCGATAAAGCCAACAACCCGCTACATCTGGCAACATCATTGTCTGTTCAGGACTACTGCACCCCAAACCTCTACGACAGCGATCAGCACACCAACGATACGCTACTGCGTGCCACCATGCCTGTTGCCGCAGGCGATCTCATTCCGGTGCCGCAAATTCTGCGCTTAACGGCCCCCATCGCCACGCGCCCGCAGGTTTCCGGTGGTTATGACACCGGGCTGGGTGATATCAACCTGTTCGATATTTTTCTGCTTAAGCAAAAAGGCGTGATGCTGGGCGTCGGGCCACTGATAACCGCCAATACCGCATCGAGTGATGAACTGGGGACCGGGCAGTGGCAGACCGGGCTGGCGGCAGTCGCCGTCGATACATCACCTCAATGGTTAAAAGTGGCGCTGGTGCAATGGCAAAAAAGTTTCGCCGGCGATGATGACCGTAGCCATGTTGAAACCGCCACCTTCCAGCCGTTTGTTATCTACAAAATGTCAAAGGGCTGGTATATGCGTTCCAGCGGCATCTGGACGTACAACATCAAAAACGATGATTACTATGTTCCGGTGGGATTAGGTGTGGGGCGTGCGATGCCGATTGGCGGGTATATCGTCAATAGCTTTGTGGAGCCGCAGTGGACCGTCGCCCACAGAGGGGATTATCAGCCGCAGTTTACGCTTTATGCGGGGTTCAGCGTGATGCTGAAATAAGCCTTCTGCTGGCAACGCGCTCGCTGTAGGCATTGCCTGATGCGCTTCGCTTATCAGGCCTACAAAATATGTGCAATTCATTGAAATTGCATTCTATTGTAGGCTTGTTAAGCACTGCGCACCCGGCAAAAAAGCAAATTACAGGAACCCTACATTTTCGCTTTTACGCGCGCAATCGCCTCTTCATAAGTGGGTTTGTTTTTTTCTGCATTCGCCAGTTGATAATGCCTTAATGCGTCTGCATTTTGCCCGGCATTTTCATAGATTTTCGCGATGTTATAATACGAGTTAGCCCGCGTTGTTGCCGCATTAGCCCCACTCGCCAGTGAAATAGCTTTGCGATTAGCCCAGATCGCTTCCGCAATTTGGCCATTTTTCTGATAAGCCAGCCCAAGATTACTGAAGGCCTGGCCGTAATTACCATCTAATTCAGTTGCTCGCTGGAAATAGCCAATAGCCTGCTCAAGCTGACCATTTTTATAGATAGCCTCACCTTCGCGGTTATACTGTTTTGCCAGCGTAATATCACCACTATGTTGTACTACAGGGGCTGACGTTGCGGCCATTGTTGCAGACGCTAACACGTTGGGTAAGTCACTTACTCCCTGAGGGCGATCGCCAAAGTTGGCACCCGTTATGGTGTTGATATCTTCAAACTCGCCGTTGGGATTGAGCTTAAATACCGTCCAGATATTCCCTGTTTTTCCCACGGGAACGCTATAACTGCGCACCAGAGAACTGCCTACATAAACAAATACTTTCGCACTGCTGGCGGAAAGCCGGTCGCTTTCAGGGCGTGCGTTATTGCTAAAGTCCTGAACCGCATAGATGTAGCTATCACCGAAATGCTTTTTGCTGATAGTGACGGTTTCAGGACCATAGCTGTCCGTATCATCAACGTCAAGATTCGCATCAACGCCTTCTTTATGCCTAAAAAAGACATGTCCACCCGGGAACATGAGATGCGAATCAAGATCATAGGGCGTATTCCCCCAGTTCAGTACCACACGCATTCCATCAAGGTTGGTCATCACCGGACTAATGGCGTAAGTCATCCCAGCGCAAGGACATTTAACAACCAGGTTAGAATAACCTTCTTTTTTTACGATCAATAACGCGTCCTGATCGTCAGAGAATGTCGATGCCAGTTCAACGCGACCGGATGCATTAGTTACCCCCGTCACCGACTGCGCGCCATTGCGCTGCAAAGTCACCGATGCGCCGTCGATATGTTTATCCTTAACCGTTGCACTTAATATATCGACGTTGATGGGAGAAGCCTGAATGCCACAACTCATCCCTAATGATGCGAATGCCATCGCCAATGCCACTTTTTTCATCAATAAGTCCTTTTAACGATATGAGAACAGAAAATCTGGCAGCATTATTACGGAAAGGGAGGCAAAGAACAGAGCGACAGGCAATTTTGAGAATTGCGCCCGGTAGAAGTTACGATAAATAAAAAAGGCCATCATACGATGGCCAACCATGTCGAAATCGAACATATAAGGCTCCCCTGCTCCATATTTCTTGAAGCTTACCGGGGAGCTGAGAGGATTTTTATCCCAGTACCACTTTCAGCGCTTCGCCGATATCGGCCAGGCTGCGAACGGTACGAACGCCAGCCGCTTCCAGTGCAGCAAACTTCTCGTCTGCCGTACCTTTACCGCCCGCGATGATGGCGCCAGCATGGCCCATACGTTTGCCTTTCGGCGCAGTAACGCCCGCGATGTAACCAACAACCGGTTTAGTGACGTGATCTTTAATGTACGCCGCCGCTTCTTCTTCCGCGCTGCCGCCGATCTCACCGATCATCACGATCGCTTCAGTCTGCGGATCTTCCTGGAACATTTTCAGGATATCGATGAAGTTAGAGCCCGGAATAGGGTCACCGCCGATGCCCACACAGGTGGACTGGCCGAAGCCGTAGTCGGTGGTCTGTTTAACCGCTTCATAAGTCAGGGTACCGGAACGGGAAACGATGCCCACTTTACCCGGCTTATGAATGTGGCCTGGCTGGATACCGATTTTGCACGCGCCCGGGGTGATAACGCCTGGGCAGTTCGGGCCAATCATGCGCACGCCTGCTTCGTCCAGCTTCACTTTCACGGTCAGCATATCCAGCGTCGGGATACCTTCGGTGATGGTGATAATCAGTTTGATGCCTGCATCAATAGCTTCCAGAATGGAATCTTTGCAGAACGGTGCCGGAACGTAGATAACCGATGCGGTAGCGCCGGTGGCTTCTACAGCTTCGCGCACGGTGTTAAATACTGGCAGACCCAGATGCGTGGTGCCGCCTTTACCTGGCGTTACGCCGCCAACCATCTGCGTACCGTAAGCAATCGCCTGCTCGGAGTGGAAAGTCCCCTGGCTACCGGTGAAGCCCTGACAGATAACCTTGGTGTTTTTATCAATTAAAATGGACATTATTTCCCCTCCACTGCTGCAACAACTTGTACTGCTGCATCCGTCAGACCTTTCGCTGCAATAATATTCAGGCCACTATCAGCCAGTTTCTTCGCGCCGAGTTCGGCGTTGTTACCTTCCAGACGAACAACAACCGGTACGTTTACGCCAACTTCTTCTACCGCACCGATAATGCCGTCAGCGATCAGGTCGCAACGGACGATACCGCCGAAGATGTTAACCAGAACGGCTTTCACTTTGTCATCGGAAAGGATGATTTTGAATGCTTCGGTCACGCGCTCTTTGGTTGCGCCGCCGCCAACATCGAGGAAGTTAGCCGGTTCGCCGCCGTGCAGTTTAACGATGTCCATGGTGCCCATTGCCAGGCCCGCACCGTTAACCATGCAACCAATGTTACCGTCCAGCGCAACGTAGTTCAGTTCCCACTGTGCAGCCTGCGCTTCACGCGGATCTTCCTGAGACTGGTCACGCATTTCGCGCAGGTCAGCCTGGCGGAACAGTGCGTTACCATCAGCGCCCAGTTTGCCATCGAGGCAGATCAGGTCGCCTTGTTTGGTGATAACCAGCGGGTTGATTTCAATCAGCGCCAGGTCGCGCTCAAGGAAGATGGTCGCCAGACCCATGAAGATTTTAGTGAACTGCTGAACCTGCTTACCTTCCAGACCCAGTTTGAATGCCAGTTCGCGACCCTGATACGGCATCGGGCCCGCCAGCGGATCCAGTGCTACTTTGTGGATCAGGTGCGGGGTTTCTTCCGCCACTTTCTCGATTTCCACGCCGCCTTCGGTAGACGCCATGAAGACCACGCGACGAGAGGAACGATCGACTACCGCGCCCAGATAGAGTTCTTTATCAATATCCGTCGCTGCTTCAACCAAAATCTGGTTAACCGGTTGACCGTGCGCATCCGTTTGGTAGGTCACCAGACGTTTACCCAGCCAGTGCTCAGCAAAAGCGCGAATTTCTTCTTTGCTCTTCACGACTTTCACACCGCCCGCTTTACCGCGGCCACCAGCGTGAACCTGACATTTTACTACCCACGGACCTGCACCGATTTTTGAAGCGGCTTCTTCTGCTTCACGCGGAGTAGTACAGGCATAACCCACCGGAGCCGGTAAGCCATAGCGGGCAAAAAGTTGTTTTGCCTGATATTCATGTAAGTTCATGTGTTCTATCCATCCTTCAGGTAATCATCGCCAGGCTATATTCATCCTGACTTTCTTTGTTTCGCCGGAGAGCCTAACGCTCTCCGGCCTACAGGTGATGCTCCTGTCCGGCGACGCGCGCCGGACAAAGTGACTACACGTCCAGCAGCAGGCGAGTCGGGTCTTCCAGCAGCTCTTTAATCGCCACCAGGAAACCAACCGACTCACGGCCATCGATCAGACGGTGGTCGTAAGAGAGAGCCAGGTACATCATCGGCAGAATTTCTACCTTACCATCCACAGCCATTGGGCGATCTTTAATGGCGTGCATGCCCAGGATAGCGCTCTGCGGCGGGTTGATGATAGGGGTAGACATCAGAGAACCGAAAACACCACCATTTGTAATGGTAAAGTTGCCGCCGGTAAGATCTTCTACTGTCAATTTGCCATCACGCCCTTTCAGCGCCAGCTCTTTAATGCGTTTTTCGATGTCAGCCATGCCCAGAGAATCAACATCACGCAGAACCGGGGTCACCAGGCCGCGCGGCGTAGACACTGCCATGCTCACGTCGAAGTAGTTGTGATAAACCACATCTTCGCCATCAATGGACGCGTTCACTTCCGGGTAGCGTTTCAGCGCTTCAACAACCGCTTTCACGTAGAAGGACATGAAGCCCAGACGGATGCCGTGACGCTTCTCAAACACTTCACCGTACTGCTTACGCAGATCCATAATCGGCTTCATGTTGACTTCGTTGAACGTGGTCAGCATGGCGGTGGAGTTTTTCGCTTCCAGCAGACGCTCTGCCACACGCTTACGCAGGCGAGTCATCGGGACGCGTTTTTCGCTACGGCCAGCCAGCGGTGCAACCGGCGCTGCAGCTGCTGCAGCGGCAGGCGCTTCCGCTTTAGCCGGCGCTTTCGCCAGGTGTTTTTCTACGTCTTCACGGGTGATGCGACCACCGACGCCCGTGCCTTTAATGGCGCTGGCTTCGAGGTTGTGTTCACCCAACAGACGGCGAATCGCCGGGCTGAGCGCATCGTTGTTTTGTTCTTCCAGAGACGCCTGCTGACGCTGCGCCGGAGTAGAATCTTTTGCTTCAGACTTGGCGCTGGTTTCTTTCCCGGCGCTGTTGCCTTCACGCAGGCGACCCAGGAGCTGACGAGAGGTTACGGTCGTGCCTTCGTCTTCCAGGACTGCATCCAGAATGCCGTCTGCCGACGCCGGTACTTCCAGTACCACTTTGTCAGTTTCGATTTCTACCAGCACTTCATCACGAACAACCGCGTCGCCAGGTTTTTTATGCCAGGTTGCGACGGTGGCATCTGCTACGGATTCAGGCAGGTCAGGGACCAGAATATCTACGCTACTCATTGTGTATCCTTTAATTAATCGACGTTCAGCGCGTCATTGACCAGATCTTGTTGCTGTTTCTGGTGAACGGACATGTATCCTACCGCAGGTGAAGCGGAGGCCGGGCGACCTGCGTAACGCAGAGACGCTCCAAAGGGAATGACTTCACGGAAATGGTGCTGGCTACAGTACCAGGCGCCCTGGTTGAGCGGCTCTTCCTGACACCAGACGAAATCATGCACGTGGGCGAACGGCTTAAGCGCTTCCTGCATCGCCTGATGCGGGAACGGATAGAGCTGCTCAATACGCACAATGGCGACATCTTTCTGCTCGTTCTTACGACGCTGTCCGAGCAGGTCGAAATAAACCTTACCAGAACAAAGCACGACGCGTTTCACCGCTTTCGGATCCAGTTCGTCGATTTCGCCAATCGCCGGCATAAAGGTGCCGTTTGCCAGTTCATCCAGGCTGGAGACCGCCAGCGGGTGGCGCAGCAGGGATTTCGGTGACATAACCACCAGCGGACGACGCATCCCGCGCAGCGCCTGACGACGCAGCATGTGGTAAACCTGTGCCGGGGTGGTCGGTACGCAAACCTGCATGTTTTGTTCAGCACAAAGTTGCAGATAACGTTCCAGACGCGCAGAAGAGTGCTCCGGACCCTGTCCTTCATAACCATGCGGCAGCAGCATCACCAGGCCACACATACGGCCCCATTTCTGCTCACCAGAGGAGATGAACTGGTCGATAACTACCTGTGCGCCGTTGGCGAAGTCGCCGAACTGCGCTTCCCAGATGGTCAGCGTGCGCGGCTCTGCAGTGGCATAACCGTATTCAAACGCCAGCACCGCTTCTTCAGACAGCACGGAGTCCCACACTTTGAACTCGCCCTGGCCGTTATGCACGTGCTGCAACGGGGTATAAGTAGAGCCGTTCGCCTGGTTGTGAATGACCGCGTGGCGGTGGAAGAAGGTCCCGCGACCGGAGTCTTCACCAGACAGACGGACGGAAACGCCTTCATCAACCAGCGTGGCGTAGGCCAGGTTTTCTGCACCACCCCAGTCGAACAGTTTCTCGCCTGCGGCCATGGACTGACGATCGCCATAAATCTTCGCGACGCGAGACTGCATTTCGACCGCATCCGGCACCGTACTGATACGGTTAGCCAGCTCCTGCAAGCGCTTCATCTCAACCTTGTTCGGATAGCTTTCATCCCACTCATGGTTGAGGTACGGCGACCAGGTAAAGGAGTGCAGGTTCATCTGACGCCACTCTTTCACCACGCACTCGCCCGCGTCCAGCGCGTCACGGTACAGGTTGACCATTTCGGTGGCATCTTCCAGCGTGGCGACTTTCTGCTGCTCAAGTTTGTCAGCATAGATCTTACGCGGAGTCGGGTGTTTCTTGATTTTCTGATACATCAGCGGCTGAGTTGCGCTCGGCTCGTCGGCTTCGTTATGGCCGTGACGGCGGTAGCATACCAGGTCGATAAAGACATCACGTTTAAAGGTGTTACGGAAGTCCAGCGCCAGACGGGTGACAAACGCAACGGCTTCCGGGTCATCCGCATTCACGTGGAAAATCGGCGCCATCACCATCTTACCGATATCGGTACAGTACGGTGTGGAACGCGCATCCAGCGGGTTAGAGGTGGTAAAGCCGACCTGGTTGTTAATGACGATGCGAACGGTACCGCCCACTTCGTAACCACGCGCTTTCGACATGTTCAGGGTTTCCTGAACTACGCCCTGCCCTGCAACCGCCGCATCACCGTGAATGGTGATTGGCAGCACCATGTTGCTGCTCGGGTTATCCAGACGATCCAGACGCGCACGCACGGAGCCGATAACCACCGGGCTGACAATTTCCAGGTGTGACGGGTTAAACGCCAGCGCCAGGTGTACCAGGCCGCCGTCGGTTTCAAAGTCAGACGAGAAGCCCATGTGATACTTCACGTCACCGGTGCCGAGGTGCTCTTTGTGTTTGCCGGAAAACTCGTCAAACAGGTCCTGAGATTTTTTACCCAGCACGTTAATCAGTACGTTCAGACGACCGCGGTGCGCCATACCCAGCACCACTTCACGCGTACCGTTGTTACCCGCGTGACGAATCATCTCTTTTAACATCGGAATTAACGCATCCCCACCTTCCAGCGAGAAGCGTTTCGCGCCCGGGAATTTCGCACCCAGGTAGCGTTCCAGACCTTCCGCCGCGGTGAGTTCGCTCAGGAAGCGTTTTTTCTCTTCCGCCGTAAAGGTGGCATGCCCGGCCTCGAAGCGCTGCTGAATCCAGCGTTTTTCTTCGGTGCTGGTGATGTGCATATATTCCGCACCGATGGAGCCACAGTAGGTTTGCTTGAGTGCTTCAAGCAGATCGCCCAGCTTCATCGTCTCTTTGCCGATAGCAAACGAGCCTACGTTAAAGCTTTCCTGGAAATCGGCCTCGGTCAGATCGTGGAAAGACGGATCTAAGTCTGCCACTTTATCTTGCTGCCACAGTCCTAACGGGTCGAGATTGGCCTGTTGGTGACCACGGAAGCGATAAGCGTTAATGAGCTGCAGGACTTTAACCTGCTTCGCATTGGTGTCAGGGTCGGAAATCGAAGAAGAGTAACGTGAGGCATCCTTCGCCAGACGACGGAAATATTCACGCGTGGTGGAATGGAGTTGATCCGGTTTGACTCCGGTGCCAGGTAACTGCTGGAACGTCGAACGCCAGTTAGCGTCTACCGAGTCAGGGTCGGTCAAGAAGTCTTCATAGAGCTGTTCTATCCAGCTCTGGTTCGAGCCAGAGAGGTAAGAAGAGTCCAACCAGGCTTTCAAAGCGCTGTTCTGCATCGTGATCCCTTAAGCATTTTTATGCTTACTTCGCCGTGGATACTACCACGTACATTGGCTGTACGTGCCGGGGTTCACCTGCGAGCTCTTGTCTAAGTAGTGGCTCGCGAAGGAACCTTTAAAAACTGTCAAACATAATTAGGGGCAGTTTTTAGAGGTTTCCTGCATATCTTTGTTACACCTGATGGCGCTTCGCTTATCAGGCCTACGGGTGCTTACTTGTAGGCCGGATAAGGCGTTTACGCCGCATCCGGCACTGTGCACCGGATAAGGCGTTTTTACTTACGCACTGCGCTGTAACAACATCGACTTAATATGACCAATCGCACGCGTCGGGTTCAGCCCCTTCGGACATACACTGACGCAGTTCATGATGCTATGGCAGCGGAATACGCTGAAAGCGTCACTCAGGCCATCAAGGCGGCTATCGGTTTCGGTATCACGGCTGTCAATCAGGAAGCGGTACGCTGCCAACAGACCTGCCGGGCCGATAAACTTATCCGGGTTCCACCAGAACGATGGGCAGGACGTCGAGCAACATGCACACAGGATACACTCGTACAACCCATCGAGTTTTTCACGCTGCTCTGGCCCCTGGAGGTGCTCACGAGCAGGAGGATTTTGCCCATTATTCAACAAGTAAGGCTTAATCTTCTCATATTGTGCATAGAATTGCCCCATGTCTACCACCAAATCACGAATGACCGGTAAACCAGGCAGCGGACGGATGACAATCTTCTGCTTGCCATTGCCCAGCGCCGAAATGGGCGTGATGCAGGCCAGACCGTTTTTGCCGTTCATGTTCAGGCCATCGGAACCACATACCCCTTCACGGCAGGAGCGGCGGAACGACAGACTTGGGTCTTTCTCTTTCAACTGGATGAGGGCATCCAGCAGCATCATGTCGCGCCCTTCTTCGCCTTCCAGGGTATATTCCTGCATGCGCGGAGCGTCATCGACATCCGGGTTATAACGATAAATTGAAAATTCGAGTTTCATTGACCTGTCTCCGCATTAATAAGTACGAATCTTCGGCGGGAACGCCGGACGCAGTTTTGGTTCCATATTGACGCTACGACGCGTCATGGACTCAGACTCTGGCAGATACAGGGAGTGGCACAGCCAGTTTGCGTCATCACGATCCGGATAGTCGAAGCGGCTATGCGCGCCACGGCTCTCGGTGCGGAAGTTCGCGGAAACAGCAGTCGCGTAAGCGGTTTCCATCAGGTTATCCAGCTCCAGGCATTCAACACGCTGGGTGTTAAATTCGCTGGAAGTGTCGTCCAGACGGGCATTTTTCAGACGCTCACGAATGGCTTTCAGTTGCTCAAGACCTTTCGCCATCGCATCACCTTCACGGAATACCGAGAAGTTGTGCTGCATACATTCCTGAAGCGCTTTGCGGATTTCGACCGGATCTTCACCGTCACGGTTACCGTTCCAGCGATTCAGACGTTCCAGAGAAGCGTCAATCTCTTCTTCGGTGGCATCGCGCAGTGCGCCCTGCTCAGCGATAGATTCCTGCAGATGCAAGCCCGCCGCACGGCCAAATACCACCAGATCCAGCAGCGAGTTGCCGCCCAGACGGTTGGCGCCGTGAACCGATACGCAGGCGATTTCGCCTACCGCAAACAGCCCCGGAATCACCACATCTTCGCCCTGCTCGTTCACGGTCAGCGCCTGGCCGGTCACTTTGGTCGGAATACCGCCCATCATGTAGTGGCAGGTTGGGATTACCGGAATCGGCTCTTTAACCGGGTCGACGTGGGCGAAGGTACGGGAAAGCTCAAGGATGCCCGGCAGACGGGATTCCAGAACTTCTTTACCCAGGTGGTCGAGTTTCAGTTTCGCGTGTGGGCCCCAGGGACCGTCACAGCCACGACCTTCACGGATTTCGATCATGATGGAACGCGCCACCACGTCACGACCCGCCAGGTCTTTCGCATTCGGCGCATAACGCTCCATGAAGCGCTCGCCGTGTTTGTTCAGCAAGTAACCACCTTCACCACGGCAGCCTTCTGTCACCAGCACGCCCGCACCGGCGATACCGGTTGGGTGGAACTGCCACATTTCCATATCCTGCACCGGAACACCGGCTCGCAGGGCCATACCGACGCCGTCACCGGTGTTGATATGCGCGTTAGTGGTGGACTGATAAATACGGCCTGCGCCACCGGTCGCCAGCACGGTGGCGTTAGCTTTGAAGTAAACCACTTCACCGGTTTCGATACACAGGGCGGTACAACCGACCACTGCGCCATCGGCGTTTTTCACCAGATCCAGCGCGTACCACTCAGAGAAAATAGTGGTGTGGTTTTTCAGGTTCTGCTGATAAAGGGTGTGCAGCAGTGCGTGACCGGTACGGTCAGCTGCCGCCGCAGTACGTGCCGCCTGCTCGCCACCGAAGTTTTTCGACTGGCCGCCAAACGGACGTTGATAGATACGACCATCATCCAGACGGGAGAACGGCAGGCCCATGTGTTCCAGCTCCAGAATCGCTTCCGGGCCAGTTTTACACATATATTCGATAGCGTCCTGGTCACCAATGTAGTCCGACCCTTTTACGGTGTCGTACATGTGCCATTCCCAGTTATCTTCATGGGTGTTACCCAGCGCGACGGTAATACCGCCCTGCGCGGAAACGGTGTGCGAACGGGTTGGGAAAACTTTAGAGAGCAGCGCACAGGTCTGGCCGCTCTGGGAAATTTGCAGTGCCGCACGCATACCCGCGCCACCGGCACCAATCACAACAGCATCAAATTCTCTTACTGGCAGTTTCATTACACACCCCACACCACAACAAATCCATAAATGACGTAAACCACCAGCGCAACAACGATTGCCAGTTGCAGCACCATGCGCAGTGCCAGCGGTTTAACGTAGTCGGTCAGCACCTGCCACATGCCAATCCAGGCATGAATCAGGATAGAAAACAGGGCCAACAAGGTGAACACTTTGGTGAACGCAGAGGAGAAGAAACCACTCCAGACTTCCCAGGTGAGGTCGCCGCTCGTCGCGAAAAAGCCAACCATGTAGATAATGTACAGAGTCAGGACGATGGCGGTGGCGCGTACCAGGATGAAGTCATGTACGCCGTTGCGTCCTAATGCTGAGGCGTTGCTTACCATACGAGGACTCCTGCAAGAATTGAAAGCACGACAGTAATAACAAAAGAAATTTTGGCGGAGCGCTTACCTGCTTCGAGGGTTTCTTCCAGATAGCCAAAATCCATCAGCAGATGGCGAATCCCTACGATGGCGTGATACGCCAGCGCGGTGAGAATGCCCCACATAATAAATTTAACGAAGAAGCTGCCCATGATGGAGGACGCATAAAGGAAGCCTTCCGGAGAGGAGAGACTGGTGCCCAGCAACCAAAGCAGAATACCGACAGCCACAAACGTTATGACTCCGGAGACGCGATGGAGAATGGACGCTATCGCCGTGATTGGGAACCGGATCGTTTGCAGATCCAGGTTGACAGGTCTTTGTTTTTTCACATTTCTTATCATGAATAACGCCCACATGCTGTTCTTATTGTTTCCTTTCCTCCGGTCTGCTTGCGGGTCAGACAGCGTCCTTATCTATAACTTCGCGTCATATAAAACTCTGCTTCCAGATGCTAAATCGACACGTTACAACGCTGGGTGGCTCGGGATTGCAGGGTGTTCCGGAGACCTGGCGGCAGTATAGGCTGTTCACAAAATCATTACAATTAACCTACATATAGTTTGTCGGGTTTTATGCTGAACAGTGATCAACGTCACGATTACAACAATATTTTAAAAATTAATCACGTGATTTGACAAATATTAAACATTATTGTTACAACCATCACCTGAAAAAGCATATAATGCGCAAAAGTTATGGGGTCACTCTTTCACCTGATAATAAGTTATGTAACAGTGTCCTGCTATTGACCAAAGTTATCAGGAAAGATATTAGTGATAGACAGGTTTTGACTATTCGGGCTGCTAATGTCCTGATTTGCTGATGTTTCACTGTAGATTAAACGCGTACCGTCAAGCGCCATTTGCTCTGTACCCTGGTATCACCTCTGCAGCAGAGCCTTGAGCCAAATAACAAACTGGTCACGTTAAACTATCATTTGAATGCAAACCAGGTAGCCGGCAGCCTTAAGCAATAAGGCGCTAAGGAGACCGTAAATGGCTGATACAAAGGCAAAAATCACCCTCGGTGGTGACACTCCTATTGAACTGGATGTGCTAAAAGGCACGCTCGGTGAGGATGTTATTGATATCCGTAGTTTGGGTTCGAAAGGCATTTTTACTTTTGACCCTGGTTTCACCTCTACCGCATCCTGCGAATCCAAAATCACATTTATTGATGGTGATGAAGGCATCCTGCTGCACCGCGGTTTCCCGATTGACCAGTTAGCCACTGAATCTAACTACCTCGAAGTGTGCTACATCCTGCTGCACGGTGAAAAGCCAACGCAGGCTGAGTATGACGAATTCAAAACCACCGTTACCCGCCACACCATGATTCATGAACAGATCACTCGTCTGTTCCACGCGTTCCGCCGCGATTCTCACCCAATGGCGGTAATGTGCGGGATCACCGGTGCCTTAGCGGCGTTCTACCACGACTCGCTGGATGTGAATAACCCGCGTCATCGCGATATCGCTGCATTCCGCCTGCTGTCTAAAATGCCGACCATGGCGGCGATGTGTTACAAATATTCTATCGGCCAGCCGTTTGTTTACCCGCGCAACGACCTCTCCTACGCGGGCAACTTCCTGAACATGATGTTCTCCACGCCGTGCGAACCGTATGAAGTGAACCCGATTCTGGAACGCGCAATGGACCGTATTCTGATCCTGCACGCTGACCACGAACAGAACGCCTCAACCTCTACCGTGCGTACCGCAGGCTCCTCCGGCGCGAACCCGTTTGCCTGCATCGCGGCCGGTATTGCATCCCTGTGGGGGCCGGCACACGGCGGCGCCAACGAAGCTGCCCTGAAGATGCTGGAAGAGATCAGCTCTGTTGAACACATTCCGGAATTCGTGCGTCGTGCGAAAGACAAGAATGATTCTTTCCGCCTGATGGGCTTCGGTCACCGTGTTTATAAAAACTATGACCCGCGCGCGACCGTGATGCGTGAGACCTGCCATGAAGTGCTGAAAGAGCTGGGCACCAAAGATGACCTGCTGGAAGTGGCGATGGAGCTGGAACACATCGCGCTGAACGACCCGTACTTCATCGAGAAGAAACTCTACCCGAACGTAGACTTCTACTCCGGCATCATTCTGAAAGCGATGGGCATTCCGTCTTCCATGTTTACCGTTATCTTCGCGATGGCGCGTACCGTGGGCTGGATTGCGCACTGGAATGAAATGCACAGCGAAGGCATGAAAATCGCCCGTCCTCGTCAGCTTTATACCGGCTACGAAAAACGCGATTTTAAATCTGACCTGAAGCATTAATCTGCCAGGCTGCCGGGAAACCGGCAGCTTCCCTCGCTTTAAACCATTTTCTTTTTCAATATTTCTTTGTGTATTTATTTATCACTTCTATTTCTTTCTTCTAAATAACCATCCTAATTGACGCCCTCCTCACAATCTGCTTATCTCAGGCTTGCACTCTCTTTTGGCTTAGCTGTCATTTACATTAAGAATAAAGGTGAGGTTTATGACATAGATAATATGCACGTAAACACGCCTGAAAATCACATTAATACTCACAGTAAATAAAGGGTTTCAAAATGTTGATTAAACCAGCTATTGAAGATTACACAGAAGAAGAGTTTCTTGAATTTCTTAATGAATTTTTCAAAAACCCCAAGAATCTCAAAGGCAAAGAACGAGAGTCATACATTGATTCATTAGTAGAATACTTTGACCAAATCGTAACACATCCGGAAGGAAATGGGCTGTTGTTTTACCCACCCAAAGATAGAGAAGATAGCCCTGAAGGTATCGTTAAAGAAATCAAACGCTGGCGGAAATCCCAGGGGCTCCCGCTGTTCAAAGACAGCGAATAAATATGCCCACCATACAGGGCCGGATGATGTAAACCCTCATCCGGCCAAAACCACCCTACTTCTGACAATTCGGGCACCAGTAAAACGGCCTCGACGACATACTCGTCTTTTCAATCACGCCCCCACAGCGCTCGCAAGCTTCACCCTCGCGATGAAAAACCTTAAAGCGGAACAATGCGCCGTGATGTTTATTCTCATCCACCCGCCCGCGCGTGTTGTATGACAGCCGCGGGATCGCCAGCAACGCCTGCGCCAGCGCATCAAGCTGTGCATCAGAAAGCTGCGAGGCTTTACGCTGCGGGGCAAGCTGCGTCTGCCAGAGAATCTCAACGCGCAGGTAATTGCCTAACCCGGCGAGAAACGCCTGGTCAAGTAACAATCCGGAAAACTGACGATTGCGAAAACGCGGCGACAACAAACGCGCTTTAACATCGGCTTCCGTCAGCTTAAGGTCGAGCACGTCCGGGCCCACGCGTTGTAAAAACGGGTGCGTGGTCAGTTGCTCGGGCGTCAACATTTCGATGTCTGAAGCGCTGTAGAGCAGAATCGCTTTGTCCGCCGTTTGCAGCTTCACGCGCAATACGCGCGTGGTTTGCGGCACGGAATTCGCCTTTACCACCCGCCACACGCCGTAAAGCTGATTATGGCTGTAGAGCGTCAAACCGTTAGAAAAATGGGTGAGAAGCGCTTTACCGCGCGTTTCGATATGGGTAATGCACTGCCCCACCAGTTGGGATTCATAAGGTTTCAGTTGTTCGAAGGCAAACCCCACCTCAGTGAGCGGTTTGCCTTTAACAGCTGCCTCCAGGCTATCCGCCGCACGGCGGATCTCCGGGCCTTCAGGCATAGTGTCGTCCTTTGTTAATGCGTTGCGCCGCCAGTAATCGGAATGTCGTTTTCCACCTGCAAGGCAGTGGCAATCGCCAGTTCCAGTCCCTGACGCACGGTTTCCGCCGCCATGCTCGGCGCACCAGGATGCGCCGCCGCCTGCTGCGGCAAATACGGAATATGGATAAAACCGCCCTTCGCTTCCGGTATACCGCTCAGTTTATGCAGCAGACCATACATCACGTGATTACACACAAAAGTGCCCGCCGTTTGCGACACTGACGCGGGAACACCCACATCACGCAGCGCGCTCACGATGGCTTTGATCGGCAGCGAACTAAACCACGCCGCCGGGCCATTGGCCACAATCGGCGTATCGACCGGCTGATTGCCCCGGTTGTCAGGAATGCGGGCGTCATCAACGTTAATCGCCACGCGCTCAACGCTGATATCCGTGCGCCCCCCTGCCTGCCCGACGCTCAGAACAAGCGTGGGCGAGAGCGAATCGATGGCCGCGTTCAGTTCAATCAGCGCCTCCCCAAAGACGCACGGCAGCTGACGCGCCACCACGCGGCACCCGCCGATGATAGCATTATCAAGACGCGAAACGACTTCCCATGAAGGGTTAACCGCTTCGCCATCAAACGGTTCAAACCCGGTGATTAACACTGTGCGCATTTTCACTCCTTACAGGAACATCAGGAAATAGAGCAGGAAAACGTTAACCAGCAGCAACAGCACGCCCGTCGGCACCTGCGCTTTGATCACCGCGTTTTTATCCGGCAGTTCCAGCAATGCTGCCGGAACGATATTGAAGTTCGCCGCCATCGGCGTCATCAGCGTACCGCAGTAGCCTGAGAACATGCCAATCGCCGCCATCACCGCCGGGTTGCCGCCGTGCTGCAACACCAGAATCGGGATCCCTATCCCCGCCGTGACAATCGGGAAGGCCGCAAAGGCGTTGCCCATCACCATCGTTAACAAGGCCATGCCGATGGTATACACCGCCACGGCAATGAATCGACTGTCGACCGCAAGATAGGTTTTGGTCAGCCACGAAATCCCTTCGCCCACACCTGCGGCGGTAAACAGCAGGCCGAGGGTCGCCAGGATCTGCGGCAGAATAAACGCCCAGCCGATGGAGTCCAGCAGGCGACGCGCTTCCTGAATTGGTTGATGCACGCGCTCGTGGGTCATTTTAATTGCCATTGCCAGACCAATCAGCGTGCCGACGGTCATCGAGAAAAGCGTGACCAGCGTGGAGTGATTGCCTTCGCCAAACAGCGAGGTCTGTAAGCCCGGCACGTTGTTAAACAGCAGCACGCCAATAACCGTCACCACCGGAATCGCCAGCGCAGGATAGAAAAGACGGTTCCCCAGACGGCTGGCGCTCTCTTCACGCTGTTTCTGCGTGCGCTGAGAATAGCTCCCCAAACGTACGCCGCCGAAACCGGCAATCAGCGCCATCAGCACCACCGCCACGCCAACGGCGATATGCACCGTACGCTTGTCGCCAACCAGTTCATAAGCCCAGTCGCCGAGTAAAAACAGCAGGCCGTAGACACCCCAGAAAAGGCCCGTCGTCAGACGACGCGGGTTGGCTTTGTCGCCCCAGGACATCAGCGCCACAATCAGCAGCACGATCCCCGCCAGCCAGTAGAGATAACTTTGTTGAAAATGCATTATGCGTCTCCCCTGGCTGCCGCAGCATGGGCTTTCGCCACTTCGCGTTGCAGGTAATTATCCAGCCGCCACATCCGCGCGCCGTGGATCAGGAATGCGCACAATGCGGTAGGGATACCCCACAGGGCGATGTGCAGCGGTTCGGTCTGAATACCGCCTGACTCCAGCATAAAGTTATGCATGAAGATAACAGCGCCGAAGGCCACGAAGATATCTTCACCAAAGAACAGCCCGACGTTATCGGTCGCGGCCGACATCGCACGCAGGCGATAACGCACTGCACCAGGCAATTCACCGTGCGTCTTCTCCGCCGCACCTTCCGCCATCGGCGCCAGCAGCGGGCGCACCATTTGCGGATGACCACCGAGGCTGGTCAGCCCCAGCGCCGCCGTGGCTTCCCGCACAAAGAGATAGACCACCAGCAAGCGCCCGGCGGTCGCACTGTGAATTTTGGCAATCCACGCCTGAGCGCGCTCTTTCAGCCCGTGACGTTCAAGAAGGCCGATAACCGCCAGCGGCACCAGAAGGATAAACGGCAGGTTACGCGTGTTGAGAAAGCCCTCGCCGAGCTTTTCGAGGATAGTCAGCAGCGGCATATGTGCCGCCAGACCGGTGACGATACCAGCGGCAATCACCACCAGTACCGGGTTAAAACGCAATAAAAATCCAGCCACAATGACGGCGATACCCATCAGCGGCCAGAGAGATACTATCTCTCCCATACTCTCCACCCTGTTTTCGTTATGTTATGTTGTTGTAAAACATCTAGTTATATGCGCTTATGCGCTAATTTTTATACTGCGCTCGTCAAACGCGCGACGCAAACGGCGCGCGAAAAGGAGTGCGTGTTCCCCGTCGCCATGCAGACATACCGTTTGTGCAATTACCGGCGTCCAGACACCGTTAATACTTTTCACCTGTCCTGATTCCACCATCTCCAGCGTTTGCGCCAGCGCCTGCTCTTCATCGCTGATGAGTGCGCCCGGCTGGCTGCGTGGCACCAGGCTACCATCGTCCTGATAACCTCGGTCGGCAAACACTTCCTGCCGCGTAACCAACCCGTAACGTTCGCCTGCGCGAATCAACTCGCTCCCTGCCAGGCCCACTAAAATCAGCGATGGCGAACAGTCATGCACCGCACGGGCGATGGCATCCGCCAGTTGTGGATCTTTGGCCGCCTGGTTATAGAGCATGCCGTGCGGTTTTACATGGCGCAGAATGCCGCCCTGCGCACGAGTGATGGTATCCAGCGCGCCAATTTGATACAGCGTCTGGGCGTAGACCGTTTCCGGCGGCAGCTGCATTGCTGTGCGGCCAAAGTTTTCGCGGTCAGGGAAGCTGGGATGCGCGCCAATCGCCACGCCGTTTTTCAGCGCCTCACGCACGCTTTCAACCATGGTTTGCGCATCGCCCGCGTGGAAGCCGCAGGCGATATTGGCGGAAGAGACCAGTTGTAACAGGGCGGCATCGCTGCCGCAGCCTTCACCTAAATCAGCATTTAAATCAATGTGCATCGTTGAGTCGCCATGCCAGTTGTTCCAGATAACGCTGCTGATCTTGGCGCGCCTTTAGCGCCTCCTCCAGCGTACAGGGAACGAAGTGAATCGGTTGCCCGAGGGGAATTTGCGCCAGTTGATACATATCGGCTTCGATAATACAGGCTATGCGCGGATAGCCGCCGGTGGTTTGCGCGTCGTTCATCAGCACAATCGGCTGGCCGTTATGCGGCACCTGCACCACACCCGGCAGCAGGCCGTGCGAATACATTTCGCGATCGGTCTGGCGCATCAGTGGTTGCCCTTGCAGGCGATAACCCATGCGGTTACTTTGTGGGCTCAACTGCCACGGTGAACGCCAGAACGCGTCCTGTGACGCTTTATCGAACTCATGATATTCCGGCCCCGGCAGCGCACGGATGCGGTTGCTGTGCTGTAACTGTTTCACCCCCTGCGGCCCGTCGAACGGGCGCAACGCTTCACCCAGCGGCAGCGTATCGCCATCCTGCAATCGCCGCCCTTCCAGACCGCCAACGCCCACTTTCAGATCCGTACTGCGCGACCCCAGCACCAGCGGGACATCAATTCCGCCCGCTACCGCAAGATAGCTACGAATGCCGTGAACGGGGCGCTTAAGAACCAACTGCTGCCCGGCTTTTGCCCATTGTCGCCAGCCGCTCCAGACCGGTTTATCATCCAGCTGCGCATCGCAGCCTGCACCGGTTAAGGCAAACCAGCCGTCGCGGGTAAATTCAACGCTGACCTGCCCAAGGGTGATTTCCAGTGCAGCAGCGTTGGCGTCATTGCCCACCAGCAGGTTAGCGGTGATCAACGCGGGTTTATCCAGCGCGCCGCAGCGGCTGATCCCCGACTGCCTCAGCCCTTCTCGCCCGCAGTCCTGTACCGAGGTATAAAGCCCGGCGCGAATGAGTTTTAGCATACGCCCTCCTTTTGCGGCACAAAGCGCAAGGTATCGCCGGGGCGTAACAGCACCGGATCGTCTTTCTGTGGATCAAACAACGGCTGCGAAGTCAGGCCAATTAGCTGCCAGCCACCCGGCGTCGCGAGCGGGTAGATCCCGGTTTGCGCGCCGCCGATCCCCACCGATCCCGCCGGAACCAACAAACGCGGTTCGGCGCGACGCGGCATGGCGAGTTGTTCCGGCAGGCCGCCAAGGTACGGGAAGCCCGGCTGGAAACCGAGGAACCACACCACGTAATCCACCGATGAGTGCAGTTCAACGACCTGCTTTGGCGTCAGACCGCTATGTTGCGCGACCTCATTGAGATCGGGCCCCTGCTCACCGCCGTAAATCACCGGAATTTCGATATAGCGGGATTCCGGCTCCAGCGCGTCACTCTCCTCCCACCATCGCTGTAAACGCTCAATGGCATCAAGGGCCAGATCCTGCGGGTTACGCAAAATCACCGTAATGTTATTCATACCCGGAATGGCTTCCACCACTTCCGGTTGCTCAGCCAGACGCTGAGTTAATCGCCAGATTCTTTTCTGGCTCGTCAGGGTGACCGGCGGCTCGAGTTCGAGCACCACCGCTGTTTCCCCCAATAGATAACAACGCGCTCGCTGCACTCTTTACCCTCTTTAATCAGGCCGGGTTAGGGATGTCGACAAAGGTCACATCCAGATCGGTTGTTTCATTCAGCCATTCGCTTAATGCGCGAATGCCGCCACGTTCAGTGGCGTGATGCCCTGCCGCATAAAAATGCAGCCCCTGTTCACGGGCGGAGTGGATGGTTTGTTCGGACACTTCGCCGGTGATAAACGCATCCACCCCAAAACGGGCGGCGCTATCGATAAAGCCTTGTCCACCGCCGGTGCACCACGCTACGCGGCTGACTTTATCCGGCCCGGTATCGCCGCTCCACAGTGGTTTGCGTCCCAGACGCGCTTCAATCCATGAAGCAAGCTCAAGCCCGGAAACCGGCATGGAGAGCTCACCCCAGGGCACCAGCGGCTCGATTTCGCCCATCACATTGATGCCCAGCAACTGCGCCAGCTGCACGTTGTTGCCCAACTCCGGGTGCGCATCCAGCGGTAAATGCCAGCCAAAAAGGTTAATGTCATTGCTGAGCAACGCTTTCAGGCGGTTGCGCTTCATGCCACGAATCACCGGTGATTCACCTTTCCAGAAGTAACCGTGATGAACGATAACCGCATCCGCCTGCTGGCGAACTGCTTCGTCAATCAACGCCTGGCTGGCGGTCACCCCGGTAACAATTTTTTGAATCTCTTCACGACCTTCGACCTGTAAGCCATTTGGCGCATAGTCGCTGAAGGCGGCGCTGCCGAGTTTTTCGTTAATCAGTTGTTCCAGCTCGGTATTTTTCATCATCGCTCCCTTGTGCGCGAATGTCGTATCACAGACTAAAATAGCGTCCTCTTCGCCTGACGTCGATAACCCATTCTTTGTAGTCGAAATCGTGCGTCAAACGAGCCCTATCAACATTTAATCACACAAATTACTTTTCTTTACCTGAACGATATCCTGTATATTTATGCAAACAGACAGCATATTACATAAATATTTTGAGCTGCTTCGCAAAAATACATCACGAAAACAAATCTATCCGGCGCTGAGATGCTGGACAGAACCGAGGTTAAAGCACTATGAACACGTCACAGCCGCGAGCGATTTACTACCTTGTCGCCCTGCAAATTTGGGAATACTTCAGCTTTTACGGCATGCGCGCGCTGCTGATTCTGTATCTCACCAACCAGCTTAAGTACGACGATAACCACGCCTATGCACTGTTCAGCGCCTACTGTTCACTGGTTTACGTGACCCCTATCCTCGGCGGCTTCCTCGCAGACAAGTTATTGGGAAATCGTATGGCCGTCATGATCGGCGCGTTCCTGATGGTGGTCGGTCACCTGGTGCTGGGTGCCAGCGAAATAGCGCCGGTGTTCCTCTACCTGTCGCTGGCAATTATTGTCTGCGGTTATGGGTTGTTTAAATCTAACGTCAGTTGCCTGCTCGGCGAGCTATATCATCCGGAAGATCCGCGTCGTGACGGGGGATTCTCACTGCTGTACGCCGCCGGGAACATCGGTTCAATTGTCGCCCCCATCGCTTGCGGCTACGTGCAGCAGGAGTATAGCTGGGCAATGGGCTTTGCGCTGGCGGCCATTGGTATGCTGGCCGGGCTGGTAATTTTCCTGTGCGGTAATCGCCACTTCACCCATACCGCGGGCGTCAATAAAGCGGCGCTGCATGCATGCCAGTTTGGTCTGCCAAACTGGGGCTGGCTGCTGGTGCTGCTGGTTGCCACGCCACTGCTGATCACCGTTTTGTTCTGGAAAGAGTGGTCGGTGTATGCGCTGATTGTCGCCACGGTGATTGGCCTTGGCGTGCTGGCAAAAATCTACACCAAAGCGGAAAACAGCAAACAGCGTAAAGAGCTGGGGCTGATTGTGGTGCTGACCTTCTTCAGCATGCTGTTCTGGGCCTTCGCGCAGCAGGGCGGCAGCTCCATTAGCCTGTACATCGACCGCTTCGTAAACCGCGATATCTTCGGATATGAAGTCCCTACCGCCATGTTCCAGTCGGTGAACGGCTTTGCGGTAATGCTCTGCGGCGTGGTGCTGGCGTGGCTGATTAAAGAAGGGGTGAGCGGCAACCGTACCGTGCGTATCTGGGGCAAATTTGCCCTGGGTTTAGGGTTGATGAGCGCAGGTTTTTGCATTCTGACCCTCAGCGCACGCTGGTCAGCGGCCTACGGTCACTCCTCTTTGCCGCTGATGGTGCTGGGGATGGCGGTAATGGGCTTTGCCGAACTGTTTATCGACCCGGTCGCCATGTCGCAAATTACGCGTATTGAAATTCCCGGCGTGACCGGCGTACTGACCGGGATCTACATGCTGCTGTCCGGGGCGATCGCCAACTATCTGGCGGGCGTGATTGCCGACCAGACATCGCAAAGCGCCTTCGATGCGGCGGGCGCGGTGAACTACGCTATCGACGCCTACATTGACGTCTTTAGCGAGATTACCTGGGGCGCGCTGGCCTGCGTGGGTGCAGTGCTAGTCATTTGGCTCTACCAGGCGCTGAAATTCCGCGCCCGTCGGATTGCCGTTGAAGCCTGATGAATCAACCTTTCCGCGCCGCCTCATAGGCGGCAAGCGTCTCACCCCGCGCCTGTTTGTGATCGACAATCGGGCGCGGATACGCAAGCGTTACACCCTCTTTATCCGCCCATTTCCAGGGTTCATGAATCGCTTTTTGCGGAACCTCCGCTAACTCTCCGACCCACGCGCGAATAAACTGGCCCTCTTTATCAAACCGTTCGCCCTGAGTGGTCGGGTTGAAGATGCGGAAGTAAGGCGCTGCATCCGTGCCGGTAGACGCCGCCCACTGCCAGCCGCCGTTGTTCGCCGCCAGGTCGCCATCAATCAACTGCGACATGAAGTAACGTTCACCTTCGCGCCAGTCGATAAGCAGATCTTTCACCAGAAAACTGGCGGCGATCATCCGCAGGCGGTTATGCATCCAGCCCGTGGCGTTAAGTTGCCGCATCGCCGCATCGACAATCGGGTAGCCCGTTTGCCCTTCCTGCCAGGCTTTCAGATGCTCAGGCGAGACGCGCCATTTCACCCGTTCCGTCCAGCCGATAAAGGGGCGATGTTTACACAACGCCGGGTTATAGGTCATCAGATGACGGTAAAATTCACGCCAGATTAGCTCATTAAGCCAGACGCTTCCCGGCCCGTCATCCAGCGTTTTGGGCTGTTCGGTCAGCAGGCGATGCAGACACTGGCGCGGGGAGATAGCCCCGACGGCAAGCGCCGCAGACAAACGACTGGTGCCCTCAATCGCCGGGAAATCACGTGCAGACGCGTACTCCCCCGCGCCCTGCTGGCAGAACTGCCGTAGCTGGCGAATCGCGCTTTTTTCATCGGCGGCAAAAAGCGATGCATCAAAATCCTGATGCGAATAGCTGAACGTAATCGGCGAAAGGGTTACGTTGTGCGCCGCATTTTTCCGCTTCGCGGGGGCCGCGACGCACTCAGGCATGCCGTCATTCAGGCGCGTCAGCCACGCTTTTTTAAACGGTGTGAACACTTTGTACATCTCATGATTGCCGGTCATCACCGCGCCCGGCGGCAGGATCACGCTGTCATCAAATCCCTGACAGCGCACCCCGTCCAGCGTTTTTTCTACCGCGGCATCGCGCTGACGTTCGTTCACTTCATATTGATAATTGTAGAAAAGAGAGCTCACCTCATGCTCATCGCAAAAGGCTTTTAACGCCTCTACGCTTGCAGCGAAGTCATCGACTTCCACAAACGCCAGCGGGATCCCCTTCTCTTCCAGCGACCCGCGCAGCGCAGTGAGGTGGGCATAAATATATGCCGCCTGTCTGGGGGACATCGCATGTTGCTGCCACTGCTTTGGCGTGGCGATATACAGCGCTATCACCGTCGCATCGGCAGAGCGACAGGCAGCAGATAGCGCAAGATTGTCATTCAGGCGTAAATCGTGGCGAAACCACATCAGATGGGTGGGCATAGCGCTCCTGCATTAAGATCCATAACGTAAACGAAGGGCCTCCGGCCAGGGGTCGAAATAGCGTTGTGTGGCGAGATAAGTATCGGGAAATTCTGCCATATAGTGTTTGAGCAGCGTAACGGGCGCAAGCAGCGGCTGCGTGGCCAGACGGTAGCCCTCAATCAGGCTTGAAAGCTCCTGGCGCTGGCGGCTGTTAAGCTGTTTACGGAAATAACCCTGCACGTGCATCAGCACATTGGTGTGATTACGCCGGGTGGCCGGAATAGAAAGCAGGTTCATCAGCCGCTGGCGATAAGCAATAAACCACGCGTCGAGCGATTCCCACTCATGTAACGTGGCGACAAAACGGCCCAGTTCGCGGTAATCAGGCTGTGAATGGGCCAACAGTGAGAGTTTGTAGCGGCTGTGATAAGCAATCAGTTTGCCGCGCGTGAGGCCTTCTTCGCGCAGGCTGTTCAGTTCATGCAGCGCGTATATGCGCTCGACAAAGTTTTCGCGCAACACCGGATCGTGCAGCCGCCCATCTTCCTCCACGGGTAGCCACGGAAAGCGCGCCATCAGCGCTTCGGTGTAAATACCGCGCCCGGCTTTACGGTTGTTTTTGCCGTCCACTTCATAAATGCGCACCCGCTCCATACCGCAACTGGGTGATTTTGCGCAGACGATATAGCCACAAAGCCTATCGAAAGATTCTATGCGTTGCGCGCTAAAGTCGCGCATAGCCTGGGTTAAATCACCTTCCCTGCCATCACTAAAACGCAGTGCAACCTCGTCTTGCGCCGCCTTCACCAGCCGTAACGCCGGGCGTGGCACAGGTAAACCTATTGCCATCTCCGGGCAAACCGGCTCGAAACGCACCCACGGCGATAACTCTTCCACCGCAAAGGGCAAACGCTTATGGCCGCCGTCAAAACGGACGGGCTCACCTAACAGACAGGCGCTGATGCCAACGGGGATTTTCTTTTGCATACTGACTCCTTACTTCCTCTCTGTAAGTGTAGCCAGCAGGCATAAAAAAAACCGCCGTCAAATGACGGCGGTTCTCGTTGAAAAGTCTGATTTACAGGCTGTGCAGCGCTTAGTAGAAGTCGCTCGCTGCTTTTTCGGCCTGATCCATCCACACCGGCTTATCGCTGGTTTTCGACCAGACGCGATGCAGATAGCTGTAAAAACGTGCGCGATCTTTCCAGAACAGCATGATCGGCAGGGCAATGACGCCAGCCGCCACGGCGAAAGTACGACGCAAAATGACAATATGTGCTGGATATTCTTTATACAGTTCCATAATTCTCTCCCCTTACACTTCATCCTTCAAGCTGCCTCTGCGTTGGCTGCGCTTGCTCACCCCAGTCACGTACATTTGTACGCTCCAGGGGATTCACGCGCTTGCCGCCTTGATGCAACCTGAATGATTTTGTGTTCGTTGGCTGGCAATAAACGCCATAAAAATGAATCTCAGTAATCTGGTTAAAATAATACCGCTTTGACTGTAATTTTACTACTCATCCGACCACTTATTTTTGGTTATCTAAGTTTAATTTACATTCACACTGTAACTAAGTTACAAAAAAGTTAAATTAATACTAACCATGAGTTAAATCATGGTCTTTGCCATTTTTATACTTTTTTTACACCCCTCCCCCTGATTTTTGCGAAATCTTTGCACCGAAAATCCTACCGTTAATCCAATCACTTAATGTGTTGGAGGTGGGTTGTGACTACAGGCGTAATAGCCGGCATGGTGCTGGTGTTCCTGTTACTGGCGTATCTGGTGTACGCCCTGCTGAAGGCGGAGGTGTTCTGATGGCCGCTCAGGGATTTTTACTTATCGCCAGTTTCTTAGTCGTTCTGTTCATACTGGCGCGCCCGTTAGGCAAAATGCTGGCGGGCATGATCGCCAACGAACCACTGCGCGGTGAAGCCGTACTGTGGCGAACGCTGGGGATTTCGACCGACGAAATGAGCTGGCAGCGGTATGCGCTCGCCATTCTGCTGCTCAACCTTTGCGGACTGGTCGCCCTGTTCGCGCTGCTGATGCTCCAGGGCGTGCTGCCGTTTAATCCGCAGGGGTTCCCGGGGCTCTCCTGGCATCTGGCGCTTAACACTGCTGTCAGCTTTGTCACCAATACCAACTGGCAATCATACGGCGGGGAAACCACGCTCAGTTATCTCAGCCAGATGGCTGGCCTGACCGTGCAAAACTTCCTGTCGGCGGCGAGCGGTATCGCGGTGCTTTTCGCCCTCGCCCGCGCATTTTTCCGCCAGCGTGTAACGACGCTTGGGAACGCATGGGTCGATCTGGTGCGCATCACGCTGTGGGTGCTTCTGCCGTTATCGCTGCTGGTTGCGCTGTTCTTTATTCAGCAAGGCACGCTGCAAAACCTGCTGCCGTATCAGCACATCACCACGCTGGAAGGCATTAGCCAGCAGTTGCCGATGGGGCCTGTAGCCTCACAGGAAGCGATCAAAATGATCGGCACCAACGGCGGCGGTTTCTTCAACGCCAACTCATCGCATCCGTTTGAAAACCCGACTGCGCTAACGAATTTCGTGCAGATGCTGGCGATCTTCCTGATCCCTGCTGCGCTTTGCTTCGCTTTTGGTGAAGTGGTGAACGACAAACGCCAGGGCCGCGCGATTCTGTGGGCAATGGGCATCATCTTTGTCATTTGCGTCGCGGTAGTGATGTGGGCGGAAACCAAAGGCAACCCGCACCTGATGGCGCTGGGCGCAGACAGCAATCTTAACCTGGAAGGGAAAGAGAGCCGCTTTGGCATTCTTGCCAGCAGCCTGTATGCGGTGGTGACTACGGCGGCATCCTGCGGCGCGGTCAACGCAATGCATGACTCGTTTACCGCACCTGGCGGCATGGTGCCGATGTGGTTGATGCAAATTGGTGAAGTGGTGTTTGGCGGTGTCGGCTCCGGGCTGTATGGCATGTTGCTGTTCGTTCTGCTGGCGGTGTTCATCGCCGGGCTGATGATTGGCCGTACGCCAGAGTATCTCGGTAAAAAAATCGACGTGCCTGAAATGAAAATGACCGCGCTGGCGATTCTGGTGACGCCGACGCTGGTATTGCTCGGCACCGCACTGGCGATGATGACCGACGCCGGGCGCAGCGGCATGCTCAACCCAGGCACCCACGGCTTTAGCGAAGTGCTTTACGCCGTTTCCTCTGCGGCAAACAACAACGGCAGCGCCTTTGCAGGATTAAGCGCCAACACTCCGTTCTGGAACTGCCTGCTGGCGTTTTGCATGTTGCTGGGCCGTTTTGCGGTGATTGTGCCCGTGCTGGCCATCGCCGGGTCGCTGGTGAACAAAAAAATCCAGCCCACCACGCCCGGCACGCTTGCCACTCACGATGCGCTGTTTATCGGCCTGCTGATTGGCACCGTGCTGCTGGTCGGTGCCCTGACCTTTATTCCCGCCCTGGCGATTGGCCCGGTCGCGGAACATCTTTCCCTGTTTTAAGCATTGCGGAGTATGTGTTTATGAGTCGCAAGCAACTGGCGCTGTTTGACCGCAAACTGGTTGGGCAGGCGATTACCGACGCCATTAAAAAACTGAGCCCGACCATTCAGTGGCGCAACCCGGTGATGTTTATCGTTTGGATTGGCAGCGTGCTGACCACCGTGATGAGCCTCGCGATGGCGACCGGGCACATGCCGGGTAACGCGTTGTTTAGCGGCGCGATCGCCCTGTGGCTGTGGTTTACGGTGCTGTTCGCCAACTTCGCCGAAGCGATGGCGGAAGGCCGCAGCAAGGCACAAGCTAACAGCCTGAAGAGCGTGCAGAAAACCGCCTTCGCCCGCAAACTTCGCGCCCCGCAGCACGGGGCCGAAATGGACCACGTACCGTCTGATGAACTGCGCAAAGGTGACGTGGTGCTGGTTGAAGCCGGTGACATCATTCCCTGCGATGGCGAAGTGATTGAAGGCGGCGCGTCGGTGGATGAAAGCGCCATCACCGGGGAATCGGCACCCGTTATTCGTGAATCCGGCGGCGATTTCGCGTCGGTGACGGGCGGTACGCGTATTCTCTCCGACTGGCTGGTGATCCGCTGTAGTGTGAACCCGGGCGAAACCTTCCTTGACCGCATGATCGCCATGGTCGAAGGCGCGCAGCGTCGTAAAACCCCAAACGAAGTGGCGCTGACGATTCTGCTGGTCGCCCTGACGATTGTCTTCCTGCTGGCGACCGCCACCCTGTGGCCCTTCTCCACCTGGGGCGGTAAACCGGTGAGCGTGATCGTGCTGATAGCTCTGCTGGTGTGTCTGATCCCAACCACCATCGGCGGCCTGCTGTCGGCCATCGGCGTCGCCGGGATGAGCCGCATGCTGGGCGCTAACGTAATTGCCACCAGCGGCCGCGCGGTAGAAGCCGCAGGCGACGTCGATGTATTGCTGCTGGATAAAACCGGCACCATTACCCTCGGCAACCGCCAGGCATCGCAATTTTTACCGGCTAACGGCGTGGATGAAAGAACGCTGGCCGACGCCGCGCAGCTCTCGTCGCTGGCCGATGAAACGCCCGAAGGCCGCAGCATCGTGGTGCTCGCCAAACAGCGTTTTGGCCTGCGCGAGCGCGACGTGCAGCAGTTACACGCCACCTTTGTGCCCTTTACCGCACAAACCCGCATGAGCGGGATTAACATCGATAACCGCCTGATCCGTAAAGGTTCAGTGGATGCTATTCGTCGCCACGTTGAAAGTAACGGTGGGCAATTCCCGGCGGATGTCGAGCATCTGGTCGACGGCATTGCGCGTCAGGGTTCAACGCCGCTGGTGGTAGTGGAAGGCGCGAAAGTTCTTGGGGCGATTGCCCTGAAAGATATCGTAAAAGGCGGCATTAAAGAGCGTTTTGCGCAACTGCGCAAAATGGGTATCAAGACGGTGATGATCACCGGCGATAACCGCCTGACCGCCGCCGCGATTGCCGCCGAAGCGGGCGTCGATGATTTTCTCGCCGAAGCGACGCCGGAAGCCAAGCTGGCGCTGATTCGCCAGTATCAGTCCGAGGGGCGCATGGTGGCGATGACCGGCGACGGCACCAACGATGCCCCGGCGCTAGCGCAGGCTGACGTCGCTGTGGCGATGAACTCCGGCACCCAGGCGGCGAAAGAAGCCGGCAACATGGTTGATCTCGATTCCAACCCGACCAAGCTGATCGAGGTGGTGCATATCGGTAAACAGATGCTGATGACCCGTGGCTCACTTACCACCTTCAGCATCGCTAACGACGTAGCGAAATACTTCGCCATTATTCCGGCGGCGTTTGCCGCAAGCTGGCCACAACTGGGTGTGCTGAACATTATGCATCTGCACTCGCCGAATTCAGCGATTCTGAGCGCGGTGATTTTCAACGCCCTGATCATTGTCTTTCTGCTACCGCTGGCGCTGAAAGGCGTGAGTTATCAGCCTCTTTCCGCTTCTGCCATGTTGCGCCGTAACCTGTGGATTTACGGCCTCGGCGGCCTGATTGTGCCGTTTATCGGCATTAAAGCTATCGATCTGTTACTGACTCTGTTTGGTCTGGTGTGAGGTATACCATGTCTCTGCTTCGTCCTGCTGTTGTGATTTTTCTTTTTCTGGCGCTTATCACCGGCGGCGCTTACCCGTTGCTGACCACCGCGCTCGGCCAGTGGTGGTTCCACGATCGGGCCAACGGTTCGCTGATTATTGAGGGCAATGAGGTTCGCGGTTCCACGCTGATTGGGCAAAACTTTACCCAACCTGGCTATTTCCACGGTCGCCCCTCTGCCACGTCAGACATGCCCTACAACCCGATGGCGTCGGGCGGCAGTAATCTGGCTGCGAGCAATCCGGCGCTGGATGACGTAATTCGTGCGCGCTTGGCGCAACTGCGAACTGCCAACCCGGATGCCCCGGCAATCGTTCCCGCGGAACTGGTGACGGCCTCCGCCAGCGGGCTTGATTACGGCCTGACACCGGAAAGCGTGCGCTGGCAAGTGCCGCGCGTCGCCAAGGCGCGTCACGTCTCAGTTGAATGGCTCAATCAACAAATTGATGCCGCCACGCAGAAACCGCTGCTCGGTTTTCTCGGCCAACCTGTGGTAAATATTGTTGAGCTGAATATGGCATTGGATGCCCACAAGGATAACTGATGATGACCGACGAGCCGCAACGCCCAAACCCGGATCGCCTGCTGGAGCAGGCGGCCTCCTCGCATCGCGGAAAGCTGAAGATTTTCTTCGGTGCCTGTGCGGGGGTGGGCAAAACCTGGGCGATGCTGGCGGAGGCACAGCGTCTGCGGACGCAGGGGCTGGATATCCTGGCGGGCGTGGTGGAAACCCACGGGCGTAAAGAGACGGCGGAAATGCTTAAAGGTCTGGCGCTGCTACCGCAAAAACGCCTCGCCTGGCAGGGCCGTTATCTGCATGAGTTTGACCTGGATGCCGCCCTCGCCCGCCGCCCGGCGCTGGTCCTGATGGATGAACTGGCGCACAGCAACGCGCCCGGTTCGCGTCATCCCAAACGCTGGCAGGATATCGACGAACTTCTGGAAGCCGGAATCGACGTCTTTACTACTGTTAATGTCCAGCATCTGGAAAGCCTTAACGATATCGTCAGCGGCGTCACCGGCATTCAGGTGCGCGAAACAGTGCCCGACCCGTTCTTTGATGCCGCTGATGAAGTCGTGCTGGTGGATCTGCCTCCGGATGATTTACGCCAGCGGCTGAACGAAGGCAAAGTCTATATCGCCGGGCAGGCCGAACGCGCTATCGAGAATTTTTTCCGTAAAGGGAATCTCATCGCCCTGCGTGAACTGGCTCTGCGCCGCACGGCGGACCGCGTGGATGAACAAATGCGCGCCTGGCGCGACACGCAGGGGCAGGAAAAAGTCTGGCATACCCGCGACGCGATCCTGCTTTGTGTTGGACACCATACGGGCAGTGAAAAACTGGTGCGCACCGCCGCACGTCTGGCGGCGCGTTTAGGCAGCGTCTGGCATGCCGTATATGTAGAAACACCGACGCTACATCGCCTGCCGGAGGCACAGCGCCGCGCAATCCTCAGTTCACTCCGTCTGGCGCAGGAGCTGGGCGCGGAAACCGCCACCCTTTCCGATCCCTCGGAAGAAAAAGCGGTGATCCGCTACGCGCGTGAGCATAACCTTGGCAAAATTGTGATCGGCAGGCAGGAAAAGCGTCACTGGTGGAGCGGCGAGCGCTTCGGCGATCGCCTGGCACGCCATGCGCCGGATCTCGATCTGCTGGTCGTTGCAATGGACGAAAAGCCCGAACCGCTACCTTCATCAACCCGCGATCCGCGCAGCTTCTTTGACAAATGGCAGGTGCAAATCCGTGGCTGCGCGGTGGCATTTGCCCTTTGTGCCGCCATCACGCTTGTCGCGGCGCAGTGGTTGATGGCGTTCGACGCCGCCAACCTGGTGATGCTCTATCTGCTCGGCGTGGTGATCGTCGCCCTCTTCTATGGCCGCTGGCCCTCGGTGCTGGCGACGTTTATCAACGTGATCAGCTTCGATCTCTTCTTTATTGCCCCGCGCGGTACGCTGGCGGTGTCTGATGTGCAATACCTTCTGACCTTCGGCGTGATGCTCACTGTGGGGCTGGTGATTGGCAACCTGACCGCTGGTGTACGCTATCAGGCGCGCGTGGCGCGCTATCGCGAACAGCGCACCCGCCATCTGTACGAGATGTCGAAAGCCCTGGCAGTGGGACGCAGCGCCGAAGATATCGCCCGCACCTGCGAGCAGTATATTCAGTCTACCTTTAATGCCCGCAGCCAGGTGCTGCTTCCCGATGAAAACGATAAGCTCACGCCGTCCACACAGCAGGATGGCCTGACACCGTGGGATGATGCGATTGCGCGCTGGAGCTTCGATAAAGGCCTTCCCGCCGGAGCGGGCACCGATACCTTGCCAGGCGTGCCGTATCAGATCCTGCCGCTAAAAAGCGCCAGCAAAACGCTGGGGCTGGTGGTGGTCGAACCGCTTAACTTGCGCCAGTTGATGATCCCTGAGCAGCAGCGTTTACTGGAGACATTCACACTACTGGCCGCGAGCGCGCTGGAACGGCTGGCGCTAACCGCCAGTGAAGAACAGGCGCGTTTTGCCAGCGAACGGGAAAGTTTACGCAACTCGCTGCTGGCCGCGCTTTCCCATGATTTGCGCACGCCCCTGACGGTGCTGTTTGGTCAGGCGGAAATTCTGACGCTCGATCTCGCCAGCAGCGGCTCACCCTACGCCCCGCAGGCCAATGAAATTCGCCAGCATGTGCTCAACACCACACGGCTGGTGAATAATTTGCTCGATATGGCCCGCATTCAGTCCGGCGGCTTCAATCTCAATAAAGAGTGGCTGACACTGGAAGAAGTGGTCGGCAGCGCGCTGCGTATGCTGGAACCCGGCCTGAACGGGCTACAGATTGCGCTGTCGCTTCCCGACCCGCTGATGTTAATTCACGTCGATGGCCCACTCTTTGAGCGCGTGCTCATCAACTTGCTGGAGAACGCAGTGAAGTACGCCGGATCGCAAGCTAAAATTGGTATTAACGCCAGCGAGCAAAATCATCAGCTCTGTATCGATATCTGGGATAGTGGACCGGGTATTACCCCTGGTCAGGAAACGCGAATTTTTGATAAATTCTCACGCGGGAATAAAGAATCTGCCATTCCCGGCGTCGGGCTGGGGCTGGCGATTTGCCGGGCCATTGTCGATATTCATGGCGGCACGCTTTCAGCCAGCAACCGCCCTGAAGGTGGCGCCTGTTTTCGTGTTACACTTCCGCTGGAGTCTCCACCGGAACTTGAAGAATTTCATGAGGATATGTGACCAGCGTTCTGATTGTTGAAGATGAACAAGCCATCCGCCGTTTTCTGCGCACCGCGCTGGAAGCCGAAGGGCTGCGCGTATTTGACGCTCAAACGTTGCAACGTGGGTTACTTGAAGCGGCGACGCGCAAACCCGATCTGGTTATCCTCGATCTCGGCTTACCCGACGGCGACGGTATCGATTTTATCCGCGATTTTCGCCAGTGGAGCGCTACGCCGGTGATAGTGCTTTCCGCACGCAGCGAAGAGCACGACAAAATCGCCGCACTGGATGCAGGCGCGGATGATTATCTCAGCAAACCGTTTGGCATCGGTGAGTTGCAGGCCCGCCTGCGCGTCGCACTACGCCGCCACGCCACTACCCAGCCCAACGACCCGCTGGTGACGTTCTCTGATGTGCAGGTCGATCTCGCCGCTCGCCGCATTGTGCGCGGCGGTGAAGAGGTTCACCTCACGCCTATCGAATTTCGCCTGCTGGCGGAATTGCTCAATAACCCGGGGAAAGTCCTGACTCAACGTCAGTTGCTGAATCACGTCTGGGGGCCTAATGCGGTGGAACATAGTCATTATCTGCGCATTTATATGGGGCATATTCGGCAAAAACTGGAAGCCGACCCGGCACGGCCAAAACATTTCCTGACGGAGACGGGAATTGGTTATCGTTTTATGCTTTAAATAAATAGTTATTTCCATTCCATAGAAATAAAACACTAAATATATTCCATGGGGTAATTCCAAGGTATTATTCCACGGAATAACCCACTCCTTATTTCTGTTTTTTTATCGAGCAAGCTCACAAAAAAACGCTATTTTAGCCGTGCATCACTCCATTAATTATTGATAACATCCCACCGACAGTTAATCTGCGACGTCGTGATCACCTTCAGGGAACAGGCAAGTTTAAGGCTTGCTGAACTAACGTTATTAAGGCAAAAGGACATCATGAAAAAATTAAAAATTGCCCTGGGCAAGGCTTGCCCGCAGGCGTTCATCACAACCCGCGAGTTCACCCCACTCGACACCGCAAACTTTGTCGATGTTGCTGCCGTCGTTCTGAGTTATGCTGAACTCAATGATGAAATATTGAATCGCATTAACCTTACCGGATATTCACTACCGATCTTCGTCACAATAGCGCCCACACAGAATATCCATGAAAAATACCTGGCATCTATTACAGCTATTTTCTCAGAAAACCCAGAAGATGCTGAATATCAAGGAAGGCAACTTGAAACCGCGGCACTGAAATATGAAAGCAATATTCTCCCTCCTTTCTTTCATGCGCTCGTCGATTACGTTGAACAAGGTAACAGCGCCTTCGATTGTCCCGGGCATCAGGGAGGGCAATTCTTCCGTCGTCATCCTGCGGGGAATCTGTTCGTCGACTATTTTGGTGAAACGCTTTTCCGCTCAGACTTGTGTAACGCCGATGTCGCGATGGGCGATCTGCTCATTCATGAAGGGGCGCCCTGTACTGCCCAGCAACATGCGGCAAACGTGTTCAACGCCGACAAAACCTACTTCGTGCTAAATGGGACCTCCTCATCGAACAAAGTGGTACTGAACGCTCTGCTCACACCAGGCGATTTAGTACTCTTCGATCGCAATAACCATAAATCCAACCACCACGGCGCACTGCTTCAAGCCGGTGCGACGCCCGTTTATCTGGAAACCACGCGTAATCCTTACGGCTTTATCGGCGGAATTGACGCTCACTGCTTCGAGGAGAGTTACCTGCGTGAGTTAATCGCTGAAGTGGCTCCCGCTCGTGCGCAGGAAAAGCGACCTTTCCGTCTGGCTATTATTCAGTTAGGAACCTACGACGGCACAATTTACAACGCGCGTCAGGTTGTCGATAAAATTGGCTCCCTGTGCGACTACATCCTTTTTGACTCGGCCTGGGTTGGCTATGAACAATTTATTCCGATGATGGCTGATTGCTCGCCGCTACTGCTTGAGCTCAACGAAAATGACCCGGGTATACTGGTCACTCAGTCGGTGCATAAACAGCAGGCCGGGTTCTCACAAACATCGCAAATTCACAAAAAAGACAGCCACATTAAAGGGCAGCCGCGCTACGTTCCACATAAACGCCTGAACAACGCCTTTATGATGCATGCTTCCACCAGCCCGTTCTATCCACTGTTCGCCGCACTGGACGTCAACGCGCAGATGCACAAAGGTGAAAGTGGGAAAAAAATGTGGATGGATTGCGTGAAAAATGGCATCGAAGCGCGCAAATTGATTCTTAGCCGTTGCCGCCACATTCGCCCGTTTGTGCCACAGACAATCGACTCTAAGCCATGGCAAAGCTGGGATACTGACGTTATCGCCAACGATCTGCGTTTCTTCCATTTTGTACCCGGTGAACGCTGGCACGCCTTTGAAGGCTATGCCGATCATCAGTACTTTGTTGACCCCTGCAAACTGCTGCTCACCACGCCGGGTATCAACACACAAACCGGCGAGTACGAAGCGTTTGGCGTACCGGCGACCATTCTGGCGAACTTCCTGCGTGAAAATCACGTTGTACCGGAAAAATGCGACCTGAACTCGATTTTGTTCCTGATGACGCCAGCAGAAGACCAGCCAAAACTGCAACAACTGGTTGCACTGCTGGAGCGTTTTGAACAATTACTGGAGGAAGATGCTCCGCTTGCTGACGTATTACCGTGCCTGTACAAACAGCATCAGCAGCGTTACTTCGGATATACCCTACGCCAGCTCTGCCAGGAAATGCACGATCTCTACGCCCGTAATAACGTTAAACAACTGCAAAAGGAGATGTTCCGCAAAGCCCATCTACCTCGCGTGGTAATGAGCCCTCAGGAAGCCAACTATGCCTATCTTCGTGGGCAGGTGGATTTAGTGTCTCTGCGTAATGCTGAAGGACGCATTGCGGCTGAAGGCGCACTTCCTTACCCACCGGGCGTGTTGTGCGTCGTACCTGGCGAAATTTGGGGTGGTGCGGTGCTGAACTATTTTGCCGCGCTGGAAGAAGGTATCAATCTGCTGCCGGGCTTCGCGCCAGAATTACAGGGGGTTTATATCCAGGAACATGACGGCCGCAAAGAGGTGTGGTGTTACGTGATTAAAGAGAGTTAATTGCACGACACGCCATTATAAAAGGAGCCTTTCGGCTCCTTTAGATGACTGACAAAGTGCGCTTTGCTCATGCCGGATGCGGCGTAAACGCCTTATCCGGCCTGCAAAATAGTGCAAATTCACTATATTGCAGAAACCTTGTGGGCCTGATAAGCGTAGCGCATCAGGCAATGTTGCGTTTGTAATCAGTCACCAATAAAAAAGGAGCCTTGCGGCTCCTTTTTTATTTCTTCGCTTTTACGCGTTTTTCAGCACTTCGCTGACAATCTCAACCGCTTCTTTCTCAATCTGCTTGCGGTGTTCTTCGCCGAGGAAGCTTTCGCAATAGATTTTATACGCGTCTTCCGTGCCTGACGGACGTGCGGCGAACCAGCCGTTGTCGGTCATCACTTTCAGACCGCCGATGGATGCGCCGTTACCCGGTGCCGCCGTCAGACGTGCGGTGATCGGATCGCCTGCCAGCGTGCTGGCGCTCACCATCTCTGGGGAGAGTTTAGACAATGCCGCTTTCTGCGCAGACGTCGCCCCCGCCTGCAAACGATTGTAGCTTGGCGCACCGAAGCGTTTTGCCAGCTCGTTGTAATGCTCTTGCGGGTTCTTACCAGTAACGGCGGTGATTTCCGCTGCCAGCAGGCACATGATGATGCCGTCTTTATCGGTGGACCATGGGGTACCATCGAAGCGCAGGAAAGAAGCCCCGGCGCTCTCTTCGCCGCCAAAACCGAAGCTGCCGTCAAACAGGCCATCTACGAACCATTTGAAGCCCACCGGTACTTCCACCAGCTTGCGGCCCAGATCGTTAACTACACGGTCGATCATTGCGGAAGACACCAGCGTTTTACCTACGGCGACGTCTTTGCCCCACTGCGGGCGGTGCTGGAACAGGTAGTTGATAGCAACCGCCAGATAGTGGTTCGGATTCATCAGGCCCGCAGGCGTGACGATACCGTGACGGTCGTAGTCCGGGTCGTTGGCGAACGCGAGGTCAAACTTATCGCGCAGCGCCAGCAGGCCCGCCATCGCGCACTCGGAAGAGCAGTCCATGCGGATTGCGCCATCTTTGTCGAGATGCATAAAGCGGAAAGTCTGGTCAACCTGGTCGTTAACGATGGTCAGATTCAGCTTGTAGTATTCGCCGATACGTTTCCAGTATTCGATACCGGAACCCCCCAGCGGATCGACGCCTAGCGTCAGGCCCGCTTTCTGGATAGCCGCCATATCGACGATATCCGCCAGCCCTTCAATGAACGGCTGAACCAGGTCCATCTCTTTCACATGACCGGACGCCAGCGCGGCATCCAGCGAAATACGTTTCACGCCTTTCAGGCCATCGGCCAGCAGCGCATTGGCGCGATCTTCCACCACTTTGGTGACGTTAGTATCGGCCGGGCCACCGTTAGGCGGGTTGTATTTAATACCGCCATCTTCCGGCGGGTTGTGAGACGGCGTAATCACAATACCGTCAGCCAGTGGGCCACCCTTTTTGTTGTGGACCAGAATCGCATTCGACACAGCAGGCGTCGGCGTAAAGCCGTTATTTTCCTGCACAATGACATCCACACCGTTTGCCGCGAGCACTTCGAGCACCGAGATAAACGCCGGTTCAGAGAGCGCGTGGGTATCTTTACCGACGAAGCAAGGACCGGTAATGCCGTTTTTCGCACGATCTTCGGCGATAGCCTGCGCGATCGCCAGAATATGAGGTTCATTAAAACTCTGGCGCGCCGCGCTACCACGGTGTCCGGAAGTACCGAACTTCACTGCATGCTCTGCGTTACCCACTTCCGGTTTCAGCACGTAGTACTGAGACGTCAGTTGGGCGACGTTAATCAAATCACTCTGTTGTGCAGGTTGGCCCGCACGGTTATGGATTGCCATTGCTTGATCCTTCTTATGCAAGGGTTAGATTGTGCCGCATACCTTTTCGATTAATTCAGCGGGGAACTGCATAAATTGCATAATGTGTTCCACCATACTGCATTTACGACCGGTGTTGGTATTCGTAATCACCCAATATGGGGTTTCCGGTACCTGTTTCGGTTTAGTCTGATTACCGTTTTTCAGCAGGGTTTGCTCATTGGCGGCAAAGTAGACACGCGTACGCCCGTGAAGCGATTCCGTCGCCTCGGCAAACGCGTTGTTATCCAGTTTGTAGAGCGTCGTCAGGATCAGCATAAAGCGATTGACGGCTTTTTTCTGCTCAGCGTATTCGTCAGAGAGCAGCAGTTCACGCATAGCACGAACTTTGTCTTTCGCGGTTTTAACCGGTTTTACCTCGGCAACTGGAGCAACCTGAGCAGGCGCAACTTCAGTTTTGGCAACCGGAGCAGCAACAACAGGTTGTGATGCGGCGGTAAACTTCAGCATCCGCCGTAAAATGTCAGATGCGCTCTCGCCAATGTGCAGTGTGTGGGCGGCAATATAGCGATAGAGTTCGTCATCAACTTCGATCGTTTTCATCTTAATCCAGTGCAATTATTTTTCTGAATACAAGTTGCTGGGATTTTATGTTCAAAACCCAACAGCGGATAGCGTCATACCAGGATAGCGGCAAAAATGGGATAAAAATCGTATCTTGCCCCTGAACGTGAGAATGTCCAACATAATACCCTAACCCGACAGAGCGAAAAAAAGAACTTTGCTATGAAATTGAATACCCGAGCGCAAACTGCACAAAACCTGCACAATAATTCCCCCATTCTGCTCGTTCACGGCCTTTTTGGCAGCCTGGACAACCTCGGCGTGCTGGCGCGCGACCTGGTGACCGACCACGATATTCTGCAAGTGGATATGCGTAACCATGGTCTTTCTCCGCGAGCAAACGAAATGACCTACCCGGCGATGGCCCAGGATCTGCTGGATACCCTCGACGCCCATAACATCGAGAAAGCCACGGTGATTGGTCACTCGATGGGCGGCAAAGCAGTGATGGCCCTGACCGCGCTGGCCCCGGAACGCATCGATAATCTGGTCGCCATTGATATCGCGCCGGTGGACTACCAGGTGCGACGCCACGATGAGATTTTTGCGGCAATTAACGCGGTCACCAGCGCGGGGGTCTCCTCGCGCCAGCAGGCTGCAACCGTAATGCGCGAATTTTTAGCCGAAGAAGGCGTGATTCAATTTCTGCTGAAGTCGTTTGTCGACGGCGAGTGGCGCTTCAACGTACCGGTCCTGTGGGATCAGTACCCGCACATCGTCGGCTGGGAGACAATTCCGGCATGGGAACATCCGGCACTGTTTATCCCTGGCGGAAATTCCCCTTATGTTACCGAAGCTTACCGGGAGGCTCTGCTCTCGCAATTCCCGCAGGCACGCGCACACGTCATTGCAGGCGCTGGTCACTGGGTGCATGCAGAAAAACCGGACGCGGTGCTGCGCGCTATTCGTCGATATTTAGCAGACTGATTAAAAACTCAACGACCGCGCGCCATTATGGTCGTGGTCGTTGGCGTGTCGGTTGCGGTGATGTATGATTGCGCGCTGTCTGCACCGGGCGTTTCCCGGTAGCTTGTTTCCCCGAAGTCACTCTGAACCATGGCAAAAGAACAAACGGACCGCACGACAATTGATTTGTTCGCAAATGAGCGTCGGCCGGGAAGACCCAAAACCAATCCGCTTTCGCGTGACGAACAGCTGCGCATCAATAAGCGTAATCAATTAAAACGCGATAAAGTTCGCGGCCTGAAGCGTGTCGAACTGAAACTCAATAGCGATGCGGTAGATGCCCTGAACGAACTGGCAACCGCGCGCGATATGAGTCGCAGTGAGCTTATCGAAGAGATTCTGATGAGCCAGTTAGCCCTGCTTCGCGCGCAGGAAAAGCTCTGAAAATTTCATAAAACCCCGCTTTCATGTAGCAGAGTGTGCAGTCCGGTACGATTGCTGATTCCGCACCCTTCTCTGTTCTGCTATGATTGCCCTTATCTGTGGGCAATACGCCACCACCATATCATTAAGTTTCAAGAGGTTATTTAACTCATGGCAATCGTTGGCATTTTCTTTGGTAGCGACACCGGCAATACCGAAAATATCGCAAAAATGATTCAGAAACAGCTTGGTAAAGACGTTGCCGACGTGCATGACATTGCCAAGAGCAGCAAAGAAGACCTGGCTGCATTCGACATTCTGCTGCTGGGTATCCCTACCTGGTACTACGGTGAAGCGCAGTGCGACTGGGATGATTTCTTCCCGACGCTGGAAGAAGTTGATTTCAATGGCAAACTGGTTGCACTGTTCGGCTGCGGCGACCAGGAAGACTATGCGGAATACTTCTGTGATGCGCTGGGCACTATTCGCGACATCATTGAACCGCGCGGTGCAACCATCGTCGGCCATTGGCCAACAGCCGGTTACCACTTCGAAGCCTCTAAAGGCCTGGCTGATGACGATCACTTCGTGGGTCTGGCTATTGATGAAGATCGTCAGCCGGAACTGACCGCTGAACGTGTAGAAAAATGGGTTAAACAGGTCTCCGAAGAGCTGCATCTGGAAGAGATCAAAAACGCCTGATGTTTGTTGCGGTGTGATTGTTAAATCACACCGCATTAATAGGCAAAAGCAATCAAAATAATAGCTACAATTTTTTAACTTTTGAGCGCAAATCTGTACAATATCTTCTGAATTTAGCGAGTTTGCTGGTCAAGCCTCGTTTTCGAAATCTTTATTCGCCTGGGTCTTGCTGTTTTCATTTAGAAGGCGTCATTCTATAATGAGACGCATTACACTCGGTGCACTCTCTGTGATACTTCCGCGTTTGGAAGTCAATCGTTTAGCAACAGGACAGATTCCGCATGACTGACAACAATACCGCATTAAAGAAGGCTGGCCTGAAAGTCACACTTCCCCGGTTAAAGATCCTGGAAGTGCTTCAGGAACCAGACAATCACCATGTCAGCGCGGAAGACTTATATAAACGCCTGATCGACATGGGTGAAGAGATTGGTCTGGCGACCGTCTACCGTGTTCTGAACCAGTTTGATGATGCGGGCATCGTAACGCGCCATAATTTTGAAGGCGGTAAGTCCGTTTTCGAACTCACTCAACAACACCATCACGATCACCTGATCTGCCTCGACTGCGGCAAGGTTATCGAATTCAGCGATGATTCCATCGAAGCTCGCCAGCGTGAAATTGCCGCGAAACACGGTATCCGCTTAACCAACCACAGCCTGTACCTGTATGGTCACTGCGCTGAAGGCGATTGCCGCGAAGATGAACACGCACATGATGGTGTAGAGAAGTAATTTTCACACTGAAATGACAAAACCAGCTTACGGGCTGGTTTTTTATGGTGGTCTATGGCTTCATTTCCATCACCATCCGCAGAAAATTGTCCCGTCCTTCATGCTCTCGCGTAGGATCCCAGGCCATCGCAATTTCCCACCCCACTTTGACATTAGCCAGTTCGACCATTTTTACCCCGGCAGGCAGAACGTTACAGATACTCTCAGGCAAAAAGGCAATACCGTTGCCGCCACCGATCAGCGCCAGTAAAGAATGCATATCGTCGGAAACGGATACCGCATGCACATCGGGAAACTGCTCGGCGAGGATGATGCGAACCTGCTCAGCCAGACACGGCGCGGCGTGCGTACTGAGACGTAATAACGGATAGTGTTCAACAAGATGATGTAATCCTTCTTTTACAGACGCATTCGCGGGAACGGCAAGCACCAGACGCTCCTGTTTAATCACAAAATGTGACAGAGGCGGCAGAACGGGCAGCCGCAAGAAACCAATATGCAGCGCTCCTTCGAGCAGCATTCGGCACTGCACGCTTGAAGGAATGTTGTTGAGCGAGACGGTGACATCAGGAAAACGCGCCTGAAAAGTATTAATCCATTGCGGCGTAAGAGAATATGTCGATAGCCCAAACCCGAGGGCGAGTTTGGCTGTCGCCCCCCGTTTGATATCCCCGGCAAATTTCCGCAATTCGCGGTAACGCACCAGAAATTCGCACGCCTCGGGGTAGAACAATTTCCCCTGGCAAGTAAGTGTTGCACCGTGGCGCCCACGAGTAAAAAGCACCAAACCCAAATCGTCCTCCAGCACCTGGATCTGTTTGCTTAACGCAGGCTGAGTGATACACAACGCATCTGCAGCGGCATGGTAACTCCCCTGCTCCGCGAGCGTAACAAATGCCTGTAGTCGGCGATTTTCCATTCCCGTTTTTTATCCCTGCGCGAAAAAAAAGCATTATACATAGCCCCTGTTTCAACCGATTATCCATAAAAAGTCACAGAATGTTTTCAGAAGATACAGGGGGAAAAATGACTCAAGCGATGCCCGTACTGACTGCTGTCCTTTTTGATATGGATGGCGTGTTGATCGATTCAAACCTCGTGATTGAGAAGGCATGGAGAGGGGCTGGCAAGCTTTACGATCGTGATATCAGCAACGAAGATATTGCTCTACACATTCATGGTCAACCGGGGCCACATACAATTCGCGCACTCTTCAGCGATCTTTCCAGGAAAGATCAGGCGATCGTTCAGCAGTACATTATCGATGCAGAAAATAATGCGGATTACGAGCCCATTAAGGGTGTTGCCGAGTTTATTACAGCCCTACACCATGCAGGGGTCATCATCGGTATCGTCACCAGCGGCTGGCGCAAGAAAATCGATCGTGTTATTCATATGCTGGGTGTAGACGATGCGATTTCAATCATCGTCGAACGTGATGATGTCGAAAGAGGAAAGCCCTGGCCTGACCCCTATTTGTTGGCGGCAACGCAACTGGGGATCACACCAGATAAGGCATTAGTTTTTGAAGATTCCCACAGCGGGATCACCTCCGCTGTCAGCGCGGGTACGTACTGCGTTGGCGTCGGTAGCGAGGCGTTACAAAACGGTGGTCCGGAGTGTGCCGTAATCGATTTCAGTCACCTTCAATGGCACACCGATGAGGCAGGACAATTCATCTTATCGCTTCGACCTGGGAATACGATAATGTTGATACCCGCTTAGTTTGCACATTCATGCAGCCGTGCCCGACAAGCAAGCTTATCGGGCACGTTATCTTAACGGGGAGTATTATTACTGCGAATTTCCTGCCAGATTAACCCGCAATCTTTCTTCACAGCCTGATCGTTGCCGGTTTTTCTCGCCAGAATGCACGCCTGGTAATCGCTTACCCGCACAGTTTCCTGATTAGCAAACTGCTGATGCGCCTTCTCCTGCTTCAGTACGTTCAGCACCTGCTGGCAGGCTTCGATTTTCTCCGGCGAGCCTTCCGCGGTGTTAATACAGGCACTATAGGCATCTTTTAAACGCGTATCTTCTTTCGGTGCTTCAGACTGGGCGCAACCTGCCAGCGTCGCGACCAGCGCAGCAATCATCACTGTTTTTTTCATATTATTAGCCTTATACGACACGGCGGGCGCTGCGGCCCGCCGGTATGCTTATCAGAAGATAGTGAACGGTGCGATAACCATGAATTTCACGTCGCGTTCATCCTGGAAGATGTTGCCATAACCACCGCTCCAGCTCGGGATATCGGAGTGGTTGTCGTACTGGGTGAAGTGCAATTTGAACAGGGTGCCTTTCGCGCGGCCTTCCTGTACGGTGTACGCCACGTCAAAGCTGTAAGAAGACTCTTCGATAGTTTTGTTTTTGTCGTAGTACGCGTCCGGGTTGATCTGCCAGGTAGACGGTTTGGCATCCCAGGCGTAAACGTATGATGCGCCCACAGCCCAGCCCGGCAGGTTCCAGTTCTTCAGGTCATACATCGCGCCGAAGAACACCGCTTTTTCGCCGTTGGCGTTGAAGTCAGAACGGTTATCCCACCAGATATCCAGACGACCGTTTGAGGAGGCGTAGGTTGGGGTCATACGCTGTAAGAAGAAGCCCTGCTGGCCTTCTGCCTTAACCCAGGTCCCTTCCAGGCGCAGGTCAACCTGACCCACTTTGTAACCGAAGGTGAGTGCCTGCAGCCAGGCAGTGCCGTCGTAAATGTCGTTTACGCTGCGATCGTCTACTTTATCGCGAGTACCGTAGAACTGATAGCTGGTAGACAGCGGGCTACCGGCGATATCAAATTTGTAGCTGGCTTTGGCGAAGTATTGATCGACATAGCCTTCCGCCTGACCAAATGCCGCTTCCAGCACCAGGTCATTTTTGAAGTCATATTTCATACCGATGGAGTGCAGATAATCGACTTTCGTGCGCTTATCGTTCTGGTAGAAATTATCCATTTCGATATGCCATGGGGCCTTATATTCATTGGTCCACATGTAGGAGAAGCTCAGCGCGCCAGCGTCGTCAAAATCAAAGTTCGCCCCGGCTTCTGCGCCCTGATAAGTACCCGGCATAAAGCTCCAGTGCGGCGCTAACAATGTTTGGCCGGTCGGCTGGATATAACCACCACGCGCCCAAACCGGGCCGTATTTAAATTTCGCCGCGGCTTTATAAAGGCTCACACCGCTTTTATCGCCGGAGTAATCTTCCGAGTAGCCTTTATTTTTAGACGAGAACGCAATTTCGTTCGGGTGACCACTTTCTGAGGATTCCGCCATTTCGATAGCGGTGAACGCCGCAATATCGAGGCCGAACATATCAGCAGCATAGCCGGACTGGAAATCGAGGTTGGCGTTCCAGGTAGAGTGAGAAAGGTTGGTTTTATATTTGTCGTTGTCGGTTACATCTTTACGGTCACGTTCACGCTGCCAGTAATAGATGCCGCCCGTTAACGTAGAGTCATCGATAAAGCCTGCTGCACTCGCCTGGGGAACAACCACCAGGCCCGACATTGCTGTTACACCGGCAATAGCCAGCGCCAGCGTACTACGTTTGCCACTGAACGTACGCATATGTGTATCCTCTTTGACTTTTAAAATGCCGCTGCAAAGCAGAGGCTAAAAATAAAAAAACAGATAAAAAAGTAGCGTAGTGAAAAGCACCTTTTGCTACAGGATTAGATTATTTTTCGCGACGCGAATTATCAATCCTTTTTCGCAAGCAAAACGCAGGACTATGACAAAGCGCACATATTTCGTTGCGTCTTGTAACAAATGCGATTTATTAACATTAAGCGGCGCAATGCCTTATCTCATCAGGGGAAAATGTTAATAGCACAGGTTGCGAGGATGTATCTGGGCGAAATGATGCAAACGGGTGATGGCTGGATAAAAAAGATTAATTCGCATCGCGAATATGAGACAAAAAACGCCGCGTGAGCGGCGTTTTTCACAAACAAGGGATTATTCGCCCGCTTTCGCCCAGGTATCACGCAGCCCAACGGTGCGGTTGAACACCAGTTTTTCTGCGGTAGCGTACCGGCTGTCGAGGCAGAAGTAGCCTTCACGCTCGAACTGATACGCTTTACCGGCAACAGCAGCTTTCAGAGACGGTTCAGCAAAGCCCTGCTTGATAATCAGCGAATCCGGGTTCATCACCGACAGGAAGTCATCTGCCGCACCTGGGTTCGGCACGCTGAACAGACGGTCATACAGGCGGATTTCAACCGGCAGCGCATGTGCCGCACTCACCCAGTGGATAACACCTTTTACTTTACGGCCATCAGCCGGGTCTTTGCTCAGGGTATCGGCATCGTAAGTACAGAAGATGGTGGTGATATTGCCTTCTGCATCTTTCTCTACACGTTCTGCTTTAATCACGTAAGCATTACGCAGACGCACTTCTTTACCCATCACCAAACGCTTGTACTGCTTGTTAGCTTCTTCGCGGAAGTCAGCGCGATCGATCCAGATTTCACCGCTAAACGGTACTTCACGGCTGCCCATTTCCGGTTTGTTCGGATGGTTCGGCATGGTGACCATTTCGCCTTCGCCCTGATAGTTTTCGATAACCAGTTTCACCGGATCGATAACAGCCATTGCGCGCGGGGCATTTTCGTTGAGATCTTCACGAATGCAGGATTCCAGCGACGCCATCTCAATGGTGTTGTCCTGCTTGGTCACGCCAATGCGTTTGCAGAACTCACGGATAGCTGCAGCGGTGTAACCGCGACGACGCAGACCAGAGATGGTCGGCATACGCGGGTCATCCCAGCCTTCAACGTGTTTTTCCATGACAAGCTGGTTCAGCTTACGCTTGGACATCACGGTGTATTCCAGATTCAGGCGCGAGAATTCGTACTGGCGCGGATGAACCGGAATAGAGATGTTATCGAGAACCCAGTCATACAGGCGACGGTTGTCCTGGAACTCCAGGGTACACAGGGAGTGCGTAATGCCTTCCAGCGCATCGCTGATGCAATGGGTGAAGTCGTACATCGGGTAGATGCACCACTTGTTGCCAGTCTGGTGGTGATCGGCAAATTTAATACGGTACAGCACCGGATCGCGCATGACGATGAACGGCGACGCCATATCGATTTTCGCGCGCAGGCAGGCTTTACCTTCTTCAAAACCGCCGGTACGCATTTTCTCGAACAGCGCCAGGTTTTCTTCGACGCTACGGTCGCGGAACGGGCTGTTTTTACCCGGCGCAGTCAGAGTGCCGCGGTATTCGCGGATCTCTTCCGGCGACAGTTCGTCAACATAGGCCAGGCCTTTGTTGATCAGTTCAACGGCGTACTGGTGCAGTTGATCAAAATAGTCTGAGGAGTAGTGAATATCACCGGCCCAATGAAAACCTAACCACTCGACGTCGTGCTTGATAGACTCGACGTATTCGATATCTTCTTTTACCGGGTTAGTGTCATCAAAACGCAGGTTGCACAGGCCCTGATAGTCCTGCGCGACGCCAAAGTTCAGGCAGATCGATTTCGCATGGCCGATGTGCAGATAACCGTTCGGCTCAGGCGGAAAACGGGTATGGACTGTGGTGTGCTTCCCACTGGCCAGATCTTCATCGATGATCTGACGAATAAAGTTACTCGGGCGGGCTTCAGCCTCACTCATCGTGGATTCCTCAAAAGCGTAAATAACGTATAACGGCGTATGATCTTATAAGCCGGACGCAGAGACAACCCTTAACTTACAGAAAATGCGTCTTTGAAGAGGAATATGGGGATCATTTGCTGCAAAAAAAAGCGGCGGAGGAAAGTCCCCCGCCGCTTAAGGCAATCGCGAACTCAGGAGCGATTATTTACCTTTAATTTCATACAGCGCTGTTTGCCCCGCAACGACATGACCCTGCGCCTTAATCACCAGGCCGCTGAAGTCGTCAATGTTGCTACAAACCACCGGGCTAATCATTGAACGCGCATTGGCGTTCAGGTAGTCGAGATCCATTTCCAGAACCGGCTGACCTGCTTTCACTTCCGCACCCTCTTCCACCAGGCGAGTAAAGCCCTGGCCGTTCAGCGCAACGGTATCGATCCCCATGTGGACAACGATTTCCGCGCCTTTCTCGGTTTCCAGGCAGAACGCATGGTTGGTGTTAAAGATTTTAACGATAGTGCCCGCCGCCGGGGAAACCACGGTTTTATCCGTTGGTTTAACCGCAACGCCGTCGCCCACCGCTTTGCTGGCAAAGGCTTCGTCTGGCACCGCTTCCAGCGCCACCACGTCACCGGTGACCGGGGAAACCAGCTCGGCAATCACCGTGCTGTTATTCGGCACAGCTTGCGGTTTAGCCGCAGGCGCTGCTGCCGGTGCCGCAGTGGCTTCAGCCGCCGCAACCGGGCCTGTGGTTTTCATCGCGTTGGCGATTTTCTCTGCCACGAAGCCAACGATAATCTGCACGCTGGTTTTGTTCAGGCGAATCACACCGGATGCACCCAGACGTTTCGCCATTGCGTCGTTCACCAGAGAAGAGTCTTTCACGTTCAGACGCAGGCGGGTGATACAGGCGTCAATGCCGGTCAGGTTGTCAGAACCGCCAATTGCGGCGATGTACTGGCGCGCCAGGCCGGAAACATCCTGCTCTTTATCGCTTCCTACATTCGTGTCCTGACCATCCGCTTCGCTACCGGCAACCGCCAGCTCACGACCCGGGGTCATCAGGTTGAATTTGGTGATGGTGAAACGGAACACCACATAGTAGATAACGAAGAACACCAGTCCCTGCGGGATAAGCATCCACCAGTGTGTCGCCAACGGGTTACGCGACGACAGCACCATATCAACCAGACCTGCGCTGAAGCCGAAACCGGCAATCCACTGCATGCTGGCCGCGATAAATACAGAGATACCGGTCAGGAAAGCGTGGATCACGTACAGTACCGGCGCCACAAACATGAAGGAGAATTCCAGCGGCTCGGTGATCCCGGTGAAGAATGCCGCGAAGGCACCCGCCATCATGATACCCAGCACTTTCGCTTTGTTCTCAGGACGCGCGCAGTGATAGATAGCCAGCGCCGCACCCGGCAGGCCGAACATCATGATTGGGAAGAAGCCCGCCTGATAACGACCGGTGATACCGACAACCGCTTTACCCGCTTCGATAGACTGTGCGCCACCGAGGAAGTTAGGAATGTCGTTAATGCCCGCCACGTCGAACCAGAATACGGAGTTCAGGGCGTGGTGCAGGCCAACCGGAATCAGCAGACGGTTGAAGAAGGCGTAAACGCCCGCGCCAACGGAGCCCAGTTTCTGAATGTGCTCACCGAAGTTCACCAGACCGTCGAAAATTACCGGCCAGATGTACATCAGAATAAAAGCGACCACGATCATCACAAACGAGGTCAGAATTGGCACCAGACGGCGACCGCTGAAGAACGACAGCGCCTTCGGTAGCTCAACGCTGCTGAAGCGGTTGTAGAGTTCTGCAGAGATAATACCGACCAGAATACCCACGAACTGGTTGCTAATCTTACCGAACGCCGCCGGAACCTGGTCCGCCGGAATCTTCTGGATCATCGCTACCGCCGCCGGAGAACACAGCGTGGTCAACACGAGGAAGCCCACAAAGCCGGTCAGCGCCGCAGCACCGTCTTTATCTTTGGACATCCCATAAGCCACACCAATGGCAAACAGGACGGACATGTTATCAATAATGGCCGAGCCAGACTTGATGAAGAACGCGGCGAGGGCGTTATCGCCACCCCAACCAACAGGGTCGATCCAGTAACCAACCCCCATCAAAATTGCCGCCGCAGGCAGCGTGGCGACCGGCACCATCAGTGCACGACCGACCTTTTGTAAATAACCTAGAATACTCACTTTATTCCCCCTATGAGACCCCGTTAGGCTCACGCTTTGCTGTTTTTTTATAGTGTTACAACTGATAAGTACGACGAATTATTCATTGACATGTGGAGTGTGTGAAAAATTAATTCGTATCGCAAATTAAACACCCTTTTTTTGTGATTTTTGTCACCAAATATCGCTATACCCCCTCCCTTTTGCTGGCTAACTCGCAAAACTTATTTTATCATTCAAAAAATCAAAGCGGATTGACCCCTTGTTACCGCGAAAGTGCGTTACGCTTTATGATAAGCATTCGTCAATCCACGACCTTTTTAAATTAACTATAGAGGTGAACAATGAGACTGATTCCCCTGGCTACAGCAGAACAAGTGGGCAAATGGGCCGCGCGTCATATCGTTAACCGCATCAACGCGTTCAACCCAACCGCCGATCGTCCGTTCGTGCTGGGTCTGCCGACTGGCGGCACACCGCTGACTGCCTATAAAGCACTGGTAGAAATGCATAAAGCGGGCCAGGTTAGCTTCAAGCACGTTGTGACGTTCAACATGGACGAATACGTGGGCCTGCCGAAAGAGCATCCGGAAAGCTATCACAGCTTCATGCACCGTAATTTCTTCGACCACGTTGATATTCCGGCTGAAAACATTAATTTGCTGAATGGTAACGCCGCAGATATTGACGCAGAATGCCGTCGTTATGAAGAAAAAATTCGTTCTTACGGCAAAATCCACCTGTTTATGGGCGGTGTAGGTAACGATGGTCACATCGCGTTCAACGAACCGGCGTCCTCTCTGGCTTCCCGTACCCGTATCAAAACCCTGACACATGAAACCCGCGTGGCGAACTCCCGTTTCTTTGACGGCGACGTCTCTCTGGTTCCAAAATACGCGCTGACCGTTGGCGTGGGCACCCTGCTGGACGCAGAAGAAGTGATGATTCTGGTGCTGGGCAACCAGAAAGCACAGGCTCTGCAGGCGGCCGTAGAAGGCAACGTCAACCACATGTGGACCATCAGTTGCCTGCAGCTGCATCCGAAAGCCGTTATGGTGTGCGACGAGCCGTCCACGATGGAGCTGAAAGTGAAAACGTTGAAATATTTCAACGAACTGGAAGCGGAAAACATCAAAGGTCTGTAATGTATTATCGCCCTGCGGCATGTGCAGGGCGCTTTTTAGAAACCCGGGGGTCGTAATGTATGCATTAACTCATGGTCGGATTTACACTGGCCGCGAAATTCTGGATGACCACGCGATTATTATCGCCAATGGCCTTATCGAACGTCTCTGCCCGCTGGCAGAATTACCGTCAGATATTGAACAACGTTCAGTCAACGGCGCCATTATTGCCCCTGGTTTTATCGACGTTCAGCTGAATGGCTGCGGCGGCGTGCAGTTCAACGATACGGCAGAAGCCGTGAGCGTTGAAACGCTGGAAATTATGCAGAAAGCCAATGAAAAATCGGGCTGCACCAGCTACCTGCCAACGCTGATTACCTGCAGCGACGATCTCATGAAACAGGGCGTGCGCGTGATGCGCGAGTACCTGGCTAAGCATCCGAATCAGGCGCTGGGCCTTCATCTGGAAGGGCCGTGGCTGAACATCATTAAGAAAGGCACCCATAATCCGGCCTATATCCGCAAACCAGAAGCGTCGCTGGTCGACTTCCTGTGTGAGAACGCGGATGTGATTACTAAAATCACCCTGGCACCGGAAATGGTAGAACCTGAGGTAATTCGTAAACTGGTTGCCGCAGGCATTGTGATCTCTGCCGGTCACTCCAATGCGACGCTGGAAGAAGCCAAAACCGGCTTCCGTGCGGGCATTACGTTTGCTACCCACCTTTATAACGCGATGCCGTACATCAGTGGCCGCGAACCGGGTCTGGCGGGCGCCATTTTTGACAATGCCGACGTCTACTGCGGGATCATCGCTGATGGCCTGCACGTCAACTACGCCAACATCCGTAACGCCAAACACCTGAAAGGTGAGAAACTGTGTCTGGTTACGGACGCCACCGCGCCGGCAGGTGCAAACATTGATCAGTTCATTTTTGCTGGTAAAACAATATACTACCGTAACGGTTTGTGCGTAGATGAAAACGGCACACTGAGCGGCTCCTCTCTAACCATGATTGAAGGGGTTCGCAACCTGGTTGAGCACTGCGGTATTGCGCTCGACGAAGTGCTGCGCATGGCCACGCTCTACCCGGCTCGCGCAATTGGCGTCGATAGCCATTTGGGCCAGATTGCCCCGGGCATGACCGCAAACCTGACCGCGTTCACACGCGATTATAAAATCACCAAGACCATCGTTAATGGTAACGAGGTCGTTAACTGAGTAAGCGAAAGTATGACATCAGGCGGACAAGCTCAAATTGGTAATGTTGACCTCGTAAAACAGCTTAACAGTGCGGCCGTTTACCGCCTGATTGACCAGCATGGGCCAATCTCGCGCATTCAGATCGCCGAACAGAGCCAGCTTGCTCCCGCCAGCGTAACCAAAATTACGCGTCAGCTTATTGAGCGCGGATTGATTAAAGAAGTCGATCAACAGGCCTCCACCGGGGGCCGCCGCGCTATCTCTATCGTCACTGAAACCCGCAATTTCCACACTATCGGCGTGCGCCTGGGGCGTCACGACGCGACGCTCACCCTTTACGATCTCAGCAGCAAAGCGGTGGCTGAAGAGCACTATCCGCTGCCAGAACGCACTCAGGAAACCCTGGAACACGCGCTGCTCAATACCATCGCCACCTTTATAGAAACCTGCCAGCGCAAAATTCGCGAGCTTATTGCTATTTCCGTGATTTTGCCCGGCCTGGTTGATCCTGAAAGTGGCGTGATCCGCTATATGCCGCACATTGCGGTGGAAAACTGGGGGTTGGTTGGCGCGCTGGAAAAATGCTTTAACGTCACCTGTTTTGTCGGCCACGATATTCGCAGCCTTGCGCTGGCGGAGCACTATTTCGGTGCAAGTCAGGATTGTGAAGACTCTATTCTGGTGCGCGTGCACCGGGGGACCGGGGCGGGCATCATCTCTAACGGGCGGATTTTTATTGGCCGTAATGGGAACGTCGGTGAAATTGGGCATATTCAGGTCGACCCGCTCGGCGAGCGTTGCCACTGCGGTAACTTCGGCTGTCTGGAGACCGTTGCCGCCAACGCCGCGATTGAACACCGCGTCCGTCACCTGTTGGAACAAGGCTATCAGAGCCGTTTGACGCTGGATGATTGCAATATCAAAACCATCTGCAAAGCCGCCAATAAAGGCGATGCGCTGGCAACGGAAGTGGTTGAGCATGTAGGACGCCACTTGGGTAAAACCATCGCCATTGCTATTAACCTGTTCAACCCGCAGAAAATCGTCATTGCCGGGGAAATTACCGAGGCGGAGCGTGTTCTGCTACCCGCCATCGAAGGCTGCATTAACACCCAGGCGCTGAAAGCGTTTCGCAAAAATCTGCCAGTGGTGCGCTCCACGCTCGATCACCGCTCCGCGATTGGCGCGTTTGCGCTGGTCAAGCGCGCGATGCTCAACGGCATTCTGTTGCAGCATTTGCTGGAAGGTTAATCCTCTTGCGCGCAGGCGGCCTCTCGCAAGGCAGCCTGCGTAATTCCGTGTATAATTACGCCTCTTTCAGACCATGTCAGGTAGTCCATGACCATTCAGAATGTAATTTGTGATATCGACGGCGTGCTGATGCACGATAACGTGGCCGTACCGGGTGCCGCAGAATTTCTAACTCGAATTCTGGAGAAAGGCCTGCCGCTGGTACTGTTGACCAACTATCCCTCCCAAACCGGGCAAGACCTGGCGAACCGTTTCGCCACCGCAGGCGTAGACGTGCCAGATAGCGTGTTTTACACCTCGGCGATGGCAACCGCGGATTTCCTGCGTCGTCAGGAAGGGAAAAAAGCCTACGTTGTTGGCGAAGGCGCGCTGATCCACGAACTCTACAAAGCCGGTTTTACCATTACCGATGTGAACCCGGATTTCGTAATTGTGGGCGAAACCCGCTCCTACAACTGGGAAATGATGCATAAAGCGGCCTTCTTCGTCGCCAACGGCGCACGCTTTATTGCCACCAACCCGGACACCCACGGTCGCGGATTTTACCCGGCCTGCGGCGCACTATGCGCGGGTATCGAAAAAATTTCCGGTCGCAAACCGTTCTACGTGGGCAAACCCAGCCCGTGGATTATCCGCGCCGCGCTGAACAAAATGCAGGCGCACTCCGAGCAGACAGTGATCGTTGGCGATAACCTGCGTACCGATATTCTGGCGGGCTTCCAGGCCGGTCTGGAGACCATTCTGGTGCTCTCTGGCGTCTCGACGCTGGACGATATCGACAGCATGCCGTTCCGCCCATCGTGGATTTATCCGTCGGTCGCGGAAATCGATGTGATTTAAGATTTATGTTGCCGGGTTACACTTCGCTTATCCGGCAACACTCACAAACATAGATTCATTTAATAAAACCGCTATTTTATTATCGAATCATCAATTTTGTAGGTTAATACCTGTCCGTTTTTCAGCATCCAACAACTCCTGTTGCACTATTTCTTTTTCAGCCCCTAAAACGCTTGCGCCCTTTCGCGCTTTACGGCATTTTTTATCCCATAGCCACAACAATTTCACGACATTACAGGGTTAACGGAGAAGTCTATGTGTTCGATTTTTGGTGTACTGGATATTAAAACTGACGCGGGCGAGCTGCGTAAAAAAGCGCTTGAGCTCTCCCGCCTGATGCGCCATCGCGGCCCGGACTGGTCCGGTATTTATGCGTGCGACAAAGCCATTCTGGCGCACGAACGTCTGTCGATTGTTGACGTCAACGCCGGTGCGCAGCCGCTGTATAACGAAAAGAAAACGCATGCGCTGGCCGTGAACGGTGAAATCTATAACCATCAGGCACTGCGCGCGGAATACGCTGACCGCTACCAGTTCCAGACCGGTTCTGACTGCGAAGTGATCCTCGCGCTGTATCAGGAAAAAGGCCCGGAATTCCTTGACGATTTGCAGGGGATGTTTGCCTTCGCGCTTTACGATAGCGAAAAAGACGCCTACCTGATTGGCCGCGACCACATCGGCATTATCCCGCTGTATATGGGTTACGACGAATTCGGTAACTTCTATGTTGCCTCTGAAATGAAAGCGCTGACCCCGGTTTGCCGCACCATCAAAGAGTTCCCGGCTGGCAGTTACCTGTGGAGCAAAGATGGCGAAATTCGTCAGTATTATCAGCGTGACTGGTTTGACTATGACGCAGTGAAAGACAACGTTACTGATAAAAATGAACTGCGCCAGGCGCTGGAAGAGTCCGTAAAAAGCCACCTGATGTCTGACGTGCCTTACGGCGTCCTGCTCTCCGGTGGTCTGGATTCCTCCGTGATTTCCGCCATCACTAAAAAATTCGCCGCACGTCGCGTGGAAGATGGGGAACGCTCCGAAGCCTGGTGGCCGCAACTGCACTCCTTTGCGGTTGGCCTGGAAGGCTCTCCTGACCTGAAAGCCGCGCAAGAAGTGGCAAACCACCTCGGCACCGTGCACCATGAAATTCACTTCACCGTGCAGGAAGGTCTGGATGCCATTCGTGATGTTATCTATCACATCGAAACGTATGATGTAACGACCATTCGCGCCTCGACGCCGATGTATTTAATGTCGCGCAAAATCAAAGCGATGGGTATCAAAATGGTGCTCTCTGGCGAAGGTTCTGACGAAGTGTTTGGCGGTTATCTTTACTTCCACAAAGCGCCAAACGCGAAAGAGCTGCACGAAGAGACCGTACGTAAATTGCAGGCACTGCACATGTACGACTGTGCACGCGCCAACAAAGCAATGTCGGCCTGGGGCGTGGAAGCACGCGTACCGTTCCTGGATAAAAAATTCCTCGACGTGGCGATGCGTATTAACCCGCAGGATAAAATGTGCGGCAACGGCAAAATGGAAAAACACGTTCTGCGTGAATGTTTTGAATCCTACCTGCCGGCAAGCGTGGCATGGCGCCAGAAAGAGCAGTTCTCTGATGGCGTAGGCTACAGCTGGATTGACACACTGAAAGAAGTGGCGGCGAAACAGGTTACCGACCAGCAGCTGGAAACCGCACACTTCCGCTTCCCGTACAATACGCCGGGCTCTAAAGAGGGTTATCTGTACCGCGAAATCTTCGAAGAGTTGTTCCCGGTGCCAAGCGCAGCGGAATGCGTGCCGGGCGGCCCGTCAGTCGCGTGCTCTTCCGCGAAAGCGATTGAGTGGGATGAAGCGTTCAAAACCATGGACGATCCGTCTGGCCGCGCGGTGGGCGTGCACCAGTCAGCCTACAAATAACAGCGTTTTGTGAAATGCCCCGGCCCACAAGCCGGGGTTTTTTATTACTGTTTTTTCGTATCCTGTTTCAGGTACGCTGTCAGGAAATGTTCCGCGTTAGCACCCGATCCGTCAGAAAGTTCCTCGCTATAGTTGATCCACCCGTTGGATTGCTCATCGGGAATATAGAGGTTACCGCTGCCTTCTTTAATGCGCACCAGTTCAAACGGTTTCCCTTTTATTTCAGCGGTATAGCTTTTCTCACCGTCTCGTGTAATTTGAACTTTGCAGCGGAAAATACGCCCGTCAATGTCGTTATCGACATGCGAAACCTGCACTAACGCTTCATTCGCTTCGCGTGGCCCAATGCGCATCAGCCAGACAACGGCACCTTCTTGCCCGCGATAAGCCTGCACATATTTGCTGGTTTCCGGCCGAGCCTGATCGGCAAACGCGGACTGCATCAGGAAAAAAACACCTAAAAAAGCGGTTATCAAACGCAACATACTATTCCCTCAATAATGTAGCGATGGGGAGTTCCCCTCATGGTCGTGACAAATGTACAGGCGCAAGGCTTCCTGCCCTGACAAATTTGGCGGCGTTAGTATTTCACAGAGCAATTTATCAACACTATTGATGGAATCCGAATTTCATCCTTTACGCTGAAATAACAGCTTCATGCCGTGGATAAAAACACGAAGCAACCAATTTTTGCCGAATATTCCATCACGCTGTTCGCAACCTAACCAAACAGTCACATTCCGGCAATTTTCCGTGAAAAAGAGGTTGACGCTACAAGGCTCAATACGCATAATGCGCCCCGCAACGCCGATAAGGTAACGCGAAAAAAAGATGGCTACGTAGCTCAGTTGGTTAGAGCACATCACTCATAATGATGGGGTCACAGGTTCGAATCCCGTCGTAGCCACCATCTTTTTTTGCGGGAGTGGCGAAATTGGTAGACGCACCAGATTTAGGTTCTGGCGCCGCAAGGTGTGCGAGTTCAAGTCTCGCCTCCCGCACCATTCACCAGTAAGCGTTGCACGGATGGGGTATCGCCAAGCGGTAAGGCACCGGTTTTTGATACCGGCATTCCCTGGTTCGAATCCAGGTACCCCAGCCATTTTTTCTTCGATATTTGCGGTTAACCGCGACGGTATTGGGGTATCGCCAAGCGGTAAGGCACCGGTTTTTGATACCGGCATTCCCTGGTTCGAATCCAGGTACCCCAGCCATCGAAGAAAGCAGTAAATTGGCTACGTAGCTCAGTTGGTTAGAGCACATCACTCATAATGATGGGGTCACAGGTTCGAATCCCGTCGTAGCCACCAAATTAGAAATTTATCGATCACTTCGGTAAGTTAGCAAGAATTGTTGGGGTATCGCCAAGCGGTAAGGCTCTGGTTTCTGATACCAGCATTCCGAGGTTCGAATCCTCGTACCCCAGCCATCTTTAAAAGACGTTCAGATTGTGAACGCACCCTGTTGGGGTATCGCCAAGCGGTAAGGCACCGGATTCTGATTCCGGCATTCCGAGGTTCGAATCCTCGTACCCCAGCCACATAAAACAAAAAAGCTCGCTTCGGCGGGCTTTTTTGTTTTATGAAATCCGAAAAAAATCCCGCCCCGTAGAAGCCGTCAGCGCCTGGTGATACATTGCCCGCTTTCACAGCTAATGGATTTAGCAATGGACGCTGATCTTTACTCTCCCTTTCTGCAAAAAGTTGTCATTTGTATTGTGGCGCTAATTTGCATCATTCTTGCAAACTACGGTATCTCTGCGCCCGTATTTTACGTTTTTTTTATCGGTATCATTTTTCCCGTCATCATATCCATGCGATTACATCGGCTCAGCGAAGCCGGCACGGCGCTAATGATCACCGCCGATTTACACTGGACACAATACATTCATGGTTTTCCAGCCCAGGAGCGGCTTCAGGTATTAAAAAATCCCTGTTTCTGGTCCCCTCAAAGACTCAAAGCATTTTTTATATCGGGCATCACAGGCAAACTTATAATTCAATGCATCACTATTGCCATTCTGGTACTTGAATATGCCCCTTCCCCTGAGCCCTCTATGAAAGAGTCACTCGCCGCTATAGTACTGATGTTTATCGTGTATAAAATAAGTCGTAATCTCTGGACGCTTTATCTCATTGCGGCCGGTAAATGGCAGTGCGAAACCCTGATGACCGAGAGTGGAAGTCTCTGGTATCAGGGTTTTGTGAAAAAGGGGAAGAAACGCGTCACGCTTTTTTCGCGCCTTGTATAGCCCGTGCGCTACACGCCTAACGCATACTTCAGCGCCTGACGTTTTAACACGCCTGCGCGCTGGGCGGCCATCAGCCCGAGATTCCGCACCACTTTCAGCGGGCTGAGATCGTTGCTAAAGCCGGCATAGAAGAGATCCATCCCGGACTGCATCAGCAGATTATCCGCACGACGGCGCGCCTGATAGCGCTTCAGCACCGTTTCACTGGCCCAATCTTCGGCATAACCGCGCGCATTCGCCAGCACGTCAATCAGCGCATCCACATCGCGATAGCCCAGATTCACCCCCTGCCCCGCCAGCGGATGAATGGTATGCGCCGCATCGCCCACCAGCGCCAGCCCCGGCTGGATATATTGCAACGCGTGGCGACGTGTCAGTGGGAACGAACCCGCGGCAACCGGCGTGACATGTCCTAAACGCTGCGGAAAATGAGTATGAATTTCCTGTTGCAGTTGCGCCATGGTGAGCGTCTGCAACTGGCGAATCCGTGCCGGCGTGTCATACCACACCAGCGATGCCCAGTGTTCAAAGAGCGGTAAAAACGCGCGCGGCCCGGTAGGTGAAAACTGCTGCCAGGTGCTGTCGCCCGGATCGTTCTCGCACTGTACGGTGATCAGCATGCAGGATTGCGGATATTGCCAGCCATGTGTGCCAATGCCAGCCATCTGACGTACCTGGGAAAATGCGCCATCCGCACCAATCACCAGACGCGCGGACAACGTTTCGCCTTCTGCCAGCGTCACCACACGTCGCCCGGCGACCATCGTCATTGCGCTGAGGGTTTGACCCGTTTTCAGCGTGACCTGCGGATGTGCCTCAAGCGCCTGCCACAGCGCCAGCTGTAAGACGTTGTTCTCTACCATATAACCCAACTGCGGCAACTTCAGCTCGGCGGCATCAAACACCACGTGCGCGTTTTGCCACTCCCAGGTCTCCAGGCGACGCCAGGCATGCACGCGCATCGCCTGAATCGCATCCCAGACATCGAGCCCGCGCAGAAGCGATACGGACGCGGCGCTGATAGCCGAAATACGCACATCAGGCGGCGATGCCGGATCAAACGCAACAGGCGCGGATTTCTCCAGCACGGTGACGGAGAACCCTTCACGCGCCAGCCCTAACGCCAGTGCGCCGCCGACCATCCCACCGCCTACCACAACGATGTCTGTTTGCTGAATTGTCATAGTCAATTATCCTTAACCGTTAATGCGTTAAGTTTACCGGATTTTGCGCCGCTTGAGGTCATACTGGTCACAACCGCGTCAAAGCATTACAATACGCGCCCTGCATTCCTGGCTATTTCCCCGCCATTTTCGGGGTTTAAACATTTGAGCAAGAGCAAGTCGATGACAAAAAAACTCCATATTAAAACCTGGGGCTGTCAGATGAATGAGTACGATTCATCCAGGATGGCCGATCTGCTGGATGCCACTCACGGGTATCAACTCACTGATGTGGCTGAAGAAGCGGATGTGCTGCTGTTGAATACCTGCTCTATCCGCGAGAAGGCACAGGAAAAAGTTTTCCACCAATTAGGCCGCTGGAAATTATTAAAGGAAAAAAATCCGAAGCTGATTATTGGTGTTGGCGGCTGCGTGGCCTCTCAGGAGGGGAAACTGATCCGCCAGCGTGCACATTACGTCGATATTATTTTTGGCCCGCAGACCTTACACCGCCTGCCTGAGATGATTGATACCGTGCGTGGCAACCGCCGCCCGGTCATCGATGTCAGCTTCCCGGAAATCGAGAAGTTTGACCGTCTGCCGGAACCGCGCGCAGAAGGCCCGACCGCCTTCGTCTCCATCATGGAAGGCTGCAACAAATATTGTACTTACTGCGTGGTGCCGTATACCCGTGGTGAAGAAGTGAGCCGTCCGTGCGACGATATTCTGTTTGAAGTGGCGCAACTGGCGGCACAAGGCGTGCGTGAGATTCACCTGCTCGGCCAGAACGTTAACGCCTGGCGTGGTGAGAACTATGACGGCACGACCGGTTCATTCTCCGAACTGCTGCGCCTGGTCGCCGCTATCGACGGTATCGACCGCCTGCGTTTCACCACCAGCCACCCAATCGAATTTACCGACGATATTATCGATGTGTATCGCGATACGCCGGAACTGGTGAGTTTCCTGCATCTGCCGGTCCAGTGTGGTTCCGACCGCGTACTGAACCTGATGGGCCGCACGCACACCGTGCTGGAATACAAATCGATTATCCGCAAACTGCGCGCCGCGCGTCCGGATATTCAGATTAGCTCTGACTTTATTGTCGGCTTCCCCGGTGAAACGACGCAGGACTTCGAGCAAACCATGAAACTGATTGGCGAAGTCAATTTCGACGTTAGCTACAGCTTTATTTTCTCTGCACGCCCGGGTACGCCAGCCGCCGATATGGTTGACGACGTGCCGGAAGAAGAGAAAAAACAGCGTCTGTATATTTTGCAGGAGCGTATCAACCAGCAGGCCATGGCGTGGAGCCGCCGCATGCTCGGCACTACACAACGTATTCTGGTGGAAGGCCTGTCGCGTAAGAGCGTGATGGAACTGACAGGACGCACCGAAAATAACCGTGTGGTGAACTTTGAGGGCACTCCGGATATGGTCGGTAAGTTTGTCGATGTTGAGATTGTGGATGTCTATACCAACTCACTGCGCGGCAAACTGGTGCGTACGGAAGATGAAATGGGGCTACGCGTGGTTGAATCGCCGGAGTCCGTCATCTCTCGTACCCGTAAAGAGAATGACCTGGGCGTCGGTGTCTACCAGCCGTAAACCTTTCGGCCTGCCGCTCCGGCAGGCCTTGTTTTCTCTGCCTTCCACCCAAATATCCATTGCAATGCTTGCGCCTTTATTCGCTGGCGTGAATAATTTCATCAATGATGCCCCGATTGTCGGGATGAGCCTAATCGTAGGCCGGATACGCATATCGCCTTCCGGCAAACATGAAAGAGGAACAGTTTGAACATAGACACTCGCGAAATTACGCTGGAACCAGCAGACAACGCCCGCCTGCTGAGCCTGTGCGGCCCGTTTGATGACAACATCAAACAGCTTGAGCGGCGATTGGGCATCGAAATCAACCGCCGCGACAACCATTTCAAACTCACCGGACGCGCGATTTGCGTCACCGCAGCGGCAGATATTCTGCGCAGTCTGTATGTCGACACCGCCCCGATGCGCGGTCAGATTCAGGATATTGAACCGGAGCAAATTCATCTCGCGATAAAAGAAGCGCGTGTGCTGGAACAGAGCGCCGAGAGCGTGCCGGAGTACGGTAAAGCCGTCAATATCAAAACCAAGCGCGGCGTGATTAAACCGCGTACGCCGAACCAGGCGCAGTACATCGCCAATATTCTTGACCACGACATCACCTTCGGCGTGGGCCCGGCGGGTACCGGCAAAACCTATCTGGCGGTCGCGGCGGCGGTTGATGCGCTGGAGCGGCAGGACATTCGCCGTATTCTGCTCACTCGACCAGCAGTAGAAGCAGGTGAAAAACTCGGTTTCCTGCCGGGTGATCTGAGCCAGAAAGTTGACCCATATCTGCGCCCGCTTTACGACGCGCTGTTTGAGATGCTCGGCTTCGAGAAAGTGGAAAAACTGATTGAACGTAACGTGATTGAAGTGGCTCCACTGGCCTACATGCGTGGTCGCACACTGAACGATGCCTTTATCATTCTCGATGAGAGCCAGAACACCACTATCGAACAGATGAAGATGTTCCTGACCCGTATCGGCTTTAATTCGAAAGCAGTCATCACCGGCGACGTCACCCAGATTGACCTGCCGCGTAATACTAAATCCGGCCTGCGCCACGCGGTTGAAGTACTGGCAAACGTCGATGAAATTAGCTTTAACTTCTTCCACAGCGAAGACGTGGTCCGTCACCCTGTGGTGGCGCGCATCGTTAACGCCTATGAAGCGTGGGAAGAAGCGGAACAAAAACGTAAAGCTGAGCTGGCTGCGGAAAGAAAACGCGAAGCTCAGGAACAGGAGCAGAAATGAGTCAGGTGATCCTCGATCTCCAGTTGGCCTGTGAAGATAACACCGGTCTGCCCGATGAAAGTCAATTTCAGGCATGGCTGGATGCCGTTATCCCGCAATTTCAGGAAGAATCAGAAGTGACGATTCGCCTGGTGGATACCGCTGAAAGCCACGAGCTTAACCTGACCTATCGCGGAATGGACAAGCCGACCAACGTGCTCTCTTTCCCGTTTGAAGCACCGCCGGGAATGGAAATGCCGCTGCTGGGCGATCTCATCATCTGCCGTCAGGTGGTTGAACGCGAAGCCAAAGAGCAAAATGTGTCGCTCGATTCCCACTGGGCGCACATGGTGGTGCACGGCAGCCTGCATCTGCTGGGCTACGACCATATCGAAGATGACGAAGCCGAAGAGATGGAAGGCATCGAAACGGAGATAATGCTTGCTCTGGGCTATGAGGATCCGTACATTGCCGAGAAAGAGTAACTGCCGGGCTTCGGCCCGACGGTATTTTATTGCCGTCTAACGCTGAGTTTGCGCGTGACGGCCCTGATTAACTAACCATGAGAACCCAAACGACGCCATGAGCGACGACAATTCACACAGTAGTGACACAGTAAGCAGCAAAAAGGGATTTTTCTCCCTCTTACTCAGCCAGCTTTTCCACGGTGAACCGAAAAACCGCGATGAACTGCTGGAGCTGATCCGTGATTCCGGGCAAAACGACCTTATCGACGAAGATACGCGCGATATGCTCGAAGGGGTAATGGACATCGCCGACCAGCGCGTTCGCGATATCATGATCCCCCGTTCCCAGATGATTACCCTGAAACGTAACCAGCCCCTTGATGAATGTCTCGACGTCATCATCGAATCTGCGCACTCCCGTTTCCCGGTGATCAGCGAAGACAAAGATCACATCGAAGGGATTTTGATGGCCAAAGACTTGCTGCCGTTTATGCGCAGCGATGCCGAAGCCTTCAGCATGGACAAAGTGTTACGCCAGGCGGTTGTCGTACCTGAGAGCAAACGGGTTGACCGGATGCTCAAGGAGTTCCGCTCACAGCGCTATCACATGGCGATTGTTATCGATGAGTTTGGCGGCGTTTCCGGCCTCGTCACCATCGAAGATATTCTGGAACTGATCGTTGGTGAAATTGAAGATGAGTACGACGAAGAAGATGACATCGACTTCCGTCAGCTCAGCCGCCACACCTGGACGGTGCGCGCGCTGGCCTCAATCGAAGATTTCAACGAAGCCTTCAGTACCCACTTCAGCGATGAAGAAGTCGATACCATCGGCGGGCTGGTGATGCAGGCGTTTGGTCATCTGCCGGCACGCGGCGAGACCATCGACATCGACGGTTACCAATTCAAAGTGGCAATGGCGGACAGCCGCCGTATCATTCAGGTTCATGTCAAACTTCCTGATGACGCGCCACAGCCGAAAATGGAAGACTAAACTAACAGGACATTTCACCCAAATGGTATTTGCCTCTCTTATTGAACGCCAGCGCGTGCGCTTACTGCTGGCGCTGTTATTCGGAGCCAGCGGAACGCTGGCTTTTTCTCCTTATGATATCTGGCCTGCCGCGCTCATCTCATTGATGGGTTTACAGGGGCTCACTTTCAATCGCCGACCGCTGCAAAGTGCCTGGATTGGCTACTTCTGGGGGCTGGGGCTGTTCGGTTCCGGCATTCACTGGATTTACGTCAGTATCGCCCAGTTTGGCGGTATGCCCGGGCCGGTGAACGTTTTCCTCGTGGCATTACTGGCCGCGTACATGTCACTTTATACCGGGCTGTTTACCGGTATTCTGTCGCGTCTGTGGCCGAAAGCGAACTGGATCCGTGTCGCCATTGCTGCGCCTGTGGTATGGCAAATCACTGAATTCCTGCGCGGCTGGGTGCTGACCGGCTTCCCATGGTTGCAGTTTGGCTACAGTCAGATTGATGGCCCGCTGAAAGGCATTGCGCCGATTATGGGCGTGGAAGCGATCAACTTCCTGCTGATGTCAGTCAGCGGTCTGCTGGTACTTGCTGCCTGCACCCGCAACTGGCGTCCGGCGGCAATCGCCATCGTGCTCTTCGCGCTGCCCTTCCCGCTGCGTTACATTCAGTGGTATCAGCTTGAGCCACAGCGCGCGACGCAGGTTTCTCTGGTACAGGGCGATATCGCGCAGTCATTAAAATGGGATGAAAATCAGCTGATTAATACGCTGAAAATTTATCTCGATGCCTCGCAGCCGGAGATGGGCAAATCGCAACTGATTATCTGGCCGGAATCCGCTATTCCGGACCTGGAAATCAATCAGCAGAACTTCCTGCGCATGATGGATGACCTGCTGCGTTCGAAAGACACCACGTTGGTGACCGGTATCGTTGACGCGCGTCTGAATAAACAGAACCGTTACGACACCTACAACACCATCATCACGTTGGGTAAAGATAGCCCGTACAGCTACGAATCGAAAAATCGCTACAATAAAAACCACCTGGTCCCGTTTGGTGAGTTTGTTCCGCTGGAATCGATTCTGCGCCCACTGGCACCGTTCTTCGACCTGCCGATGTCATCCTTTAGCCGAGGCGCATACGTTCAGCCGCAACTGCTGGCGCACAACCTGAAACTGACAGCGGCGATTTGCTACGAGACTATTCTCGGCGAGCAGGTACGCGATAACTTCCGTCCGGATACAGACTTCCTGCTGACCATCTCTAACGATGCGTGGTTTGGTAAGTCTATCGGCCCGTGGCAGCACTTCCAGATGGCGCGCATGCGTTCGCTGGAGCTGGCACGTCCGTTGCTGCGCAGCACCAACAACGGCATCACCGCCGTGATTGGTCCGCAGGGTGAGATTCAGGCGATGATCCCGCAGTTCACTCGTCAGGTATTAACCACCTCCGTGACGCCAACGACCGGCTTAACACCGTATGCACGTACCGGCAACTGGCCGCTGTGGGTGCTCACCGCGCTGTTTGGCTTTGGTGCGCTGGTGATGAGTTTGCGTCAGCGTCGCAAGTAACCGCTTCCCCCCCTCACCCTAACCCTCTCCCACAGGGAGAGGGGACTGTTCGAACCCATTTTATGAGCCCTGCGCTGGTTTTCTCCCTCTCCCTGTGGGAGAGGGCCGGGGTGAGGGCATCAGCGCGCACATCTCCCCCTCCATCCTGGCACGCCAATTGCTTAATAAACACAGGCAGTAACGAATTCTGCATGAGCGCAACCCGGTAGCACCAAAACGAATCATCGGTAGCACCTCTACAGTGCAATCTGCGATTTTTGCCTCAAAATGGTGCGGAGCAGTTCGCAAAAATAAACAATAAATCAGCAAATTCTTTACATTAAGCCACACTAAATGTTAACAAACACAGATAACGCTGCACGCTGAAATTGCAGACGATAACAACACAAACATCACTATGGGTATCTATGCGCCGATGGCGCAGAGGATAAAGGAGTTGGATATGCAATTACGTAAACTGACCGCTGCTATGCTGGCGATGGGATTATGCGCCGGGCTGGCACACGCAGAAGATGCACCAGCGGCAGGTAGCACCCTGGACAAAATCGCCAAAAACGGCGTGATCGTTGTCGGGCACCGTGAATCTTCCGTTCCGTTCTCTTACTACGACAACCAGCAAAAAGTGGTCGGCTATTCTCAGGATTACTCCAACGCCATCGTTGAAGCCGTAAAGAAGAAGCTGAACAAGCCTGACCTTCAGGTGAAACTGATCCCTATCACCTCTCAGAACCGTATCCCGCTGCTGCAAAACGGCACCTTCGATTTTGAGTGTGGCTCTACCACCAACAACCTCGAACGCCAGAAACAAGCGGCTTTCTCTGACACCATCTTTGTCGTCGGCACCCGTCTGCTGACCAAAAAAGGCGGCGACATTAAAGACTTCGCGGATCTGAAAGGCAAAGCGGTTGTTGTGACTTCCGGCACCACCTCTGAAATTCTGCTGCACAAGCTGAATGACGAACAGAAAATGGATATGCGAATCATCAGCGCCAAAGACCACGGTGACTCCTTCCGTACCCTGGAAAGCGGTCGCGCGGTGGCGTTTATGATGGATGATGCCCTGCTGGCCGGTGAGCGCGCGAAAGCGAAGAAACCAGACAACTGGGAAATCGTCGGCAAGCCGCAGTCGCAGGAAGCCTACGGCTGTATGCTGCGTAAAAACGACCCGGATTTCAAAAAGCTGATGGATGACACCATCGCCCAGGCGCAAACCTCCGGTGAGTCAGCAAAATGGTTTGAGAAGTGGTTCAAAAACCCAATCCCACCGAAAAACCTGAACATGAACTTTGAACTGTCTGACGAAATGAAGGCCCTGTTTAAAGAACCGAATGACAAAGCTCTGAACTAATTATAACAACCAGGGCGGGACTACCTGCCCTCTCGATTGTTGAATAGCACGGACAGACTACAGGTCTGGCGGTCGTTCCCCGCCGGGCCCGAATATCGCAGTACGCCGTTCACCAATCTTCGAGGGTAGCACTGCTACCCTTTTTTTTCTGGAGTAGATTTATGTCAATAGACTGGAACTGGGGGATCTTTCTTCAGCAAGCCCCGTTCGGCAACACCACCTATCTTGGCTGGCTTTGGAGTGGTTTTCAGGTCACCGTCGCCTTGTCGATTACCGCCTGGATTATCGCCTTCTTCGTTGGCTCTCTGTTCGGCATCCTGCGTACCGTTCCTAACCGTTTCCTCTCCGGAATCGGCACCCTGTACGTTGAACTGTTCCGTAACGTTCCGCTGATCGTGCAGTTCTTTACCTGGTATCTGGTGGTGCCAGAATTGCTGCCGGAAGATCTGGGAATGTGGTTTAAAGCAGAGCTGGACCCTAACATTCAGTTCTTCCTTTCATCAATGATTTGTCTTGGCCTCTTTACCGCGGCACGCGTGTGTGAGCAGGTACGCGCGGCGATTCAGTCCCTACCGCGCGGGCAGAAAAACGCCGGTCTGGCGATGGGTTTAACGCTGCCGCAAACGTACCGTTACGTGCTGCTGCCGAACGCCTACCGCGTGATCGTGCCACCGATGACCTCAGAGATGATGAACCTGGTGAAAAACTCCGCTATCGCCTCCACCATCGGTCTGGTCGATATGGCCGCGCAGGCAGGCAAACTGCTGGATTACTCGGCGCATGCCTGGGAATCGTTCACCGCAATCACCCTTGCTTATGTCTTGATCAACGCCTTCATTATGCTGGTGATGACCCTGGTAGAACGTAAAGTTCGCCTGCCGGGCAATATGGGAGGCAAATAATGTACGAGTTTGACTGGAGTTCTATCGTTCCTTCCCTGCCCTATCTGCTTGCCGGGCTGGTAGTGACGCTGAAAATTACCGTGACGGCGGTGATCGTCGGTATCGTTTGGGGCACTGTCCTTGCAGTGATGCGCCTGTCGACATTTGCGCCCATCTCCTGGTTTGCCAAAACCTACGTTAACGTTTTCCGCTCCATTCCGCTGGTGATGGTGCTGCTGTGGTTTTACCTCATCGTGCCGGGGCTGTTGCAGGATGTGCTGGGGCTGTCACCGAAAACCGATATCCGCCTGATCTCCGCCATGGTAGCGTTCTCAATGTTTGAAGCCGCCTACTATTCGGAAATTATTCGCGCCGGTATTCAGAGTATTTCGCGTGGCCAGTCCAGCGCTGCGCTGGCGCTCGGGATGACCCATTGGCAGTCGATGAAGCTCATCATTCTGCCGCAGGCGTTTCGCGCCATGGTGCCGCTGCTGCTCACCCAGGGGATCGTCCTGTTCCAGGATACCTCCCTGGTGTACGTCTTAAGTCTTGCCGACTTCTTCCGTACCGCGTCCACCATCGGTGAGCGTGACGGAACCCAGGTCGAAATGATCCTGTTTGCCGGCGCCGTTTATTTTGTGATTAGCCTGAGTGCTTCGTTGTTGGTCAGCTACTTGAAAAGAAGGACAGCTCAATGATTACCCTGAAAAATGTTTCTAAATGGTATGGTCAATTTCAGGTGCTGACCGACTGCTCCACCGAAGTGAAAAAGGGTGAAGTGGTGGTGGTTTGCGGCCCGTCAGGATCGGGTAAATCGACGCTTATCAAAACCGTTAACGGCCTGGAGCCGGTACAGAAAGGCGAGATCCTGGTGAACGGGATTCAGGTCAACGATAAGAAAACCAACCTCGCGGCGCTGCGCTCAAAGGTTGGGATGGTGTTCCAGCACTTTGAACTGTTCCCACATTTGTCGATTATCGAAAACCTGACGCTGGCACAGGTAAAAGTTCTGAAACGCGATAAAGCAGCCTCGCGCGAAAAAGGGCTGAAACTGCTGGAACGTGTAGGTCTTTCCGCACATGCCAATAAGTTCCCGTCGCAGCTTTCCGGCGGCCAGCAGCAGCGTGTGGCGATCGCCCGCGCCCTGTGCATGGATCCAGTGGCGATGCTGTTTGACGAGCCGACTTCAGCACTCGATCCCGAGATGATCAACGAAGTGCTGGACGTCATGGTTGAACTGGCTAACGAAGGCATGACCATGATGGTGGTAACCCACGAAATGGGCTTTGCCCGTAAAGTGGCGAACCGGGTGATCTTTATGGATGAAGGGAAAATCGTTGAAGACTCCGAGAAAGAGGCCTTCTTCGCCAACCCGAAATCGGAACGCGCCAAAGACTTCCTGGCGAAAATACTGCATTAATCTTTTCGGCGCGCGCTTCAGAGTGCGCGCCGCTTCACGCTTTTCTGTTCATCCCCTCGAATGCATTGCCTTGCAGCGCTAACCTTGTCGCAAAAATGCCTGACCAGACAAGGAGTAACTATGGCAACCCCAATCATTCTCGACTGTGACCCAGGACACGACGATGCCATTGCCATCGTGCTGGCCCTCGCCTCTCCGGAGCTGGATGTCAAAGCCATCACCTCCTCCGCCGGAAACCAAACGCCGGATAAAACCCTGCGTAACGTGCTGCGCATGCTCACGCTGCTGAAGCGCTCCGATATTCCGGTGGCGGGCGGAGCGATTAAACCGCTGATGCGTAAACTGATTATTGCCGATAACGTGCATGGAGAAAGCGGTCTTGACGGCCCGGCGCTGCCGGAACCCGGTTTTGCCCCGCTTACCTGCACCGCTGTTGAGTTAATGGCAAAAACCCTGCGCGAAAGCGACCAGCCGGTCACGATTGTTTCCACCGGCCCACAGACTAACGTCGCCCTGCTGCTCAACAGCCACCCGGAACTGCACCCGAAGATCGCGCAAATTGTGATTATGGGCGGTGCAATGAGTCTGGGTAACTGGACGCCTGCCGCAGAATTCAATATCTTCGTTGACCCGGAAGCCGCAGAAATCGTCTTCCAGTCCGGCATTCCGGTGGTGATGGCAGGGCTTGATGTTACGCACAAAGCACAAATTCACGTTGAAGATACGGAACGATTCCGCGCCATTGGTAACCCAATTTCCACCATCGTTGCCGAGTTGCTCGACTTCTTCCTTGAATATCACAAAGATGAAAAATGGGGTTTTGTCGGCGCGCCGCTGCATGACCCGTGCACCATCGCCTGGCTACTGAAACCCGAGTTGTTTACCACCGTGGAGCGCTGGGTTGGCGTGGAAACGCAGGGCAAATATACCCAGGGCATGACCGTTGTGGATTACTATTTCCTGACCGGCAATAAACCGAATGCGCGGGTGATGGTCGATGTGGATCGTCAGGGGTTTGTGGATTTACTGGCAGAAAGATTAGCGTTTTACCATTAATAAAAGCCCGGTGGCACTTCGCTTGCCGGGCCTACGGAGAAGCCATATTGTAGGCCGGATAAGCGTAGCGCATCCGGCACAAATCCTTACGGCTCGAACGGCCTTCTCTGGAACTGGTCATGCCCGCATTTCGGGCACAGTGGCAGCACATCCGGCGTATACACTGCCAGGTGGAAATGACACTTCTCGCAGACCAGATTGCCCAGCCCTACCACCTCACCGCTGTGATATACACCGTGGTGATTGAGATCCTGAAAGACTTCACGCCATTCCAGCTGTGTTTTATCGGTAATATCCGCCAGTTCCTGCCAGATACTCTCCTTGATGACGCGTAAAAATACGCTGTCTTCTTCGTCGTCCTGGCTTTCACTGTAACTCATGGCGAACTCTTCCAGGTCACGCCTGACTGCGCGAATCAGTTCGTCCACCTCCGTTCGCGTTAACTCGCCGGTCTGAACAACCCGCGCACGCGCCTGTTCCACCAGCGCATCGATATCACGCTCACCGTTGCGTAGACGTTCGGTCAGCGTCGTCACCAGTTCGCGGTAAAATTGAGCAACCTTGTTCATTGTTTCCTCTCCCGGGCAGTTAACCTACTCTTATAATAGACCTTATTTCTTGTCTACTCTGTCAGCTACCCCACAGAGTTCGTAAATCAGTGTCCGGGCTTTTCATCGCCATAATGTGTGAAAGGCTGTTTTGACGATGCGCTTTGGGCTATGCTATGCGGATCTGATTACCACATCCATTGGCTACATTGTAGCTGTATTGAAAACAGGACCACTGGCTGCCATGCAAGAGCAATACCGCCCGGAAGAGATAGAATCAAAAGTCCAGCAACATTGGGACGAGAAGCGTACCTTTGAAGTAACTGAAGACGAGAGCAAAGAGAAGTATTACTGCCTGTCGATGCTTCCTTATCCTTCTGGTCGACTACACATGGGCCACGTGCGTAACTACACCATCGGTGACGTGATCGCCCGTTATCAGCGCATGCTGGGCAAAAACGTTCTGCAACCGATTGGTTGGGATGCGTTCGGTCTGCCGGCAGAAGGGGCTGCGGTTAAAAACAATACGGCACCGGCTCCGTGGACGTATGACAACATCGCCTACATGAAAAACCAGCTCAAAATGCTGGGCTTTGGCTATGACTGGAGCCGCGAGCTGGCAACCTGTACCCCGGAATATTACTGTTGGGAGCAGAAATTCTTCACCGAGCTGTATAAAAAAGGCCTGGTCTACAAGAAAACGTCTGCGGTCAACTGGTGCCCGAACGACCAGACCGTTCTGGCGAACGAGCAGGTTATCGACGGCTGCTGCTGGCGCTGCGATACCAAAGTTGAGCGTAAAGAGATCCCACAGTGGTTTATCAAAATCACCGCTTACGCTGACGAACTGCTCAACGACCTGGATACGCTGGACCACTGGCCTGACACGGTGAAAACCATGCAGCGCAACTGGATTGGCCGTTCCGAAGGTGTGGAAATCTCCTTCGACGTAAACGACTACGCCGACAAACTGACCGTCTACACCACCCGTCCAGACACCTTTATGGGTTGTACTTACCTGGCTGTCGCCGCAGGCCACCCGCTGGCCCAGCAGGCTGCTGCCAACAATCCAACGCTAGCGACTTTCGTTGACGAATGCCGTAACACCAAAGTGGCCGAAGCCGATATGGCGACCATGGAGAAAAAAGGCGTCGACACCGGCTTTAAAGCCATTCATCCGCTGACCGGCGAAGCGATTCCGGTTTGGGCGGCTAACTTTGTTCTGATGGAATACGGCACCGGCGCCGTCATGGCCGTTCCGGGTCACGATCAGCGCGACTACGAGTTCGCCACCAAATACGGTCTGAACATCAAGCCGGTTATCCTGGCGGCTGACGGTTCGAAACCGGATCTCTCCGAGCAAGCGCTGACCGAAAAAGGCACCCTGTTCAACTCCGGCGAATTCGACGGTCTGAGCTATGAAGACGGCTTTAACGCCATTGCCGACAAACTGGCCTCTATGGGCGTGGGCGAACGTAAAGTGAACTACCGTCTGCGCGACTGGGGTGTTTCCCGTCAGCGTTACTGGGGCGCGCCGATTCCGATGGTGACACTGGAAGACGGCACCGTTATCCCAACGCCTGAAGATCAGCTGCCGGTTATCCTGCCGGAAGATGTGGTTATGGACGGTATCACCAGCCCAATTAAAGCTGACCCGGAGTGGGCGAAAACCACCGTTAACGGTCAGCCAGCGCTGCGTGAAACCGACACCTTTGACACCTTTATGGAATCTTCATGGTACTACGCGCGCTACACCTGCCCGCAGTATCAGGAAGGTATGCTGGATTCAGACGCGGCCAACTACTGGTTGCCGGTGGATATCTACATTGGCGGTATCGAACACGCCATCATGCACCTGCTTTACTTCCGCTTCTTCCACAAACTGATGCGCGACGCAGGCATGGTGAACTCTGACGAACCGGCTAAACAGCTGCTGTGTCAGGGCATGGTGCTGGCTGATGCCTTCTACTATGTTGGCGAAAACGGCGAGCGTAACTGGGTTTCCCCGGTTGATGCTATCGTTGAACGTGACGACAAAGGTCGTATCGTGAAAGCGAAGGACGCGGCAGGCCATGAGCTGGTGTATACCGGCATGAGCAAAATGTCCAAGTCCAAAAACAACGGCATCGACCCGCAGGTGATGGTTGAGCGCTACGGCGCAGACACCGTTCGTCTGTTCATGATGTTTGCTTCCCCGGCAGATATGACCCTGGAATGGCAGGAATCCGGCGTGGAAGGGGCTAACCGCTTCCTGAAACGTGTCTGGAAACTGGTTTATGAGCACACATCTCAGGGCCCGGTTGTGGCGCTGAACGTGGATGCGCTGAGCGAAGATCAACAAGCGCTGCGCCGCGACGTTCATAAAACCATCGCCAAAGTCACCGATGATATCGGTCGCCGTCAGACCTTCAACACCGCGATCGCGGCGATCATGGAGCTGATGAACAAACTGGCGAAAGCGTCGGTGGAAGGCGAGCAGGATCGCGCTCTGATGCAGGAAGCGCTGCTGGCGGTTGTTCGTATGCTCAACCCGTTCACGCCGCACGCCAGCTTTACCCTGTGGCGTGAACTGGGCGGTGAAGGTGATATCGACAACGCACCGTGGCCGGTGGCTGACGAAAAAGCGATGGTGGAAAACACCACGCTGGTTGTCGTCCAGGTGAACGGTAAAGTACGCGGGAAAATCACCGTGGCCGTTGACGCAACCGAAGAACAGGTTCGTGAACGTGCAGGCCAGGAACACCTGGTCGCGAAATACCTTGATGGCGTTACCGTGCGTAAAGTGATTTACGTACCGGGTAAACTCCTTAACCTGGTCGTGGGCTAAGCGCGGGAGGAAGCGTGCGATATCTGACAACTCTGTTGTTATCTTTGGCGGTGCTGGTCACCGCCGGATGTGGCTGGCATCTGCGTAGCACTACGCAGGTTCCGAGCGAAATGAAAACGATGATCTTCCAGTCCGGCGATCCGAACGGCCCGTTAAGCCGTGCGGTACGTAATCAGCTGCGTCTGAACGACATCACTCTGCTGGAAGACAGCACTCTGCGTAAAGATGTGCCGTCGCTGCGTATTATCACCAGCAGCATGTCGAAAGATACGGCATCCGTGTTCCAGAACGGCCAGACGGCGGAATACCAGATGGTATTAACCGTGCGTGCGTCGGTGCTGATCCCGGGGCAGGATATCTTCCCTATCTCGACCAAAGTGTACCGTTCGTTCTTCGATAACCCGCAGCGTGCGCTGGCGAAAGATGCCGAGCAAACAATTATCATCAACGAAATGTACGATAAAGCGGCTGAACAGCTGATCCGTAAACTGCCGAGCGTACACATCGCCGACAGCAAAACGGCACCAGATACCATTCCGATGGCGGAAGAATCGCCGATTGGTCCTGGCCGTGTCTCCACCACTCTGGGTAACTGATGATTCGGTTGTATCCAGAACAACTCCGCGCGCAGCTCTCTGAAGGGCTGCGCGCGGCGTATCTGCTGCTCGGTAGCGATCCGCTGCTGCTTCAGGAGAGCCAGGACGCCGTGCGCCATATGGCCACTGAGCAGGGCTTTACCGAGCACCACACCTTTTCCCTCGATGCCAGCACCGACTGGAACGAGATCTTCTCGCTGAGTCAGGCCCTGAGCCTGTTCTCCAGCCGCCAGACGCTGTTACTGCTGCTGCCGGAAAACGGGCCAAATGCCGCCATCAACGAACAACTGGCGCGCCTGGTTTCACTGCTGCATGACGATTTGCTGCTCATTATTCGCGGCAACAAGCTTACCAAAGCGCAGGAAAATGCGGCCTGGGTGAGCGCGCTTGCCAGCAATGCCGTTCAGGTAAGCTGTCAGACGCCAGAACAAGCCCAGCTTCCGCGCTGGTTAGCGACGCGTGCAAAACAACTGAATCTTCAGTTAGATGAGCCCGCCAGCCAACTGTTGTGTTACTGCTATGAAGGCAACCTGTTGGCGTTGTCGCAGGCGCTGGAACGTTTATCACTGCTTTGGCCGGACGGTAAACTGACGCTACCGCGCGTAGAGCAGGCGGTGAATGATGCGGCGCACTTTACGCCCTTCCACTGGGTCGATGCCCTGTTAGCGGGGAAAAGCAAACGCGCCCTGCACATCCTGCAACAGTTGCGGCTTGAAGGCAGCGAGCCGGTCATTTTGCTGCGTACCGTGCAACGCGAATTGCTGTTACTGGTGAACCTCAAGCGCCAAAGCGCTCACATGCCGCTGCGCGCCCTGTTTGATAAACATCGCGTCTGGCAGAATCGCCGTGGTCTGGTAGGCGACGCCATTAATCGTCTGAGTAGCGACCAGTTACGTCAGGCGGTCACCCTGCTGATGCAGGCGGAACTTACTTTGAAGCAGGATTACGGTCAGTCTGTCTGGGCTGAACTGGAAAGCCTGTCGCTACTGCTTTGCCATAAAGCCTTAGCCGACGTATTTATTGACGGATGATATGACAAAGCTTCAGGCACTGTTTGGCGGTACTTTCGATCCCATTCATTATGGTCATCTGAAGCCGGTAGAAATTCTGGCAAATCAGATAGGGTTATCGCGCATAATTATTATGCCCAATAACGTCCCGCCGCACCGTCCGCAGCCGGAAGCCACCAGCGACCAGCGCAAACACATGGTGGAACTGGCGATTGCCGATAAACCGTTATTTGTACTGGATGAACGTGAGCTGCGCCGTGACATGCCGTCGTATACGGCGCAAACCTTACAGGAGTGGCGTCAGGAAGAAGGGTCGGAAGCACCGCTGGCATTCATCATCGGCCAGGACTCCCTGCTGACGTTTCCCACCTGGCACCAGTACGAAACTATCCTTGAGAACGCGCATTTGATTGTGACGCGTCGTCCCGGTTATCCGATGACCATGCAGCAGCCAGAGCATCAGCAGTGGCTGGATGACCGGTTGACGCTGCGTTCGGAAGATCTGCACGAACAGCCTGCGGGGAAAATCTTTCTCGCCGAGACGCCGTGGTTTGATATCTCCGCCACCATTATTCGCGAGCGATTACAAAACGGCGAATCCTGCGACGAAATGATGCCCGCGCCAGTGCTGGAGTACATCATGCAGCAGGGCTTGTACCGCTAAATACAGAATTCAACGCCTGGCACAGCCGGGCGTTTTCTTCCCGACTGCGGATCGCCACACGGTAATAGCGCTCGTCCAGCCCCGGATAATTCGCACAACTGCGGATGAGTACATGGCGCGTCAACAGCGCCTGCTGTAAATCCAGGCCCAGAACATTACAGCGTAAGAACAGATAGTTCGCACGCCCTTCCCAAACCGTAAGCCCGGAAAAACCTCTCAGCTGCGTCAGCAAACCTTCGCGTTCCCGCGCCAGCCACTGCCAGGTTGCCTGCTGATATGAATGGTCGCACAGGACCATCTCCCCCGCCAATGCGGCAAACGCATTGATAGACCAGGGCATCTGGCGCTGGCGCATTCGCGCCACGGCGTCAGCGTCGCTGTTCAGCAGATACCCCAGACGCAGCCCCGGAATGGCATAGAATTTGGTTAGCGAGCGCAGCACCCAAACATGCGGATTATTCTTCAGGTGCGGGATCAGCCCCGGTTCATCAGGAAGGAAATCGAGAAACGCCTCATCCACCACCAGCGTTATCGACAGCGCCCGACAGCGTTCAACAATCGCCGCCAGTAATGATGCGTCAGGATAAAGCCCGGTCGGGTTATTCGGCGTACACAGAAACAGGCAATCCAGCTCAGCGGTCAGGGCCGGAAGTATGCGTTCGGTAAGCTGCCAGCCCTCTTCTTCGCACAGGGAAAATTCGCTGATCTGACAACCGACCTGCGCCAGCGCGCGTCGATATTCCGCAAACCCCGGCGTCACCAGCATGGCTCGCTGCGGTTGAAGCCCCTGCGCCAGCGTATAAATTGACTCCGTTTCGCCATTACCGGCCAGAATCCACTCAGCGGGAACATCATGGTGCGCCGCCAGTTGCTGGTGCAGGCGCTGATACTCCACATCCGGATAACGTTCCGCCACGCCAATTTGCGTCACTAACGCTTGTTTGAGCGGTTCCGGCATACCCAATGGATTGATATTCGCGCTAAAATCAACGAGCAATGCGGGGTCAATGCCCAGCATTTGCGCCGCCTCGCGAATATTACCGCCGTGGGTGCTGGTAAGCTTAGCCATGATACTTCTCCGCCAAAAAGCAGTATCTTACTTCAGTTTGTTGATTCAGGGAGAAACACAATGAAACTCTGGCTGGTACGTCACGGAGAAACCCAGGCGAACGTCGATGGGTTGTACTCTGGCCACTCACCTACCCCGCTGACGGCGAAAGGCATCGGGCAAGCCGAGACACTCGGTACGCTTCTGCAACAGGTACCTTTTGATCATGTGATGTGCAGCGAACTCGAACGCACGCAACAAACGGCGCGCCTTCTGCTGGGCGATCGTCCACTGGTGCCCGAAATTGTCCCGCAGCTTAATGAGATGTTTTTTGGCGACTGGGAGATGCGTCATCACCGTGATTTGATGGTCGAAGACGCAGCCAATTATGACGCCTGGTGTAACGACTGGCAGAATGCGGTTCCCACTAACGGCGAAGGTTTTCAGGCCTTCTCAGCGCGGGTTAATACCTTTATCGACAGGCTTCCTCACACAGATTATCAGAACCTTCTACTAATCAGTCATCAGGGGGTCTTAAGACTTTTAACCGCACTTTTACTGAAGATGCCCTCGTCAGCAATGTGGCATTTTCGCATCGACCAGGGTGCATGGAGTGTGATTGAGTTTACCCCCACGTTTGCCACACTTCGCGTCCTCAATAGCCGCGCGCGCTGGCAGCCGGAAGCGGGATAATCCCGATTTCTACCGCCGCGCCCGGCGCAGCCATTGACACCCGGCGACAGCCTGTTATCCTCCGCAGCCAGAATCATTCCACATGCAGCTATTGGCAAAAATTGTTTTACAAAAATGGCGATGCATTCGTTATTAATGAATGGGATGATAGCCCGCCTTACGACCCGTCCGGTGACATTTGTCCCGACAACGCCTTCAGTTCGGGTATACTGTCGGGCTCTACGACTATTTTCTTCACACACCCAAGGGGAACACACTTGCAGGGTAAAGCACTCCAGGATTTTGTAATCGACAAAATTGATGACCTGAAAGGTCAGGACATCGTGGCTATCGACGTTCACGGTAAATCCAGCATCACCGATTGCATGGTGATCTGCACCGGCACGTCCAGCCGTCATGTCATGTCTATCGCCGATCATGTTGTTCAGGAATCTCGCGCTGCGGGCTTAATGCCGCTGGGCGTGGAAGGCGAAAACGTCGCCGATTGGGTTGTTGTCGATTTAGGCGATGTGATTGTCCACGTCATGCAGGAAGAGAGCCGTCGCCTGTATGAACTGGAAAAGCTCTGGAGTTAAGTTGTGAAGCTGCAGTTGGTCGCCGTCGGCACCAAAATGCCGGATTGGGTTCAAACCGGGTTTACTGAATATTTGCGCCGTTTTCCGAAAGACATGCCGTTTGAGCTGGTAGAAATTCCTGCCGGTAAGCGCGGTAAGAATGCGGACATCAAACGTATTCTCGATAAAGAAGGCGAGCTGATGCTCGCCGCCGCCGGTAAAAATCGCATTGTCACGCTCGATATTCCCGGCAAACCGTGGGATACGCCGCATCTGGCAGTCGAACTGGAGCGCTGGAAGCAGGATGGCCGCGACGTCAGCCTGCTGATTGGCGGGCCTGAGGGGCTTTCTCCGGCCTGCAAAGCCGCCGCTGAACAGAGCTGGTCGCTTTCGAATCTGACGATGCCGCACCCGCTGGTGCGCGTGCTGGTCGCCGAGAGCCTGTACCGGGCGTGGAGCATCACCACCAACCACCCTTACCACCGCGAGTAATGATGACCAGGGTAATTTAAGCAGCGAATGAAACTACAGAATTCTTTTCGCGACTATTCGGCTGAGTCTGCGCTGTTTGTGCGCCGGGCGCTGGTCGCTTTTACGGGGATTTTGCTGCTTACCGGCGTGCTGATCGCTAACCTCTATAATCTGCAGATCGTCCGTTTTACCGATTATCAAACCCGTTCCAACGAGAACCGCATTAAGCTGGTGCCAATAGCCCCCAGCCGCGGCATCATTTACGATCGCAACGGTACCCCGCTGGCGCTCAACCGCACCATCTACCAACTGGAGATGATGCCGGAGAAAGTCGATAGCGTGCAGGACACGCTGGAGGCGCTGCGCGGCGTGGTCGATCTCAACGATGATGATATCGCCAATTTCAAAAAGGAGCGCTCGCGCTCGCATCGCTTTACGTCTATCCCGGTGAAAACCAACCTGACGGAAGTTCAGGTGGCGCGCTTTGCGGTGAACCAGTACCGCTTCCCGGGCGTGGAAGTGAAAGGCTATAAGCGCCGTTACTACCCGTTTGGTTCCGCCCTCACCCACGTCATTGGCTACGTTTCAAAAATTAACGATAAAGACGTTGAGCGGCTCGACAAAGACGGCAAGCTGGCAAACTACGCGGCAACGCATGATATCGGTAAGCTCGGTATCGAACGCTATTACGAAGATGTGCTGCACGGCCAGACCGGTTATGAAGAAGTTGAGGTCAACAACCGTGGGCGCGTCATCCGTCAGTTGAAGGAAGTGCCCCCGCAGGCCGGGCATGATATCCATCTGACGCTCGATCTTAAGCTCCAACAGTATATTGAAACGCTGCTGGCCGGCAGCCGTGCGGCCGTCGTGGTTACCGACCCGCGAACAGGCGGCATTCTGGCGCTGGTTTCTATGCCAAGTTACGACCCCAACCTGTTCGTCGATGGCATCTCCAGCAAAGATTACTCCGGGCTGCTGAACGACCCGAATACGCCACTGGTTAACCGCGCTACGCAAGGGGTTTACCCGCCCGCGTCTACCGTTAAGCCATATGTGTCCGTATCCGCACTTAGCGCGGGGGTGATCACCCGCAATACCAGCCTGTTTGATCCGGGGTGGTGGCAGTTGCCGGGCTCTGAAAAACGCTATCGCGACTGGAAAAAATGGGGCCACGGCCACCTGAACGTGACGAAAGCGCTGGAGGAATCGGCGGATACCTTCTTCTATCAGGTCGCCTATGACATGGGTATTGACCGCCTGTCCGAGTGGATGGGGAAATTTGGCTATGGTCATTACACCGGCATCGACCTTGCGGAAGAGCGCTCTGGTAATATGCCGACCCGTGAATGGAAGCAGAAACGCTTTAAAAAGCCGTGGTATCAGGGCGATACCATTCCGGTCGGTATCGGCCAGGGCTACTGGACGGCAACGCCGATTCAGATGAGCAAAGCGCTGATGATTCTGATTAACGATGGCATAGTGAAAGTGCCACATCTGCTGATGAGCACCACCGAAGGCGGGAAGCAGATCCCCTGGGAGCAACCGCATGAACCCCCTGTCGGTGATATTCATTCCGGCTTCTGGGAAATTGCCAAAGACGGGATGTATGGCGTCGCCAACCGTGGCAACGGTACCGCGCATAAATACTTCGCCAGCGCGCCGTATAAAATTGCAGCTAAGTCCGGTACGGCTCAGGTATTCGGCCTGAAAGCGAATGAAACCTACAACGCGCATAAAATTGCCGAGCGTCTGCGTGACCACAAACTGATGACCGCCTTCGCGCCGTATAACGATCCGAAAGTTGCCGTTGCCATTATTCTGGAAAACGGCGGCGCAGGCCCGGCGGTGGGGACGATCATGCGTCAAATTCTCGACCACATTATGCTTGGCGATAACAACACCGATTTACCAGCCGAAAATCCGGCCGCAACAGCGGCGGAGGACCAATAAACATGACGGATAATCCGAACAAAAAATCGCTGTGGGATAAAATCCACATCGATCCGGCCATGATGCTGATCCTGCTGGCGCTGCTGACCTACAGCTCGCTGGTCATCTGGAGCGCAAGCGGCCAGGACATCGGCATGATGGAGCGTAAAATCGGCCAGATCGCCATGGGTCTGGTTATCATGGTAGTGATGGCACAAATCCCGCCGCGTGTATACGAAGGCTGGGCACCGTGGCTCTATATCTTCTGTATTATTCTGTTGGTGGCGGTCGATGCCTTCGGTGCGATTTCGAAAGGCGCTCAGCGCTGGCTTGACCTCGGCGTCGTGCGCTTCCAACCGTCAGAGATAGCCAAGATAGCTGTCCCGCTGATGGTCGCGCGCTTTATTAACCGTGATGTTTGCCCACCGTCGTTGAAAAACACCGGTATCGCGCTGATATTAATCTTCATGCCAACGCTGCTGGTCGCGGCACAGCCTGACCTCGGGACATCCATCCTTGTCCTGCTCTCCGGTTTATTTGTGCTGTTCCTCTCCGGCCTGAGCTGGCGGCTTATCGGCATTGCCGTGGTACTTATCGCCGCATTTATCCCGATATTGTGGTTCTTCCTGATGCATGACTATCAACGTCAGCGCGTCATGATGCTGCTCGATCCGGAATCAGACCCGCTCGGCGCAGGCTATCATATTATACAGTCCAAAATTGCCATAGGCTCCGGCGGTCTGCGCGGAAAAGGCTGGCTGCACGGTACCCAGTCACAGCTGGAATTCCTGCCTGAACGCCACACAGACTTTATCTTCGCCGTTCTGGCAGAAGAACTGGGGCTGATTGGCATTCTGGTGTTACTGGCACTGTATGTGCTGCTGATTATGCGTGGGCTCTGGATCGCCGCCCAGGCGCAAACCACTTTTGGCCGCGTCATGGCCGGTGGCCTGATGCTGATTTTATTCGTTTATGTCTTTGTAAATATTGGTATGGTAAGTGGCATTCTTCCGGTGGTGGGCGTCCCGTTACCGCTGGTCAGCTACGGGGGGTCGGCCCTTATTGTACTGATGGCCGGGTTCGGTATCGTCATGTCGATACATACCCACAGAAAAATGTTGTCGAAAAGCGTCTAAGAGGTGCTCAATGCAAAAGCTTTGGCTGGGGATCTGCATCGCAGCAGGATTGCTGGCAGGTTGTTCGAATGATGATGTGCAACAAAAAACCGTCACCGTTCCGCAGCCCGCAGTATGTAATGGCCCGATAGTGGAAATCAGCGGGGCCGATCCGCGCTTTGAGCCGCTGAGCGCCACCGCAAACCAGGATTACCAGCGCGACGGTAAAAACTACAAAATCGTGCAGGATCCTGCCAACTTCAGCCAGGCGGGTTTAGCCGCTATCTACGACGCTGAACCCGGCAGCAATCTGACAGCGACGGGTGAGGCGTTTGATCCAACACAAATCACCGCCGCGCACCCCACGCTGCCGGTGCCGAGCTACGCGCGCGTCACCAATCTGGCGAATGGACGCATGATCGTCGTGCGCATTAACGATCGCGGCCCGTATGGCAACGATCGCGTGATTTCCCTTTCCCGCGCGGCAGCCGATCGTTTGAATACATCAAACAACACCAAAGTGCGTATCGATCCGATTATCGTTGCCCAGGACGGCACGCTTTCAGGTCCAGGTATGGCCTGTACGACCGTCGCGAAACAAACCTATGCTTTACCCAGCCGCCCGGATCTGAGCGGTGGGTTAGGCAGCGCGTCATCAGCCCCGCAGGCTGCTTCGCCGCAGGGCGATGTGCGTGCCATCAGCAACGATACGCTGAAACCTGAAGACACTGCCGGTGCGCCCGTCAGCAGTAGCGGTTTCCTCGGCGCCCCTACTCCACTTAACAACGGTGTACTGGAAAGCAGCGAGCCCACCCCAGCGGTGCAAACCGCCGCACCTGTGACCGCACCCGCCTCAACCCCTGCCCCTGCGGCTGTCGCAGCCCCCGTAGCTGCGCCTGCCGCGACCGGTGACTTTGTGGTCCAGGTTGGCGCTGTCAGCGATCAAGCGCGCGCGCAACAGTATCAACAGCGCCTGAGCCAGCAGTTCTCTGTACCAGGTCGCGTCACGCAGAACGGTGCCGTCTGGCGTATTCAGTTAGGTCCGTTCAGCAACAAAGGCGAAGCCAGCACCCTACAACAACGTTTGCAGAGCGAAGCCCAACTGCAATCATTTATCACTCGCGCCAACTAAGATGTAGCCAGGTTTCCGATGTCGTTTGCTAATGAATGTAAAAGTCATTAACAAAGTCGTATGCGATGTCGGATGCCTGCCTGCACTGCATTTGCTATAGTAAGGCACTTTTTTTAATTCCATAAACGGACGTCGTTGTTCTGACCATGAAGACCTCTCTCTCTGCTTGCTTACTTATCCCAGCGCTCTCAGTCGCCGTACTGACCTCCGCTGCCCATGCCGATGATTTAAACATCAAAACCATGATCCCGGGCGTACCGCAGATTGACGCGGAGTCCTACATCCTGATCGACTACAACTCAGGCAAAGTTCTGGCTGAACAGAACGCCGACGCCCGCCGTGACCCGGCCAGTTTGACCAAAATGATGACCAGCTACGTTATCGGTCAGGCAATGAAAGCGGGTAAATTCAAAGAGTCCGATCTTGTCACTGTCGGCAACGACGCATGGGCGACCGGCAACCCGGTGTTCAAAGGCTCTTCACTGATGTTCCTGAAACCTGGCATGCAGGTTCCTGTTTCTCAGTTGATTCGCGGTATCAACCTGCAATCCGGTAACGATGCCTGCGTGGCAATGGCCGACTTCGTAGCAGGCAGCCAGGATTCCTTCGTGGGCCTGATGAACAGCTATGTCAGCGCATTGGGTCTGCAAAATACCCATTTCCAGACCGTTCACGGCCTGGACGCTGACGGCCAGTACAGCTCCGCACGTGATATGGCGAAAATCGGTCAGGCGCTGATCCGCGATGTGCCGAACGAATACACGATTTATAAAGAGAAAGAGTTCACCTTTAACGGTATCCGCCAGACTAACCGCAACGGCCTGCTGTGGGACAACAGCCTCAACGTAGACGGTATTAAAACCGGCCACACCGATAAAGCAGGCTATAACCTGGTGGCTTCCGCGACAGAAGGTCAGATGCGTCTGATCTCCGCCGTAATGGGCGGTCGCACCTACAAAGGTCGCGAAACGGAAAGTAAAAAACTGCTGACCTGGGGCTTCCGCTTCTTTGAAACCGTCAGCCCGCTGAAAGCCGGTAAAGAGTTCGCCTCTGAGCCCGCCTGGTTCGGCGACAGCGATCGTGCTTCCCTCGGCGTGGACAAAGACGTTTATCTGACCATCCCGCGTGGCCGCATGAAAGATCTGAAAGCCAGCTATGTACTGACCTCCACCGAACTGCACGCGCCGCTGCAGAAAAACCAGGTCGTAGGCACTATTAACTTCCAGCTGGATGGCAAAACCATTGAACAGCGTCCGCTGGTGGTGCTGCAGGAAATTCCGGAAGGTAACTTCTTCGGCAAAATCATTGATTACATTAAATTAATGTTCCATCACTGGTTTGGTTAAAAATCACCCACTTGAAAGTGTGATTTCGATCCCCATATACTATGTAACGTTAAGCAACTCCCGCCTGTCCGGCGGGAGTTGTTCTTTTTACCACTGGAGCTGACATGAAAACCAAACTGAACGAACTGCTTGAATTCCCGACTCCCTTTACTTACAAAGTGATGGGTCTGGCGAAACCTGAGTTGGTTGACCAGGTGGTGGAAGTGGTACAGCGCCATGCGCCTGGTGATTACTCTCCGCAGATAAAACCGAGCAGCAAAGGCAACTACCACTCGGTGTCCATTACCATCAACGCGACGCATATTGAGCAAGTGGAGACGCTGTACGAAGAGTTAGGCAATATCGAAATTGTTCGTATGGTGCTGTAATCCCTGCCACGTTACCCGGCCTGCCGGGTAACGTTAATTGTTTGTGATATACTCCCCGTCCATGAATTCCTCTCTCTACGGAGATGCTGTTTTGGACACCAATACCCTTCTCATCCGCCAGCTTGGCTTACAGCCGTACGACCCCGTATCGCAGGCCATGCATGAGTTTACCGATCAACGCGACGACACAACGCTCGATGAAATCTGGCTGGTTGAGCATCACCCTGTCTTTACTCAGGGCCAGGCCGGTAAAGCGGAACATGTACTGGTGCCGGGCGATATTCCCGTAATTCAAAGCGACCGTGGCGGCCAGGTGACCTATCACGGGCCGGGTCAGCAGGTGATGTACGTGTTGCTGAATCTGAAGCGTCGTAAGCTTGGCGTGCGTGAACTGGTGACACTGCTGGAACAAACGGTGGTGAATACCCTGGCGGAATGCGGTATTGACGCGCATCCACGTGCCGATGCGCCGGGCGTCTACGTGGGTGAGAAAAAAATCTGCTCCCTGGGACTGCGTATTCGCAAGGGGTGTTCTTTCCACGGCCTGGCCCTGAATATTGCGATGGATTTATCGCCCTTCCTGCGCATCAATCCTTGCGGTTACGCCGGTATGGAGATGACCCAGGTACAGCAGTGGAAAGCTGATGCCACGCCTGACAATATATCACCGCTTTTAGTCTCACATTTTTTAGCGCTGCTAAACAATCCACCACACGAATATATTCACAGTTAATATATATTCTCCCCAGCCCAACCTTACCGTTGGGCTGGCGTTATTTCCCTCCTGCCCCCCTTTACAAAAATATCAAAATTCTATATTTTCTCTTCAGCTTCATTCAGCAAAAATAACACACCAGGCTACCACAGCAACCAATACATAAAGACAACCCATTGAATAAATGAGATAAAATTAAAATAAAATCACAAATTGCAATTTTGTATCGAAGATAATAATAACGACAAAAGCAATAAACCATTCACATGGTGAATGTAAAAGGGTAAATAGAGTGGAATATCAACAACCGTTAGAAAATAAATCACCACCACGTATCGATAATGATACCACCCAGATTTTCCGCACATTACGTAATATTGATCTTAATTTGCTGACAATTTTTGAAGCGGTCTATGTCCATAAAGGGATTGTTAACGCAGCGAAAGTGTTAAATATCACGCCGTCTGCCATCAGCCAGTCGATTCAAAAACTGCGTGGTCTTTTCCCTGACCCGCTGTTTATCCGTAAAGGTCAGGGGGTGACGGCAACGGCCTATGCCACGCATCTGCATGAATATATTAGCCAGGGGCTGGAGTCGATACTTGGCGCGCTGAATCTTACCGGCAGTTATGATAAACAGCGTATCCTCACCATCGGTACGCCGCCCTCCGTCGGGGCGCTTATCATGCCCGCGATTTACCAGGCCATTAAAGAAAGCTATCCGCAAATTCTGGTACGCAATGTTGCCGTCAACGACACAGGCAATCAGCTCAGCCAGTTCCAGACGGATTTAATCATCGATAGTCATGCTCAGACCATGCCTGCGCTTTACAGCCACACGCTGTTCCGCGACCCGCTGGTGCTGGTCTGTCGCCATGGGCATCCCGTTTTACAGCAATCCGTTTCCCTGGCATTGCTGAAGGCGTATGAATATACGCTGTTGACGCCCGATGGCAGCAGCCATAGCCCCCTGCATAAACGCATTCATGAGATGTTGCCAGACCGACAGGTGAGTTTTAGCAGTTACAATTTGTTCACCATTGCTTCACTGATTGGCGGCAGCGACCTGCTGGGGATTATGCCGCGTCGATTCTTCTCTCTTTACCGTCAGTGCTGGCCGCTGGCCTGCATTGATTTTGCGCCCATTCAGCAAGAAGAAGTCGAATTTTCATTGCATTACAACAAGCTCAGCCTGCGCGATCCGGTTTTACAGGGTGTCATTGATGTCATTCGTCAGGCATTCTGATCGCGAAAACAGGTAGACCGTCCGATAACTAAAAAGCATAAAACAACAACTATTTTACAATTTGCCGCACTGGCAGGCTGCTTTGACACCCGTTTCAATGGTATACTGCTTACAATGAATTCAAAAATAGTTGATAAATGCAACATTTCATTGAATTGAAACGCTTTCCTTAAAGACTCGCAACTGGAACACGCACGCTATGAGTAAACCCATTGTGATGGAACGCGGTGTCAAGTACCGCGACGCCGATAAAATGGCACTTATCCCGGTCAAAAACGTGGCCACCGAGCGCGAAGCGCTGCTACGCAAGCCCGAGTGGATGAAAATCAAACTTCCGGCTGATTCCTCCCGTATTCAGGGTATCAAAGCGGCGATGCGTAAGAATGGCCTGCACTCTGTTTGTGAAGAAGCCTCTTGCCCAAACCTGGCGGAATGTTTTAACCACGGCACCGCGACATTCATGATTCTGGGTGCTATCTGTACCCGCCGTTGCCCGTTCTGTGACGTTGCCCACGGTCGCCCGATTGCCCCGGATGCCAACGAACCGGGAAAACTGGCGCAAACCATCGCTGATATGGCGCTACGTTATGTGGTGATTACCTCAGTTGACCGTGATGATCTGCGCGACGGCGGTGCTCAGCACTTTGCCGACTGCATTACCGCTATCCGCGAGAAAAGCCCAACCATTAAAATTGAGACGCTGGTTCCTGACTTCCGTGGACGTATGGATCGCGCGTTAGAGATCCTGACGGCAACCCCGCCAGATGTCTTTAACCATAACCTGGAAAACGTGCCGCGTATCTATCGCCAGGTGCGTCCGGGCGCGGACTACAACTGGTCGCTGAAGCTGCTGGAACGCTTTAAAGAAGCGCACCCGGAAATCCCAACCAAGTCTGGCCTGATGGTCGGTCTGGGTGAAACCAACGCGGAAATCATTGAAGTGATGCGCGACCTGCGTCGCCACGGCGTCACCATGCTGACCCTGGGTCAGTATTTGCAGCCAAGCCGCCATCACCTGCCGGTACAGCGTTATGTAAGCCCGGATGAGTTTGAAGAGATGAAAGCGGAAGCGCTGGCGATGGGCTTCACCCACGCTGCGTGCGGCCCGTTCGTTCGTTCCTCCTATCACGCCGATCTTCAGGCGAAAGGGATGGAAGTGAAATAAACGCAGACGCTGCGTTTAGCCAAGCCGTTGCTTTTAAGCAGCGGCTTTTTTTATACCGGCATTAGAAACATCTGATTGCAACTTAATACCTTTAGTCATATTTCAGGTATTAAAAAAGGCCATTGCGTCTCGGCATTGGCCTTTTTAACAGGCAATGATTGCCCGCTATAAGACATGCACCTGCTTAAAGCAGAATTTATCCGCACGCCTTATCCAATGTCTGCAGCTTACTCTTTGTGAGAGAGTTTTTCCGCCGGGATGTCATCCACATCAACACTTTTCTTCGCGCTGACCTCATCCTCGTTCATGGCTTTCTTGAAGCCCTTGATTGCTGAGCCCAGGTCGCCGCCCAGCGTACGTAATTTTTTGGTACCAAACACCAGAATAATCAGCGCTGCGACAACCAGCAGTTTGGTAATACTAATCTCACCCATAGATACCTTCTTTTCTAAAACAGGCTGCAAAATGCAATAAATGACCATAACGTATTAACGGTCATCTTACCGCGCGCACACAATAGCAATCTGTAACAAGGTGAATCAAGTGTTGTTTAAAAAAACGTCACAGTAATTGCGGTAGCGCAAAGCGACGGTTAGTTAATACCGGTAATTGTGCGCGCACCTCTTTAACCTGCTGTTCAAAGACTTCCGCCATTATAAGTTGCGGCGTTGCTCCGGCACCGGCGAGGGTGACGCCTAAAGGGTCAATGATGCGGCTCTGGCCGATATTCCGACTGCCACATTCGCCCGAGGCGACGATATAACAGGTTGTATCCAGCGCGCGTGCCGCCAGAAGCGTTGACCAGTGGTGCTCCTTCAGCGGCCCGCGTACCCATGCCGCCGGCAGAACCAACAGATTTGCGCCCTGAAGCGCCAGGTTTAACGCCAGCTCCGGGAAACGCAAATCGTAACAGGTCATCAACCCCACGCGCATCTCACCAACCTCAAGCAGCGGTGGCACCACCGCGCCCGCATCCACAAGCCTGGACTCCTGAACGTTAAACGCGTCATACAGGTGCAGCTTCTGATATTGCGCGATCACCTCTCCGCCACGCAGCGCCACCAGCATATTCACGGCCCTGCCCGCCGTAGAGGGCACGTGCAGCGTCAGGATGGTCGTCAGGGTGTCCTGTCGACTCTGGGCCTTCAGTTGCTGCATGAAGCCGCCATCGAGCATTTGAGCGGATTTCACGCTGAGATCGGGGTCAGCGATATCGCGCGCCAGCAACGCCTCAGGCAGTACCAGCAATGAGACACCACGTTCTGCTGCCGTGCGCATCAGCGAGATGCATTCCTGCGCGTTGGCCTGCCAGTCGGCAGAAACGCTAAATTGACCCGCCGCGACCCACATATGACGTCCTCTTTTTTACGTTGGTTCTGGCAAGATTAGCAGCTTCAACGCTAAACTCACCCACTTCGATGGTTTGAAAACAGGAAAAATCAGGTGTTCAACGTTCTCCTGGCAGTTTTTATCGGCGGCGGAACCGGTAGCGTCGCGCGCTGGATGCTCAGCACCCGACTCAACCCGATGCATCATGCACTGCCGATTGGCACGTTAACGGCAAACCTGCTGGGCGCGTTTATTATTGGTGCGGGGCTGGCGTGGTTTAACCGGATGACGCATATTGACCCGATGTGGAAACTGCTAATCACGACAGGGTTCTGCGGCGGCTTAACCACCTTCTCCACCTTTTCAGCGGAAGTGGTCTTTCTGTTACAGGCGGGGAAGCCGGGATGGGCGCTGCTGAATGTCGGGGTTAACCTGCTGGGCTCGTTTGCGATGACCGCCCTGGCCTTCTGGCTGTTTAACGCCAGCCGATAAGCAGGCGAAAAAAAACCCGCGATTAGGCGGGTTTTGAATTCTGACTGCTAATGCGCTGATTACAGAGCGATTACGTTAGCAGCAGAAGGGCCTTTGGCACCGTTAGTGATTTCGAACTCTACACGCTGACCTTCAGCCAGAGTTTTGAAACCATTGGTCTGGATTGCAGAGAAGTGTACGAACACGTCTTTGCTGCCATCTTCCGGAGTAATGAAACCGAATCCTTTGGACTCATTAAACCACTTAACGTTACCTTTAATCTTAGACATCAAAATTACCTTTATATGAAAAAACGACACAAATGCTGTGTCAGGTATCAGTACATCAATAAAGCTGTGTTTTGTCCAGTGCAGGTTAGCTAAAAAGTGATAAATGTCTCTAACTTTTATACGGGGGTTGACTTTAATTCGAGTTTGTTTGCAAGCCAGTCAACCCCACTGCTCCCGTGCGCAAAATCAGGGGTTAAAACTGGAAGCGCATCCAGGCAAAGTAGACGTTACCGTTATTGTAAGTGCCCGGTATGTAGGTCATCTGGAACGTTGCCGGGCCATAGCCGATTGACGCCATCGGCAGCAGCACCGGAATGGGCACATAGTTGTAGTTATCACGTGCTGTCACCCCGACTGTATAACCCAGCCCCAGGCGGAAATTATCGTCGGTCAGCGGTCGCCAGGTTTTCTCCCAGCCGTACCCGCCAATCGGCTCCCACTTGTTCCAGGAGTCTTTAAACGCCATCAGATAGATACCGTGCCAGTTCCCTTTTTCATCCCAGCGAGAGACACCAAAACCCGCGCCCCAGGGACGCTCATTGTAACGGTCGGTTTTCTCTTTATCGTAGGCAAAGCGCGCATGCCAGGTGATTGCCGGAACATAGAGATCGTAATGCTGGGGTTCATCCCAGGTTTGCGCAATATTATCGTTGAGCGTGGAGAAGCCGTTGCGCACCGATTCGATAAATGAGGCATTCGCCACAGGCAGAACGCAGAGTTGAGCCGCAATTATCGCAGCTAATAAATAAATTCTTTTGAGCATTAACACGTTAGCATTACCAAAGCTTATTACATAATAAAAATAGCGTACCAATGCTAACCTTAATCAAGGCTTAACAATATCGGGTTATTCTTTATTTTAGGGTAATTCTTGGTAAATAAAGTAAAGTAATTAAGCACCCCGCAGGGTGCTTGTATTCATTGTTTAGGGTGGATGATGCGATAAAGTGCGGGAATAACCAACATCGAGAGTAATGGTGCGGAAATCATTCCGCCGATCATCGGCGCGGCAATCCGGCTCATCACTTCCGAACCCGTACCACTGCCCCACATGATAGGCAGCAGGCCGGCCATGATGGTCGCCACCGTCATCACTTTGGGGCGCACACGTAGCACCGCCCCCTCATGAATCGCGCGCATTAATAGCGGTGTGCCGCCATCAGGATCGGATTTACGATGTTTCTCAAGCGCATGATTCAAATAGAGCACCATGATCACACCAAACTCCGCTGACACCCCCGCAAGGGCAATAAACCCTACCGCTCCGGCCACAGAGAGATTATAACCGAGAAGCCATAACAACCAGACGCCGCCAATCAGAGAAAAGGGAAGCGTTCCCATTATCAGTAATACATCTGAAATACGTCTGAAGGTTAACCAAAGTAGTGTAAAAATAATCACTAAGGTAACCGGAAGCACTATTTTCAGTTTTGCCGTGGCGCGTTCAAGATATTCAAATTGTCCGGACCAGGAGAGCGTGACTCCCTGCGGCAGGGTCACCTGTTGCGCTACTCGTTGCTGCATTTCATCCACCGCGGATTTCAGGTCACGTCCGCGTAAATCGACATAAATCCAGTTCGACAGTCGCGCATTTTCGCTTTTCAGCATCGGCACACCTTCGGTGATACGGATATCCGCCAATTCGCTGAGTGCCACCTGGCTCCCATTGGCCGTCACCACCGGCATTGCCCGCAGCTTGTCGATATTATCGCGCCATTCGCGCGGGTAACGGATGTTAATGGGATAACGTTCGCGCCCTTCGATAGTCTGACCGACGTTCTCGCCGCCCACCAGCGTCGACACCAACGATTGCAACTCTTTCACCGACACGCCATAGCGGGCCGCCTGCTGGCGATTGATCGCGATATCCACATAACGCCCACCTGAAAGTCGCTCGGCGAGCGCGGATGTCACACCCGGCACACCCTTCACCACCTGCTCGATTTCGCGGGCGACACGTTCGATGTCTGCCAGGTTATTGCCGTTTACTTTAATTCCCACCGGGCTCTTGATACCTGTCGCCAGCATATCGAGACGGTTGCGAATCGGCGGTACCCAGACGTTGGCAATCCCCGGAACTTTCACCGTTTTATCCAGCTCCTCAATCAGTTTGTCCGGCGTCATGCCCGGTCGCCACTGGTCGCGAGGTTTAAACTGAATGGTGGTTTCCAGCATGGTCAGCGGCGCAGGGTCGGTAGCCGTTTCCGCACGCCCGGCCTTACCAAACACGCTGGCTACTTCCGGCACGCTTTTAATCAACCGATCGGTTTGTTGCAGCAGGCGGCTCGCTTCGCGCGCAGAAATACCCGGCAGCGTAGAGGGCATATAGAGCAAATCCCCCTCGTCGAGCGGCGGCATAAATTCGCTACCCAACTGGCTGAGCGGCCAGAGCGTCATGCCCAGCAGCAGCAATGCCAGCGCCAGTGTCGCCTTTGGCCAGGCCAGCACTTTATCAAGTAGCGGCTCATAGGCACGAATCAGCCAGCGGTTGATTGGGTTGGATTGCTCATCAGGAATTTTTCCGCGAATAAAATAGCCCATCAGTACCGGCACTAAGGTGATGCCGAGCCCCGCCGCCATCGCCATCGCCCAGGTTTTGGTGAACGCCAGCGGTGCAAACATCTTCCCTTCCTGCGCCTCCAGCGAGAAGACCGGAATAAACGACAACGTGATAATCAGCAGGCTGCAAAACAACGCAGGCCCGACTTCCGTTGCCGCCTGCCCGGCAATGTGCCAGTAATCGGGGCCGGAAGGCGTTTTGTCGGGATGATCGTGCCGCCACTGCTCCAGCACTTTATGCATGTTTTCGATCATCACGATCGCCGCATCCACCATGGCACCGATAGCAATCGCAATCCCGCCCAGCGACATAATGTTGGCGTTAATCCCCTGATAGTGCATGACGATAAACGCGCCAAGTATGCCAAGCGGCAGCGAAACAATTGCCACCAGCGCCGAGCGGAAATGGAACAGAAACAGGGTACAGACCAGGGCAACGACGATAAACTCTTCAATCAGCTTATGGGTTAACGTTTCGATCGCGTGGTCGATAAGCTGCGAACGGTCGTAAACCGGGACGATCTCCACCCCTTCCGGCAAAGTTTTTTGCAGCGACTGAAGCTTCGCTTTCACATCCATAATGGTCTGACGGGCATTCTTACCATAACGCATGATGATAATGCCGCCGGCCACTTCCCCCTCGCCGTTAAGTTCCGCGACGCCGCGCCGAATTTCTGGCCCCATCCGCACATCGGCGACATCTGTCAGCAGCACCGGCACGCCATCACGGCTGGTCACCACCACCTGTCGGAACTCATCAAGCGAATGCAGATAACCGGTGGTGCGCACCATGTATTCCGCTTCGCCCATCTCCATCAGTGCGCCGCCGCCCTCCTGGTTGGCAGATTTCAGCGCATCGACAATTTGCTGATGCGTCACGTTTAACGCCCGCATCCGCATCGGATCGGCAATCACCTGATACTGGCGTACCATCCCGCCGACGCTGGCGACTTCCGAAACGTTAGGCACGGTTTTCAGTTCGTACTTCAGCGTCCAGTCCTGGAGCGCACGCAGATCCGCAAGACTGTGTTTGCCGGTACGGTCAACCAACGCATACTCGTAAATCCAGCCCACCCCCGTGGCATCCGGCCCTAATGCCACCGTGACGCCTTCCGGCATTTGCGCCTGAATCTGACTCAGATACTCCAGCACGCGCGAACGCGCCCAGTAAAGGTCAGTACCGTCTTCAAACAACACGTACACATAAGCGTCGCCAAACATCGAAAAGCCGCGCACCGTCTTCGCGCCAGGCACCGAAAGCATGGTGGTGGTAAGCGGATAAGTGACCTGATCTTCTATAATCTGCGGCGCTTTTCCCGGATAGCTGGCGCGAATAATCACCTGCACATCAGAGAGGTCCGGCAGCGCATCCAGCGGCGCACGTTGCACCGCCCAGGCGCCCCACAGCGCCATCCCCAGCGCAGCAAAAATCACCAGCAGGCGATTACGCAACGCAGCTCGAATCACGGCGGCAATCATTTCTCGCCTCCCGTCATTGGCATCCATTGTGAAATCAGCGGCCCCTGCGCATCATCCAGCGTAAAGTGGAACATGATGTTATCGCCAGGCTTCGGTTTTGCCGCGCTGGCGCTGAGGGTGAAGTCCATAGTCATCGCCCCCCAGTGCAGCGCGGGAATCGGCTGGTGCGACAGCGTTACCGTGTTCCCTTCGATGGCCTTGACGACGCCGTTGCCGACATACTCTTGCGCCTTTTTCGTTTCCTGCGGCAAGGCACTGCGCAGGCTGGCTTCGGAATCAATCAGGAACTGGCCAGAGGTCACCACCTTATCGCCCTCCTTCAGCCCCTCTTTGACCTCCGTCCAGCCGTTGGCGGTTACGCCTGTGGTGACGCGTGCCGGTGCGAAGTGCCCGTCTCCGGTGGCGACAATCACTCGATTCTCACTGCCAGTGGCGATCAACGCTTCTTCCGGAATTGCCAACACCGGCGGTTGCGCAGATTCATCCTGCAAACGCACGGTTAAAAACATGCCGGGCTTCAGTTTGTGCTGCGGGTTATCCAGAACAATACGCGCCTTCAGGGTGCGCGTGGTGGTTTCCATCTGCGGCAGCAGTTCGCTCACCTTGCCGTGGAATTGCTCGCCAGGCCAGCCGTCAGCGCTCGCCACGACGTCACTGCCCGGTATCAGGCGTTGCGCCTGAGTTTGTGGATAGTCAATCACCACCCAGACCGGGTCCTGGCTTGCCAGTTCAAACAACGGCGCGGTGGCGGTAACCTGCGCACCTTCGCGTGTGTCGAGCTTCGACACGTAGCCCTCCTGCTCGGCACGCAGCACCATTCGCGACTGCGGTTTGCCGCTGCGTTCCACCTGGCGAATGACAGATTCCGGCATAAAGGTCAGCGTCAGGCGCTCACGAGCGGCCCGGCTGAGCGCGGCATCGCCAAGTTGACGCACGGCCAGATACTCTTGCTGCGCCGCCGTCCATTCGGGGATCCACAGCTGTGCCAACGGCTCACCCGCTTTCACCCACTGCTGCGGGGCGCGAACAAACAGTTTCTCGACGACGCCGTTGGCCGGAGACGGAATAATTTGCAGGCTACGCTCATCGGTGGTGACCGTCGCAAACGCGGAAAAAGGCTGTACCAGCGCACGTTTTTCTACGGTGCCGATTCGCATGCCAAGACTTTGCTGCTGTTGCGGGCTAATGCTAACGCCGCCGTTATCCGGCGTTTCATCGGCATAGCGCGGCACCAGTTGCATATCCATAAAGGGTGATTTCCCCGGCTTATCAAATCGCTGTCCGGGAACCATCGGGTCGTACCAGTAAAGCACTTTGCGCGCCGTAGATTCAGTGGCGGCGGAGTCTGTCGCCGGACTGCGATATCCGGCGTAATAGCCCGCTCCCGCCGCCAGCACGGCCACAATCGCCAGCGTCAGTAAGTTCTTGTTCATAGCGCCAACTCCTGTGGAATCAAATAGTGAATGGCAGCCCAGGTCCGGGCGACTTCACGTTCGGCCTGACTGGTGGCAAGGGTGCTGTCCAGCACATCGCGACGTGCGGCAAGTAAGGAAGAAAGATCAGACTGACCGGCGCGATACTGGGCGGTCAGTAAAGAAAGACGCTGCTGCTGGAGCGGTAGAGTTTCATCGCGCAGGCGCAACCAGATATGTTGCGCAGCCTGATATTCGGCAATCAGCGAGCTAATCTGGGCAGCGTGATCGCGCTCAGTCAGCGAAAGCTGATCGTTGGCCTGCATGGTGCGGGAGACATCTGCCGCGTAATCTTTATCCTGACGTTTATCTTTAAACAGCGGCAAATCCACGGTAAACATCACCCCCGCCATATCGTCATACCCTTCAGAGCGATGACCGTAGTACACCTCGACATCGACATCAGGGATGGCCGCCACCGCCGACTGCGCCGAGCGTGCTTTGGCTTCATTGGCTTCCCGCGCGGCGGCAATCACTTCCGGGTGCTGATCCACACCGGCGAGCAGCGTGGCTTCATCCGCAGGCAAGCGTTGATACGGTGGCAGTGCGCCGGAAACCGAATCAATCGGCTGACCGGTAAACTTCATCAGTTTTGCCCGCGCCACCTGCACGTCACGCTCTGCAAGCGTAACGTTATCGCGCATTGCATTGAGCGAAACCTTCAGCGCCAGTACGCTGTCCGGCGCGGCGGTTCCGCTGCCGACGCTGGCGCGCTGCGTGCCCTGCTGTCGCTCGGTTTCCGCCACCAGCTTTTTGGCTGATTGCAGCGCTTTTTCCGAGAGTGCGAGATCAAGCCACGCCTGCGCGGTATCGCGTTGCAGGGCGGCGCGAATCGCTTCTGATTTCGCGCTAACGCTTTGTGCCTGCGCCTGTAACGTCTGCGCTTTGCGTTCGCGTTTTTCGGCGCTGACGTAGCGCTGCATAATACCCACGCGCTGCATGGTCATCCCTTCGCGTGTCAGACGTTGGTTATTACTGCCCTGTACCGGAACGTTTTCGATACCAAATTTCAGTTTCGGATCCGGCAATTCCCCCGCGGAATCGGCCATATTTTCCAGCGCCCGGGCTTCATTGCGATTAGCGGAAAGTTCAGCGGAATAGCGCTGGGCTTGCGACAGAGTTTGCGTGAGTGTCCATGACTCCGCCTGCGCGGCGGAGCCAAAAAATCCAAGCAACACCCCGCCGAGCCACAGACTCAACGTGCGTTGTTTCATGTCACCTCCGGCTTAACGGTGCGAGTTCAGGGATACAATCTGGTAACCGCCCTCACCCTCGGTAAAGGTGAAATCCACCTCTTCGCCCACGCGTTGCGCGGTAACAGGTTGAGCAGTCGGTTGAGCAAATTGCATCGTCATCGCAGGCCAGTTCAGCGCGGGGATGGGATGATGGGCAATGGTGATGGAAGTGGCAGTCACTTTTTTGATAATGCCTTCGCCCTGCCAGGTGGCGGCGGAGGGCATTGTCATTGTGGCGTGTGCGCTCATATCGTGCGCAGAAACGGAAAATGCGGATACAGCAAACAGTACGCCAGCCAGCGCACGAGTATAAATTGCAGACATAGTAAACTCCTGATAATCGTTAATTAATTGATAGTTAAACGGATTATCAGGTTTCTATTCGCGGAACCGGCAAAAACGAATCGTTGCCGGAGGCCCTACGGCAGGAGGTGCCAGTGACCACGCGTCTTCCTGTACGGCTTCGCAGGTCGGCATAACTAACGCCAGGCTGGAAACCACCGGAATCGCGACTAAAGAGGAATTATCGAGCGTTTTCTGCGAGGAGTCGGGCACACAGTGTTGCCCGCACAGCGACATATTAGTTTGCGTCGCATGTGATGACATCTGGTGATCCATATGCTGGATCATCGCCGCCTCGCCCGCCGGGCTTAACTGACAGTCATGAGAAGCAATCGCTACCTGGCACTGGATAAACCAAAAACCGAACGCGAGCAGAAGCATCAGAAAATGTTTTCTGATGAAGCGTAAGCGCCAGTTCCAGGATGCGTACATAATCACGATTCGGTTAATGAAAGTAACCGGAGTATACGCAGGCAATATTCGCGAAATAAAGTCTTTTTTAATTGCTTTACGATTCAACAAAATGGAAATAATTATAACAATTAATTCACTTATTGCTTTCAGATACCTCCTGCCCCGCTATAATTAAGAGGTTTTCAGCTTTGTGATTTACTCGATCAATTGTCTGTTGTATTACTACAAATAATCATTTTATTGATTTCCATCAGCAAGTATTGCCGCTTATTTCGGCACATTCCCTTTATTATTCTTTTTTATGTGCTTTTCTCAGTACATATTTTCGACAATGGTGACAGGTAAAACTATGTTAACGGCATTTGAGCTCCTGATTGGGGTTGTGGTCATTGTGGGCGTCGCCCGCTATATCATTAAGGGCTTTTCCGCCACGGGCGTTTTATTCGTCGGCGGGATTGTATTGCTGATCGCAAGCGCGCTGATGGGCCATAAAGTGTTACCCGCCAGCGAAGCAAGCACGGGTTATTCCGCAACGGATATCGTTGAATACATCAAAATCCTGCTGATGAGCCGCGGCGGCGACCTCGGCATGATGATCATGATGCTGTGTGGTTTTGCCGCCTACATGACGCATATTGGTGCCAACGACATGGTCGTAAAACTGGCCTCAAAACCACTGCGTTATATTAACTCACCCTATTTATTGATGATTGCCGCCTATTTCGTCGCCTGCCTGATGTCACTGGCCGTATCATCTGCAACGGGCCTTGGCGTTTTGTTAATGGCGACGCTGTTCCCGGTGATGGTTAACGTCGGTATTAGCCGTGGTGCGGCTGCCGCGATTTGCGCCTCTCCGGCGGCGATTATTCTTTCTCCTACCTCCGGCGACGTTGTGCTGGCGGCAAAAGCGGCAGAGATGCCGTTGATTGATTTTGCCTTTAAAACGACGCTTCCTATCTCAATCGCCGCGATTATCGCAATGGCGATTGCCCACTTCTTCTGGCAGCGCTATCTCGATAAAAAAGAGAACGTGTCCCATGAAATGCTCGATGTGAATGAAATCACCACCACCGCACCGAGCTTTTACGCCATTCTGCCGTTCGCGCCGATCATTGGCGTGCTGATCTTTGACGGTAAATGGGGCCCGCAGCTACACATTATTACCATTCTGGTTATCTGCATGCTGCTGGCGGCGGTGCTGGAATTCTGCCGCAGTTTCAACACGCAGAACGTCTTCTCCGGCCTGGAAGTGGCCTATCGCGGCATGGCGGACGCCTTCGCCGGCGTGGTGATGCTGTTAGTTGCGGCGGGCGTTTTTGCGCAGGGCCTGAGCACGATAGGCTTTATCGATAGCCTGATTTCCATCGCCACCTCGTTCGGCTCCGCGAGCATTATTCTGATGCTGGTGCTGGTGGTGCTGACCATGCTGGCGGCGATGACCACCGGCTCCGGTAATGCGCCGTTTTATGCGTTTGTGGAAATGATTCCTAAGCTGGCGCACACCTCCGGTATTAACCCGGCTTATCTTTCCATTCCAATGCTGCAGGCATCCAACCTTGGCCGTACTATCTCTCCGGTTTCCGGCGTCGTGGTAGCCGTGGCCGGGATGGCAAAAATTTCGCCGTTCGAAGTGGTGAAACGCACCTCCGTTCCGGTACTGGTTGGCCTGGTCGTAGTAATCATCGCGACTGAGATTCTGGTGCCGGGTAGCGCGCTGTAAGTATTCGTGAAACGGATAAAAGGCGTCTAAGGACGCCTTTTTTATGCTTTAATAATTGCCTTGAATTATTAACTCCCCCGGATACGTACTATGTTCAGGAAGGATCTTCTGGCCGGATGCGTCGGCACCCTGCTGCTCGTCGCGCAATGCGCCAGCGCTGCCCCCCTCACTCCCACGCAATATGGCGATTTTGACCGCTATGTGCTGGCGCTTTCGTGGCAAACTGGTTTTTGTCAGAGCATGAACGACAGAAATCGCAAAGCGCCGCAGGAGTGCAAAATCCAGAAAGAGACGGCCAACAAAGCCGATCATCTCACCGTTCACGGCCTCTGGCCGGGGCTGCCAAAATCTATCGCCTCTCGCGGCGTTGATGAAGGTCGCTGGATGCGCTTTGGTTGCGCGACGCGCCCTATTCCGAATATGCCTGAAGCCAAAGGCAGCCGTAAATGTTCAGCCCCCGAAACCGGTTTATCGCTGGAAATGGCAAACAAGCTGAACGGCGTGATGCCCGGCAGCGGTGGAAAATCCTGCCTTGAGCGTTATGAATATGCCAAACATGGCGTCTGTTTTGGTTTCGATCCTGACGCGTATTTCGGCACCATGGTGCGCCTGAACAGCGAAGTCAAAGCCAGCGCGCTGGGACAATTTTTAGCCGCCAACTATGGAAAAAAAGTGAGCCGCAGCGACTTTGATGCCGCCGTCGCCAGCGCCTTTGGCAAAGAGAACGTCAAAGCGTTTAAACTGACCTGTAATGGCAACCCGAACTACCTTACCGAAATGCAAATTTCGCTAAAAGCCGGGAACATCAATGCACCACTTTCTGCTTCTTCGTTCCTGCCTCAGCCGCACCCGGGCAACTGCGGTAAACAGTTTGTGCTGGATAAAGTGGGATACTGACAATAATCGAGATAAATCGATAATTTTCAGTGATTGAATGTGCGTTGTATCACTTCAAACCTGATGATTGAATGCGTATGATGGTGTGAGATGAACCCTTGCCGCTGGCGGTGAGGGTTTTCTTTTGGATAGACGTTTCTGGAACGACATGGAGTAACTATGACCAGACCTGCCATCATCATTAATGAGTTCGATGCGGAGCGTATCGACAGACTGCTGGAACTGCCTGCTTACGCAAACTCTCCGGTGGCTGGCGCGCTGAACGACGAACTGGACCGCGCGCAAATGTGCCCGCCGGAACAGGTTCCACCTGATGTCGTGAGCATGAACAGCCAGGTGAGATTTCGCGATCTGACCAGCGGCGAAGAGCGCGTGCGAACTCTGGTATTTCCTACGCAAATGACAGACAGCAACACGCAGCTTTCCGTGCTGGCCCCGGTGGGCGCGGCGCTGATTGGCCTGCGCGTTGGTAGCACGATTCACTGGGAACTCCCCGGCGGCACGTCCACGCATCTCGAGGTGCTGGAACTGCTCTACCAGCCGGAAGCAGCCGGTGATTACCAACGCTAATTGCGATGAATTAAGAGGATGCCCCGGCATCCTCTTTCTGTTTCTGGCGGCGGTATCTGGTGAGATTGAAAAAACTTTACACCCTTCCACCCAGCGAACGATAAATTTGAGATATCAATGACAAACTAAAAAGCCATAATATGCTTTGATATCAAATACAGAGACAAGGAGGAATGCATATGTACAAGACAATCATTATGCCCGTTGACGTATTCGAGATGGAATTGAGTGATAAGGCTATCGCTCACGCTGAATTTCTGGCGCAGCAGGATGGGATCATTCATCTGCTCCACGTGTTACCCGGTTCAGCCAGCTACACCATGAGCCGTTTCGCGGCGGATGTGCGTCGCTTTGAAGAACATCTTCATCAGGAAGCGATCAACCGCTTAGAAACGATGAAAAGCCACTTCAGTATCGACCCCGAGCGCCTGAAACTGCACGTGCGCATCGGCAGCGTTCGCGACGTGGTGAACGAGCTTGCTGAAGAACTGAAAGCGGACGTGGTGGTTATCGGTTCCCGTAACCCGTCCATCTCCACGCACCTGCTGGGCTCGAATGCCTCCAGCGTTATTCGCCACGCCCATGTCCCGGTGATGGTGGTGAGATAAAAAAAGAGGCTACCTTTCGGTAGCCTTTTTTCTTTTTGCAGGTGTCGTCTTACTTCTTTTTTTATGCCGTTTTCGTACGAATCAGATAATCAAAGGCGCTGAGTGACGCTTTCGCGCCTTCGCCTGCGGCGATGATAATCTGTTTGTACGGAACGGTGGTGCAGTCACCCGCGGCAAAGACGCCTTTGACGCTGGTTTCACATTTCGCATCGATGATGATTTCACCCATCCGGTTGCGCTCAATCGCGCCTTCCAGCCAGGTGGTATTCGGCAGCAGACCGATCTGAACGAAGATCCCCGCCAGTGCAACCTGATGCGTATCACCGCTTACACGGTCACGGTATTGCAGGCCGGTCACTTTGCTGCCGTCGCCTTTCACTTCCGTAGTTTGCGCATTCAGAATGATATCGACGTTTTTCAGGCTGCGGACTTTATCCTGCAGAACCTGATCCGCTTTCATTTCCGGGGCAAATTCCAGCAGAGTCACGTGTTCAACCACGCCCGCCAGGTCGATTGCCGCTTCCACACCGGAGTTACCGCCACCGATAACCGCGACGCGTTTGCCTTTAAACAGCGGGCCGTCGCAGTGCGGGCAATAGGTTACGCCTTTGGTGCGATACTGATCTTCGCCCGGCACATTCATGTTGCGCCATTTTGCACCGGTCGCGATGATGATGCTGCGCGCTTTCAGTACGGCGCCAGACGCAGTTTCAATCTGGTGTAAGCCGCCTTCCTGCGCCGCCGGAATCAGTTTCGAAGCACTCTGGCTATCAATCACGTCAACATCATACTCACTGACGTGGGCTTTCAGTGCGCCAGCCAGTTTCTGACCTTCAGTTTTCGGTACGGAGATATAGTTTTCAATATCAACGGTATCGAGTACCTGACCGCCGAAACGCTCGCCCATCAGGCCGGTACGGATGCCTTTACGCGCTGAGTAGACAGCGGCAGCGGCACCGGATGGGCCGGAACCCACGATCAGCACTTCATAAGCATCACGGGTGCTCAGCTCTTCCGCTGCGCGTTTTTCCGCGCCAGTATCGATTTTGGCCACGATTTCCGTCAGTGTCATACGGCCCTGACCAAACTCCTGACCATTCACGAATACTGCCGGAACACCCATCACATTACGTTCGGTAATTTCGTTCTGATAGGTGCCGCCATCAATCGCCGTGTGCTTGATGCGCGGGTTCAGCACGCTCATCAGGTTCAGCGCCTGCACCACGTCCGGGCAGTTGTGGCAGGAGAGCGAGTAATAGGTTTCGAATTCAAAATCGCCGTCGATATTACGGATCTGCTCCAGCAGAGACTGCGCTTCTTTCGACGGATGACCGCCAGTCCACAGCAGCGCCAGTACCAGCGAGGTGAACTCATGCCCCAACGGGGAGCCGGCAAAACGCGGGCCCTGGTGGGAACCCGGGTTGGTAATCAGGAACGACGGTTTACGAACGGCCAGCGTGTTATCTTCTTTGAAGGTCACTTTATCTGACAGTTCAGCAATCTCAGCCAGCAGTTCCTTGATTTCTGCCGATTTGGCGCTGTCATCCAGCGTGGCAATCAGCTCAACAGGTTTGGTCAGCTTTTCAAGATAGGCTTTGAGCTGGGTTTTCATGTTGGTGTCGAGCATTGTTAATCTCCTGGGCTTAATACATCATCATGCAAGCTGCCTCATTCGGCGGCCTGGATGCAACTTGCATCATAGTGCGTGGGGGAAGAAAAACGGGTGCTATGCACCCGTTGGTTGCCGGGTGGCACTGCGTTTACCCGGCCTACATTTGTAGGCCCGTGCAAGCGTCGCGCCGCCGGGCAATTAAGACTTAGATTTTGCCGACCAGATCTAAGGACGGAGCCAGAGTTGCTTCGCCTTCTTTCCATTTAGCCGGGCAAACTTCGCCTGGGTGAGAAGCAACGTACTGTGCTGCTTTGATTTTACGCAGCAGGTCAGATGCGTCACGGCCAATGCCTTCAGCGGTAACTTCGATAGCCTGGATGATACCCTGCGGGTCAACTACGAAGGTCGCACGGTCAGCCAGACCTTCATCTTCACGCATGTTTTCGAAGTTACGGGTCAGGGTGCCAGTCGGGTCACCGATCATCGCGTATTTGATTTTCGCGATAGTTTCAGAGCTGCTGTGCCATGCTTTGTGGGTGAAGTGGGTGTCGGTAGAAACAGAGTACACGTCTACGCCCAGTTTCTGCAGTTCTTCGTAGTGGTCTGCTACGTCGCCCAGTTCAGTCGGGCAAACGAAGGTAAAGTCAGCCGGATAGAAGAAGAATACGCTCCAGCGACCTTCGGTATCTTTCTCGGTGACTTCGATGAATTCGCCGTTTTTGAATGCCTGGTTTTTGAAAGGTTTAATTTTAGTGTTAATCAAGGACATCTATACTTCCTCCGTGTTTTCGTTGAGTTGTAAGTTAACGAAATTTGGTTGATAGGGCCAATGCGTTTCCATTATCAAATCAATAAGCGTTACCTTACAACCGACTCAAGACAACATTGTGAACCTAAAAATGGGTAAGGCACGAAATGCCCCTTGCCCGTCTAAATCTGCGTAAAGTAAAAAGGCCCCCTCTTCAGGCGGCCCCGTTACCTGAACACCCGTCGGTGGATTCAGCGCCAGCCAGGCTGGCTATATGTTGCGCTCTACATTACCTTAACAAAGGTTGTAACAGCTAAGGGATTACATCACCCCACCCTTTAAAGGGCAATCCACCCTCGGTTGGTCTTATCTATGGTTGTGATAGGCTACACCATTCCTTTCATCTTACGGACTGATTTTACAGAGATTTTCTATGCTAAAACGTTCTTTACTCCTTACTCTCCTCCCTTTGTTCGCCCATGCGGAAGAACTCCCTGCCCCGGTAAAAGCCATCGAAAAACAGGGTATTACCATCATCAAGCCGTTTGATGCGCCCGCAGGTATGAAAGGGTATCTCGGTAAATATCAGGATATGGGCGTGGCTATCTACGTGACACCAGACGGCAAACACGCCATTTCCGGCTATATGTATGATGAGAAAGGACAAAATCTCAGCGAGCAGTTGTTCCAGAAAGAGATTTATACCCCGGCCGGGCAGGAAATGTGGAAGCGTATGGAAAAAAGTACGTGGTTACTGGACGGTAAAAAAGACGCGCCGGTCATACTGTACGTTTTCGCCGATCCCTTCTGCCCGTATTGCAAACAGTTCTGGCAACAGGCGCGCCCGTGGGTAGATTCAGGAAAAGTTCAACTTCGTACGCTGCTGGTTGGCGTCATCAAACCCGAAAGCCCGGACACCGCCGCCGCAATCCTGGCGACGAAAGATCCCGCCAAAACCTGGCATGACTACGAGCAATCCGGTGGAAAACTGAAGCTCACCCTTCCCGCTACCCCAGCAGCGGATGCGATGCGTACATTAAATGAAAATCAGAAACTGATGGATGACCTGGGCGCAAACGTCACACCAGCCATTTACTATATGAATAAAGAAGGCCAGTTACAGCAGGTCGTCGGCCTGCCTGATGCCCAAAAACTGAAGGTCATGATGGGCGAAGAGTAATTAACGCAGGGTGATTGTATAAAAATAAAATATCAATCACCTTGTTTTCTATGATCAGTAGTAAAACACTATTTTCTGATATATATTAAGTCAGGATGTAAGGTGCTTTTAGTTTTACGAAAACATGGAATGTTAATAATCTTCGCGGTACAGGAGCGCAATGGTGCCTTCACTGCAACCTGCGCCGAAACAAGGACAACATAATGGCTAACCTCTATGATCTAAAGCGATTCGATCTTAACTTATTAGTTATTTTTGAATGCATTTATCAACATCTCAGCATCAGTAAAGCTGCCGAGATGTTGTTTATTACCCCGTCCGCCGTCAGCCAGTCATTACAGCGCTTGCGCATTCAGCTAAACGACCCATTGTTCGTGCGTTCCGGCAAAGGGATCACGCCTACCACGGTTGGCGTTAATCTGCATCATCACCTCGCGGATAACCTGAACCAACTGGAAAAAACTATCAATATCATGAGCCATTCAGAGCTCACGAAACGCTTTGTCATTTATGGCCCGCAAATTTTCATCTCTGGCCCTATTATCAACATCGTGACACATTTGCTGGACGACCCCAGCATTGAAGTCGCCCATTACGATTACGTCGCAACATCCGATAACATAGAAGATTTAATGAGTTACAGAAAGGCGGATTTGGTTTTAAGCACCTCGCCTATCATTAACCGTTCGGTGGTCTGCGAACCTTTTAAAGAGGTGCCTACGGTGTTAGTCTGCCGCGAGGATCACCCTCGTTTGGGGGAACAGGCAACGCGGGAAGAGATTCTTCTTGAACGTTTCGCAACTTACACGACGGACGAACCCGGCATTAAAGGTTATCAGTCAGAAGTAGATGAACAGTACCAGGGAAGACGCACAGGATTACGCACTAATTCACTTATTGGTATGGTCAACATTATTCAGAAAACCGATTTGATTGGCATTATTCCGCGTGAATTTTTCGATTATTTGGGTGAAAACGGTAAGCTCAAAGAGATTATCACGCCTGAACCATTACCTTCGATAATGATATATACTATCTATAATCGTTCGTCGATGAATACGCCATCATTTGCCAAAGTGATAGAAAAAATTGCGATAAACAATAAATCACTTTAACAAATTGATTATGGGTATGTATTCTTATCCAGAATACATACCCTGCAACAAATGTATCTTACGGTAACCATTAATTAAAATATTACCTTCGGCATCCTTGTCGTTATATGATAGTAAAAAATCATATCATCTATTTCGCAAGGATTGCCGACAATGTCGTTATCAAAGGTTCCATTATCCTGTACTGTGCTGGAAGCCAGCCAGCATCGCGCAGCCTGGGCCTTACAGAATTTTCCCCGTGTTTGCGTCTCATTCTCTGGCGGTAAAGATTCCACGGTCATGCTCCATATTACCGCGCTACTGGCGCGAGAAATGGGCAAGAAAATCAGCGTCCTCTTTATCGACTGGGAGGCGCAGTTTTCCAGTACCATCACCCATTGCGAACGCATGCGCGATCTCTATCAGGATGTTATCGAGAATTTCTATTGGGTGGCGATTCCCCTTACTACACAAAATGCCCTTACCCAGTTTGAACCCGAATGGCAATGCTGGGAACCCGGCGCACATTGGGTACGACAGCCCCCAGAAGGCGCGATAACCGACCCGACAATATTTCCGTTTTATCATCAGGGCTGCACTTTCGAAAGCTTTGTCCAAAGCTTTGCGGAGTGGTTTTCACAGCAGCGCCCGGCAGCCATGCTGATTGGGATCCGCGCCGATGAATCCTATAACCGATTCCTGACCATTTCTTCACAACGCAAGCAACGTTTTGCCGATGACAAACCCTGGACAACCGCAGCACCCGGCGGCCACGCCTGGAATGTGTACCCCATTTATGACTGGAAAACAGCGGATATCTGGACGTGGTTCGCTCGTACAAAGCACTGTTACAACCCACTATATAACCTGATGTATCAGGCAGGCGTACCACCGCGTAATATGCGCATTTGTGAACCCTTCGGGCCGGAACAGCGCCAGGGGCTGTGGCTCTATCATGTGCTGGAGCCGGAACGCTGGGCCGCTATGTGTCAGCGTGTGAGCGGCGTACACAGCGGCGGGGTATACGCCGGGCGCGACAATCAGTTTTACGGTCACCGAAAACTCGAAAAGCCCGCGCATCACACCTGGCGCAGCTACGCGATGTTTCTGCTGCAAAGCATGCCGCAAACCACCGCCGAACATTATCGCAATAAAATCGCGGTCTACCTGCACTGGTATCAAAAACAGGGCATGGAGGATATTCCGGACAGCCAGGAGGGCGATGTCGGCTCAAAAGATATCCCGTCCTGGCGACGTATCTGCAAGGTCATGTTAAACAACGACTACTGGTGTCGGGCGCTCTCTTTTAGCCCGACAAAGTCTATGCACTATCAGCGCTACCGCGAACGGATGCACCAAAAACGTCAACAATGGGGGATTCTGTGCAACAACGATTAATTAATGATATGACCACCTGGCTGCAATCGCTTGATTTTGACGCCCGCGTAGAGGCGATCAATCACTTTCGCCAGGCGCTGCACGGTGTCAGCCCGTTTAACGATCAGCCTGTTGATTGTGTCGTTTGGGTCAAAGAGGAACAGATTACGCCAAACGCCTATAACCCGAATAACATGGCGCCGCCGGAAAAGCGGCTGCTGCAAAAATCGCTGGAGGCGGACGGTTTTACGCAACCGCTTGTCGTGATGAAAAAAAATGACCATCAATACGAAATAGTTGATGGATTTCATCGATTTGCGCTTGCCAGCAGCAAAGCGGGTTTAAAAAAGCAGTTTAAGGGCTACCTGCCGGTCACCAGTATCGACAGTCGCAGCACCACGCTACCTTCACGTATGGCAGCAACCGTGCGTCATAACCGCGCGCGTGGGCGGCATCAGATTAACGCCATGTCAGATATCGTGCTGGAACTGGCGCGTTTGGGCTGGAATGAAGAGAAAATCAGCAAAGAACTGGGGATGGATAGCGACGAAGTGCTGCGTCTGAAGCAAATTAACGGCCTGCTCGAAATGTTTGGCGATCGTAATTTCTCACAGGCCTGGACCGTTAAATAATCAGAGCTGGCGCAAGCGTTCTGCTGCCGCCAGCAGCGTCGATTCCTGCTTGGCAAAGCACAGGCGAATAAGTTTGTGCGGGAACGGATCGGCGCAAAAAACCGATAATGGAATAGCAGCAACACCCACCTCTGTGGTTAGCCACTGGCAGAAGCTCACGTCGTCTTTATCAGAGATAGCGCTGTAATCGGCCAGCAGGAAGTAGGTTCCTTCACAGGGCAGAATTTCCAGTCGACTTTCTCTCAATGCTTCAATAAACAGATCTCGCCGCTCACGGTAAAACGTGGGCAACTGGCGATAGTGCTCCGGCTGGGCACGCAGCATATCCGCAAGTGCCAGCTGCGCCGGGGTATTTACCGCAAAGGTCAAATACTGATGCACTTTGCGCAATTCGGCGCTTATCGCCGCGGGTGCAATGCAGTAGCCAACCTTCCAGCCCGTCATATGATAGGTTTTACCAAACGAGGAGACCGCGATAGCCCGTTCACGCAGTTGCGGATGCGCCAGCACGCTGGCGTGGCCCTGCGGATCAAAGCAGATATGTTCGTAGACTTCATCGCTCAGCACGTAGATTTCTCGCTCCGCAATCGCCTGCCAGAGTGCGGAAAAGTCAGCCGCATGCCAGACGGTGGCTGAAGGATTGTGCGGTGTATTAAGAATAACCAGACGCGTTTTATCGCTGAGTAATGCGTGAAACGCGGCCCAATCGACACGAAAATGTGGCGGCTGCAACGCAATACGCTTGAGGACGCCACCCGATAGCTCCACCGCTGGCGCATAGCTGTCATAGCTCGGGTCAAAACAGATGACCTCATCGCCTGGGCGCACCAGGGCAGTAATTGCCGCATAAAGTGCTTCTGTCGCGCCCGCCGTCACGGTGATATCGCTATTGGCGTCGGGGGTGTAGCCATATAGCGAGCCGGTCTTTTCGGCAATGGCCTCACGCAGCGCCTGTAAGCCGGTCATCGGCGCATACTGGTTCGCGCCTGCGGCAACGTGATACGCCAGTCGCTCCTGTAAATAACGCGGACCGTCAAAATCAGGGAAACCCTGCGACAAATTAATCGCCTGATGTTTAAGCGCCAGTGCACTCATTTGCGTGAAAATCGTGGTGCCGAGATTAGGTAATTTACTCTGTGGGATCAGTGGGTTGTGCGTCATTATTGTTGTTCCATCTGTGATGCAGTGTTGAAGCCACTATAACACGATGCTAGTATTTGGCAATCAAGACGTTTAGACGTCTATAAAACAATAATATCCTGAGGCACAACATCTATGAATCAAACTGATATTCGCGTGGTCCCTGGCCCCGCTAACTACTTCTCGCACCTCGACAGCCTGCAACGTCTCAACGATTTTTTCAGCCCTGAGCAACTCTCCCGCGCGGTGTGGATTTACGGCGAAAAAGCCATTGCAGGTGCACGCCCTTATCTGCCGGAATGCGCCACCGCGCCGGGATCAACGCAGATTTTGTTCACCGGCCACTGTAGCGAACGGGATGTGAACGCACTGGTCGCGCAGGCTGGCGATAACCGTAGCGTTGTCATTGGCGTAGGCGGCGGCGCGTTGCTTGATACGGTGAAAGCCGTTGCGCGCCGACTGAATTTACCGTTTGTCGCTATCCCAACTATCGCCGCGACTTGCGCCGCGTGGACGCCGCTTTCCGTGTGGTATAACGATGCCGGTCAGGCGCTGCATTTTGAGATTTTCGACGATGCCAACTTCCTGGTGCTGGTCGAGCCGCGCATTATCCTCAACGCGCCGGCGGAATATCTGCTGGCAGGCATTGGCGATACCTTAGCAAAATGGTACGAAGCCGTGGTTCTCGCCCCGCAACCGGAAACGCTGCCGCTGACAGTACGCCTGGGCATTAATGGCGCGCTGGCGATTCGGGATGTGTTGCTCGAAAGCAGCGAGCAGGCGCTCATTGATCAGCAGCAAGGAAACGTAACACAGGCATTTCGCGACGTAGTGGATGCCATCATCGCGGGCGGCGGTATGGTTGGCGGCCTGGGCGAGCGCTTCACCCGCGTTGCCGCAGCGCATGCGGTGCATAACGGTCTCACCGTCCTGCCGCAAACAGAGAAGTTTCTTCACGGTACCAAAGTCGCTTACGGCATTCTGGTTCAAAGCGCCCTGCTCGGCCAGGACGATGTACTGGCGCAACTGATTCATGCCTACAAGCGCTTCCATTTACCCACTACGCTTGCGCAGCTTGAGGTGGATATTCACAACCGAGAAGAGCTGGATAAGGTCATCGCCCACACGCTGCGCCCGGTGGAATCCATTCATTTCCTGCCCGTCGAACTCACGCCAGACACGCTATTTGCGGCCTTTGAAAAAGTAGAAAACTTCGCCGGTTAATCCACTGCATGTGCAAGCTTCTGTCAGTTGACAGAGGCTTTTGCGAGCCTGCGCGAAGCCTTGCCTTTTGCCCCTTCCCCCTCTCCCTAATCTTGCTTATCGTAGCGTTTATTAGAAAATTTTTATTTTCTAATAAACTTATATTTTACTTATTCAAAACGTAAGCGTACAGTGGAGGTACAGGATGATTATTACCTGGTCAAGAGTGGCAAGGCGGCAGTTAGACAGCATTGATGTGAGATATCGGCTAAAGGTCACTGAGAAGATAATGGCGTTAAATGACCGAAACGCACCGATGCCCGATCTCGTTAAGCTTTCTACACCAAAGGACCACTATCGCCTGCGCGTGGGCGACTATCGCATTGTTTTTACGGTGATAGACGACGAAAACACCTGCCACATTGTGGCCGTGAAGCGCAGAACTACGACGACATATCTGCACGAGGAGAAGGCACCCTATGGCTATTCAGCTAATTAAGGATGAAAACGGGAAACCGCAGTACGTTGTGATCCCTTACGACGAATATTATCGCCTGCGTTTGCAACTGGCTGAGTCCGCAAGCGACGATGACGATGAATGGGAAGATATCCCCTGCGAACATGATGACGATGACAACACCAGCCTGCCCGGCATCGTGTGCGACATCATGGATAAAGAAGGCGTAAGCTTACAGGCGGCCTGGCGCATACATTGCGGCTTATCACAAAAGGACGTGGCGGAGAAACTGGGTATCAGCCAGTCTGCCGTATCACAACTCGAATCTCCTGAATCCCGCCCGCAAAAACGCACGCGTGAGAAACTGGCGGCAATTTACGGCTGTAAACAGGAACAAATCAGCCTGTATCTGCCAAAAGAGGGTTAACAGCAGCGCGCGCCACCTTTTCCGCCGTAGCGAGCATCCTGACGATCGCGGAAAAACTCTTCATAGGTCATTGGCGTCTGGTCAGGGTGTGTAACACGCATATGCTCGACATAGTTGTCGTAATCCGGCACGCCAATCATCATTTTTGCGGCCTGGCCTAAATATTTTCCTGCTTTTGATAATGTGTCGAACATGGTGAATTCTCGTTGAGTTGGTGCGTTTTGTTCCCCTCACCCCGCCCTCTCCCACAGGGAGAGGGCGAAAACCGACGCAAATGTCACAATGAGCTCGGTCGGTCCCCTCTCCCTGAGGGAGAGGGTTAGGGTGAGGGCATCTATCAATGCGCCCCTTTCGCCTGGGTCACAATCTCTTCCAGGTTTTCCGGCATTGGCTCATAAGGCGTTTCTTTCGCCGTCGGTTTGTCCTCTTTCAGAGCCGCCAGTGCGGTCTTAATCGAGAACAGCGCCAGCACCACAACCACTACCATAAAGAAGATGGTCAGGCCAGCATCCAGACGGTTGTTAAACACCAGTTGAGCCAACTGGGATTCCGTGTACTGCGGCGGAATCGCCCCGCTGTCGATCATCGCCTGGAATTTATTGGCGATAGCCAGGAAGCCCACACGCACGTCCGGACTGAACGCTTTCTGCCAGCCAGCCGTCAGCGTACATACCAGCAGCCAGGCCGTTGGCACCAGTGCCACCCACGCATAGCGTTGGCGTTTCATCTTAAACAGTACCACCGCGCACAGCATTAACGCCATACCTGCCAGCATCTGATTGGCGATACCAAACAGCGGCCACAGGGTATTGATACCGCCTAACGGGTCAACCACGCCCTGGTGCAGGAAGTAGCCCCAGGCCAGGACGCACAGCGCCGTCGCCAGCAGGTTCGCTGGCAGAGAATCTGTCTTCTTCAGATTCGGGTTAATGACGCCCAGCAGATCCTGCAACATAAAGCGCGCCGCACGGGTACCGGCGTCTACCGCCGTCAGGATAAACAGCGCTTCAAACAAAATAGCGAAGTGATACCAGAATGACACATCCATCAGGCCGCCAAGCGCGCCGTGCAGAATGTACGCCATGCCGACTGCCAGCGTCGGCGCACCGCCCGCACGCGAGATAATCGACTGCTCACCCACTTCATTGGCAATATGGTTCAGGGTTTCCGGCGTCACCGTAAAGCCCCAGCTACTCACTACCTGTGCGGCAGAAGCCACCACATCGACAGTGCCTGCCGGCGCCAGCATCGCCATTGGGCTATTCATCGCAAAATAGACACCCGGGTCGATGATACAGGCAGAAACCAGCGCCATAATCGCGACGAAGGATTCCATCAACATCCCACCATAGCCAATCAGGCACGCCTGGCCTTCATTCGCCAGCATCTTCGGCGTGGTGCCTGAAGCAATCAGCGCATGGAAGCCCGACACCGCGCCACAGGCGATGGTGATAAACAGGAACGGGAACAGGTTGCCGGTCCACACCGGGCCGGTGCCATCGACAAACTTGGTCAGTGCAGGCATGGTCAGCGTCGGGCGCATAATCAGAATGCCAACAGCCAGCCCAACAATGGTACCGATTTTCAGGAAGGTAGAAAGGTAATCACGCGGCGCCAGCAGCAACCACACCGGCAATACCGCCGCCACGAAACCATAGCCCACCAGCATCCTGGTCAACTGGACGCCTGTGAAGTCAAACCACGGCGCCCAGGTTTCACTTTCTGCCACCCAACCGCCAGAAATAATGGCAAAAATCAGGAAGAACAGGCCGATGACGGAGACTTCGCCAATGCGCCCCGGGCGCAGATAGCGAATGTAGATCCCCATAAACAGCGCCAGTGGAATGGTAAACGCTACGGTGTAGGTTCCCCATGGGCTGTGTGTCAGGGCTTTCACCACGATCATCGCCAGTACCGCCAGAATGATCACCATGATCATAAAGGTGGCAATCAACGCGATAACCCCGGCGGTTGGCCCCATCTCCTCCTTCACCAGTTCACCCAGTGAACGACCATCGCGGCGCGTGGAGACAAAAAGCACCATAAAGTCCTGCACCGCACCGGCAAGCACCACGCCCGCGAGGATCCAGATCATCCCGGGCAGATACCCCATCTGCGCCGCCAGCACCGGGCCCACCAGCGGCCCCGCCCCGGCAATTGCCGCAAAATGGTGACCGAACAGCACTTTCTTGTCGGTCGGTACATAATCCAGCCCATCGTTATGACGCACGGCAGGCGTCATACGCGTTGGGTCAACCGCCAGCACATTTTTGGCGATATAGCGGCCATAAAAACGATAAGCAATCAGATAGATACAAACTGACGCCACCACTATCCAAAGGGCGTTAATCTGTTCACCACGATTGAGGGCTATGTAGCCCAGGGCAAACGCTCCGACAATGGAGAGCAATGCCCATGTGAGGTATTTCCCTGAATTGTTCATAGATGTTGTCCGTGTGAGTCGCTGAGAATGTTACATTTTATTTCTGTATAAACAGGTTTGATTTAACAACTCAGAAACCAATAAGTACAACAAGAACACTACGTATTTACATCACATTGTTAACGGGATCACTTTAGTGGCGAAAAGAAGTGTAAAAACAAGCAGGATGAGTGAAGTCTGTCGCGGCTTTGCCGTGTGGCGCTTTCGCTTTCCCGGCCTACGAATTTCCACAAACCGTAGGCCCGATAAGCGCAGCGCCATCGGGCAATTCAGTGTAATCTAGCCGATCACCGCCGTCCCCAAACGGCAGGTACAGCAGCGTCGTCCTTGTTCATCGAACACGACGATTTCCCAGCTTTGGCTCTGCCGACCTAAATGCAGCGGGCGGCAGACACCGCGCACTTTGCCCTGTGAGACCGGGCGGTGATGTGAGGCGTTAAGTTCTGTTCCTACCACACACTGACCGTCGCGGGTCATCATAAAACCTGCCATCGACCCCAGCGTTTCAGCCAGCGCCGCCGAGGCGCCACCGTGCAGCAGGCCAAACGGCTGATGAGTGCGCGCATCCACCGGCATTTCCGCTTCGAGAATGTCATCCCCAAGATGGGTGTAAACAATCCCCAGATGCGCCACCATCGTATTCAGGCTGGTAGCATTCAGTTCTTCGAGCGATAAATGACGTTTCCAGATCATCTCAGGCCCCCAGCGTCGAGCCGCCGTCAACCACGATGTCCTGCAACGTGATATGGCTGGCGTAATCAGAGGCGAGGAACAGCACCGTGTTAGCAATTTCCTGCGGTTGTGCGATTTTCCCCAGCGGAATGCCGAGTTTAAATTGTTCGCCGAAGCCGCGAATACGCTGCTGTTCAGCATCGTCGCTTTGCCACATTCCGCGCTGCATATCGGTATCCGTCGATCCCGGCGAGACCAGATTACAGCGCACGCCGGAACCCGCCAGTTCGAGGCCCACCGTGAGCGCCAGGCTTTTCAGCGCCGCTTTCGACGCGCCGTAGGCGCTCATGCCGATACGCGGCGTATGCGCGGCGTCGGATGCCACGGTAACAATCGCCCCACCCTGCTGCTGGCGGAACGTCGCCATGGTCTGCTGAAAGAGGTTGAATGCGCCGCCGACGTTGACCGCAAAAGTCTGCTGCCAGTCGTCAATGCTCAATGCATCTGTCGCCCCCATGCGCAGAATACCGGCCGCATTTACCAGCACTTCAAGACGCGGCGTGGTCGCGAGCAGGCGCTCACACACCTCTGCCACCTGACGCGCATCAGAAACATCCAGCGCCTGCGTGGTAAAAGGATACTCCTCGTCGGCAAAAGCGAGATCAAATCCCACCACCGTTGCGCCAGCCTCGACAAACACCTGCGCAGTAGCAAAACCAATGCCTCTGCCCGCGCCGGTGACCCACACCGTTTTGCCGTTGAAATCGAAGCCGCTCATCACTTCACCTCGCGGGAAAGCAGCGCCCACCAGGCATCAATCGTCGGGTTTTTCGCCAGCATCACAAAATCGATATCGCCGTACACCTTACGCCAGCGCGCCGCCAGCGCCATCATGCGCACGGAATCCAGGCCGTAGTCGATCAGGTTCTCATCATCCATCGGCTCGTCGGATTCATCCAGCAGCGGCAGCACCAGCGCTCGCAGTGCGGATTTGCTGGCTGGAATGGAAGGGAGCAGTTCATCCGTCATTACCACGCGACCACTGCGCCCGGCGACATAGTTCAGCGACATCAGATGTTCTTCACGGCTGAAGTCCGCCAGCGCGTCAGCGACAAAGAACGGCTTGATATCACGCATGAACGCGTCGGTCGCGGTGGTCATGCAGCCAATATGCGCATACACGCCGGTAATGATCAGTTGATTGCGGCCCGTCTCTTTCAGCATCAGCTCCAGCGGCGAGCGGTGGAACGCGCTGTAGCGCCACTTCACCAGCACCGTATCCGCTTCGTCTGGCGCCAGCGCGGCAACAATTTTTTGCTGCTCAGGCGAACGGGTCAGGCCAGGCCCCCACATATCATTCAGCAGGGCGCGATCTTCATCGCTCTGCTCTTTCGGCTGAGCGGTGTAGTAAACGGGAATATTATTCTTTTTACAGAAATCACGCAGCGCGGCGATGTTCGCCACCACGGTTTCCATCATTTCGCTATTATCGCCCCAGAAGTTGAGGAAATATTCCTGCATATCATGGATAAGCAGCGCCGCGCGCTCAGGCTCAAACGCCCAGCTCACTTTGTTATCCGGAAGTTCCATTGCCGTCGGCAGTGGGTAACCCTTTAATTTTGGAATAGCCATTCTGTTCTCTCCTTCAGCCCAGCGCGCGGGTAGCCAGCCACTGACGCAGTTGTTTTTTATCGACTTTACCGACGTGGGTCAGCGGCAGTTCATCCACACACTCGACGCGATCCGGCAATTTAAAATCTGCAACGCCCTGCTCACGCAGGAAACGACGAACCTGAACCGCGCGCAGCGGTTCTTTCACCACCAGATACGCGCAGCTTTTTTCGCCCATCAGATCGTCTTCCATGCTGACCAGCGCGGCGTGGACAACCGACTCATGCTTTAGCAGCAGGTTTTCTATCTCTTCGGCGGCGATCTTCTCGCCGCCACGGTTGATCTGATCTTTTTCACGCCCCTGAACGGTGATATAGCCCTCCTCATCAATAGAGATGAGATCGCCGGAACCATAAAAACCGTTAGCATCAAAGGCGCTGGCGTTGTGCTGCGGGCTTTTGTAGTAACCGCGGAAGGTATAGGGCCCACGCGTCATCAGTCGACCGACTTCGCCACGCGGCAGCGGTTCGCCGTTTTCATCGGCAACCCATACTTCATCGTCAGGACACATCGGGCGGCCCTGGGTATTGATGATGCGTTCCAGGGAATCATCCAGCCGGGTGTAGTTCACCAGCCCTTCCGCCATGCCGAAGACCTGCTGTAACTGGCAACCCATTTCTGCCGGAATACGTGCGGCAAGCGTAGCGGAAAGCCGCGCTCCGCCCACCTGCAGCAGCTTCAGTGAACGCAGCGACGTATTGCTGCCCCACTCGGCGATGGCCTGTAACCACAGGCTGACGGCTGGCGGCACCAGCGCAGCCACATTCACCTGATGCTTTTCAATCAGCGGGAAACAGAGGGTGGCGCTCGGGTCGGCGGCCAGCACTACAGTGCCTTCGGCCAGGAACACACCCAGCGCACCCGGCGAGCTCATGACATAGTTGTGCGCCGATGGAATCGCGCACAGGAAGCGGGTTTCCGGGGTGAAATTGCAGATTTCATTACTACGGCGAATGCTGTAGTAGTAATCGTTATGCGTACGCGGAATCAGCTTCGGCGTACCGGTGCTGCCGCCGGAAAGCTGGAAGAACGCCACTTCATCGGCAGGCGTAGGCGTGGCGCTGAAGTTATCCGCCGCCTGCGTCAGCGCCGCATCAAGTGAGTGCTCACCTTCCCCGCCACGCAGCAGCACCACACGTACTGATGGATGGGTTTCGATAAAGGTGTTCAGGAAACTGTCATCGGCAAACAGAGCATGGGCGCGGTCGGCAATCAGCAGCGACGGTTCGATTTGATCGGCATAAGCATTCAGCTCGCTGCGCTGATGGCTGAACAGCGCATTCACTGGCGCGACGCCAATCCGCAGCAGCGCAAACAGCGTCATATAGAACTCGACGATATTGCCAAGCTGTATCAGTGCCGTTTCACCCTGTTTCAGCCCCTGGCGCTGAAGCGCCGATGCCAGATTATCGACCGCCTGATTAAGCTGGCGATAGGTGATTTCACGTTCGCCATCAATGACCGCAACGGCATCGCTATTCGCATGGCGGGTCAAAATATCGGTTAGCGGCAGATCCTGCCAGTAGCCTTTTTCACGGTAGCGTGACGCCAGGTCCGCTGGCCAGCGGGTAAATTCCACAGACATCGTTGCTCCTTACTGCAAACCAAAAACGTTCAACATGGTGGAAAGCTTCACGCCCGTTTCACGCCACTCCGCTTCGGGAGAAGAAGCAGGCACAATGCCGGCTCCGGCAAACAGACGCACTGTGTTCGCATTCACTTCAGCGCAGCGGATAGTGACCACCCACTCGCCGTTTCCTTCGGCATCGCACCAGCCCACAATGCCGCCGAACAGGTCGCGTTCGAAAGGCTCCAGTTCGGCGATGATTTGCTTCGCCGCCAGATGCGGGAAACCGCTCAGGGCAGGCGTCGGATGCAGCAAGCACGCCAGAGACAGCGCGTTTTCCACCGGATTCGCCTCGCCTTCAATCGGCGTCGCCAGATGCCAAAGGGTTGGTGTGGTGATCAACTGCGGGGTTTCCGGCAGCGACAGCGAACGGCTGCGCGGGGCCAGCGTGGCTTTCATCGCCTGGGTCACCAGTTCGTGTTCGTGGCGATCTTTTTCCGATGCCAGCAGCTTGTTGCCCGCTTCCCTGTCCAGCACATCATCCGGTTGACGACGCGCGGAACCGGCCAGCGGCAGAGAGCTGAAATGGCTCCCCTCTTTACGCAGCAGCAATTCAGGGCTCGCGCCCAGCAGCACGCCACCGTTCTCCAGCGGCACATGGAAGTTAAAGCTCGCCGGGTTTTGCGCGACTAGGCGCTCCAGCAGTACACCGCTGTCCAGCGGGCGATCGGTGGCGATTTCAATCAGACGCGAGAGCACGACCTTATCGACCTGCGGTGTGTCGGTCAGCGCCGCGGCGCGTGCGACCATCTCCATAAACACCGGCTGCTGCGGAATTTCGTGGCGTTCAGTGACGCCAACCGGCGAGGCCGATGCGATATAACGCGCAGAGTGCTGCTTCCCGGTGCGCGAGAAGGATTGCCACTGTTTCGGGATAAAGAGCGAAGAGGGTTGGTTGGTATCGAAAGGGATCGCGCCAACCATCACCGGCTTTTCGATTCCCGCTGCTTTCGCCTCGGCAAATGCGGCGGCAAGTTGTTGCTGGAAAGGACTGTTCAGGGCATCGCCACCCGCCGCCGGGCAGGAAAAACGACTAAAACAACCGGTGGCAGTGAAGCTCCGGTAAGGCGACATAAAGAAGAAGTTATCCGCGCAGAGTGTTTCTTGCTGCTCGTTCGTATCCACAGCCAGTGACGTTTCCATATCATCCTCCAAAAAACGATAAAGATATTACGAATAATTATCATTTATATTTTCGCTCGGTAACCTAAAAGTAAATGCTTCGTATGTCAACAGCACGGGGTAGTAAGTTGTGCTCAATGGACGGCTTTGCCGTACAAATGCGCTAAACCTCGCGCTTTTTACGGTATTTCTTCATGGACTTGCATCCAGCAGGCACAATGATTGAAAATGAGAAGCATTCACCACACCATAAACAGGATACCGCGCTGTGAACTTTTCCTCCCTGCACCACAAAACGTTGCTGTTGTGCTTTGTCAGCCTTTTAGGACTATCCTCAGCCACCGCCGCCGACTGGCCTCGCCAGGTCAGCGACAGCCGTGGCACACTCACGCTTGAACACAAGCCAGCACGCATTGTCTCCACCAGCGTCACGCTGACCGGTTCATTGCTGGCGATTGATGCGCCGGTGATTGCCAGCGGGGCCACCACGCCGAACAACCGTGTGGCCGACGGTCAGGGTTTCCTGCGTCAGTGGAGCGAGGTGGCGAAACAGCGCAAACTGGCGCGTCTCTATATTGGTGAACCCAGCGCTGAAGCCGTCGCCGCACAAATGCCGGATTTAATTCTGATCAGCGCCACCGGTGGTGACTCGGCGCTGGCGCTCTACGACCAGCTTTCCCCTATCGCGCCCACGCTTATCATCAACTATGACGATAAAAGCTGGCAGGAACTGCTGACGCAGCTTGGGCAGATCACCGGCCAGGAAAAAGAAGCGAGCGCCCGTATTGCACGCTTTGATAAAAAACTCGCCGAGGTGAAACAGCACATCACCCTGCCGCCACAGCCGGTGAGCGCCATGGTTTACACTGCCGCCGCGCACAGCGCCAACCTGTGGACGCCGGAGTCAGCGCAGGGCAAGCTGCTGGAACAACTGGGCTTTACGCTTGCGACGCTGCCTGAAGGTCTGCACGCCAGTCAGAGTCAGGGAAAACGTCACGATATTATTCAACTTGGCGGGGAAAATCTGGCAACGGGCCTGAACGGCAAAAGCCTGTTCCTGTTCGCGGGTGACCAGAAAGATAGCGACGCTATCTATGCCAACCCCCTGCTATCTCATTTGCCTGCGGTACAGCAAAAGCAGGTTTATGCTTTGGGTACCGAAACCTTCCGACTCGATTACTACAGTGCGATGCTGGTGCTGGAGCGGTTGTCTGCACTGTTTAGCGCGAAGTAACGTTTTGCCGGATGGCGGCCTGGCAACATGTACGGATATTACCGGCCGCACCTGCACCTTGTAGGCCCGGTAAGCGTAGCGCCACCGGGCAACCGCACAGAGCGCTTACCCTTCTACAATCACCGGCTGCTGGCGGAAACGTCGCAGCTCGGTCAACAAGCCGAGCAGGATAACGCCAACAATCGCCAGCGCCCAACCGCTGGCGCTGGCCGATGCCACCGGCGTCAGAATTGCCCCTAATCCGCCGAGTAACGCCGCGCCAATGGCATCGCCCGTCACGTTCTGCGCCGTCCATAATCCATTGATACGTCCGAGCATCGCTTCCGGCGTTTGCGTCTGAATGAGGGTGTACTGCAACAGCGAGCTAATCGCGCTCAGCCAGCCAAACAGCGCCAGACACACCACGCCCAGTGCCCACATCGGCATCAGCGCAAACAGACCAATCGCCACAAATGCTGCCACGCTAGAAAACAGCATAATGCGCCCAGGCCGCTCATGGCGTGCCAGATTGCCGCTGGTCAGCGCGCCAAACGCCGCGCCCAACGGGATTGCCGCATACAGCAGGCCAATTTGCGCCGCCGACATCTGCCAGTTCAGCGCCAGCGCCGGATAAAGCACACGCACCGCACTCGCCATGGTCAGCAAACCGCCCAGCAGGGCAATGCCGCCAATCAACGGGCTGGCAAGAAGAAAGCGGAACCCCGCCACCAGCGAAGCCAGCGGATGTTCACGCTGCTGTGGCGGAGGGGGCAATTGCGGCAGGCGTAGCAGAGTCAGTGTGGTAATAAAGGTGCCCAGCGCCGCCAGCAGGTAGTTCCAGGAAACGCCCCCGGACGCCAGCAGCAGGCCGCCGACCATCGGGGAAATCACCGAGCCCAGACGCACTGTTAGCATGGTGATCGCCCCGGCCTGCATTAAATTCTCGCGTCCGACCAGCACCGGCGTCGCCGCCAGTAATGCCGTGACACCCAGCGAAGCAAAGAAGCCATCCCACAGTCCCAGCAAATAGATGGCAATTAGCGACGGTTCCGGCAGCAGAGCATTCAGCCACAGGCCAATAAAACCGATGCCGCAGGTACCTCGCGCCAGCAGAATCAACTTGCGGCGCTCGTACCGGTCGGCCAGCACGCCGCCGACCATCAGGCCGATAAACATCGCCCCGCCGGTAAGCGTGACGGAAAGCCCCACCTGCCAGGTGGAGTGGGTCATCATTTGGATCTGGACCGGGACGGCAACACCGAGGAGCCCCAGAGAGAGAATAGAGATAAATCGGGCGATAAAAACGGCACGAAAGGCCGGATGCGTTTTGAGCAGGCTAAGGTTCAGCAGCCAGGATTGTCGATTCATTACAGCGCCTTGATGCTTTTTTTTCATACCATTTTCGTGGGCGCACATGCTAACATAAACGAATAAGATAGATAACGATAATTACTATCATTATCAACTTCAGGGATGTGTTATGTCGTTTTCCACTACCGCGCTGCGCGCCGTTGCGCTGCCCGGTTTGTTTTTGCTGCTACTTCTCGCAGTAACACTCAGCTTACTTATCGGCGCGAAAGCGCTTCCTGTTTCCGTGGTTGTCGATGCCTTTAGCGGCACCTGTCAGAGTGCGGACTGCACTATCGTGCTTGATGCCCGTCTACCCCGTACACTGGCTGGATTACTGGTGGGCGGCGCGCTGGGCCTGGCCGGAGCATTGATGCAAACGCTCACCCGTAACCCGCTGGCAGACCCCGGCCTGCTCGGCGTCAACGCCGGGGCCAGTTTTGCCATCGTGCTGGGTGCAGCACTACTTGGTATTGCCTCACCGGAACAACAACTGGTCATGGCCTTTTGCGGCGCGTTTGTCGCATCATTGATTGTGGCCTTTACCGGCAGTCAGGGCGGCGGCCAGTTGAGCCCCGTTCGCCTGACGCTGGCGGGTGTCGCGCTGGCGGCGGTGCTCGAAGGCTTAACCAGCGGCATCGCTCTCCTCAACCCTGACGTATACGACCAACTGCGCTTCTGGCAAGCGGGCTCGCTGGATATCCGCACTTTTACCACCCTGAAAGTGGTACTGGTCCCGGTACTCATTGCCGGGATCGCCGCCCTGATGCTCAGCCGGGCGCTGAACAGCCTGAGTCTCGGCACCGACACCGCCACCGCTCTCGGCAGCAAAGTGGCGCGCACACAAATTTTCGGTCTGTTGATCATCACCGTCCTGTGCGGCAGCGCCACGGCGGTTGTTGGTCCGATCGCCTTTATTGGCCTGATGATGCCGCATATTTCTCGCTGGCTGGTAGGGGCCGATCACCGGAAATCGTTGCCTGTTACGTTGCTGGCAACCCCTTCCCTGCTGCTATTCGCCGATATTATAGGCCGCTTAATTGTGCCCGGTGAGATGCGCGTCTCGGTCGTCAGCGCCTTTATCGGTGCGCCGGTGCTTATCTTCCTGGTGCGCCGCCAGCGCGCGGGAGGTGGCCGATGATGACCCCGTCTCGTCGTTTAGTGACAACCTGCCTGCTACTGGCGGCCGCTTGTCTGTTGGTGATGTTCTGGAGTCTTCGCAGCGGTGCGGTCACCCTGGAGTTTAGCCAGGTGATCTCCGCGTTATTTGGCGATGCTCCACGCGCTATCACCATGGTGGTGACCGAATGGCGTCTTCCGCGGGTGATCATGGCGCTGGTCATTGGCGCAGCGCTCGGCGTCAGCGGCGCTATCTTTCAATCGCTGATGCGTAACCCGCTCGGCAGCCCCGACGTCATGGGCTTTAATACCGGCGCATGGAGCGGCGTACTGGTCGCCATGGTCTTCTTCGATCAGCACCTCACCGCCATTGCGGTCGCCGCGATGGCGGGCGGTGTTCTGACCGCATTGATTGTCTGGCTGCTGGCCTGGCGTGACGGAATTGATACCTTCCGGCTTATTATCATTGGCATCGGCGTGCGAGCCATGTTGATGGCCTTCAATACCTGGCTGCTGTTACGCGCGTCACTGGAAACCGCGATTTCCGCCGGGCTATGGTATGCGGGCTCGCTCAATGGCCTGACCTGGGCAAAAGCCTGGCCATCGGTGCCGATTATTATCGTAATGCTGGTCTGCGCCGCTCTGCTGGTCCGCCGTCTGCGGTTACTGGAGATGGGTGATGACACCGCCTGCGCGCTTGGCGTTCGCGTAGAATTCTCACGCCTGCTGATGATGTTTGTTGCCGTCATCCTTACCGCGGCATCCACTGCGCTGGCAGGGCCAATTTCCTTTATCGCACTGGTTGCGCCGCACATCGCCCGTCGCCTCAGCGGCACGGCACGCTGGGGTCTGATGCAGGCAGCACTGTGTGGCGCCCTGCTGTTATCCGCTGCCGATTTTTGCGCGCAGCAGCTGTTCCTGCCTTATCAGCTTCCGGTTGGCGTCGTGACCGTCAGCCTGGGCGGTATTTACCTCATTGTGTTGCTTATTCAGGAGTCCCGCAAAAAATGACCGTTTCTCAGCCCCGTTTACGCGGTGAACAGTTAACACTGGCCTATGGCAAAAAGACGATTGCGGAAAACCTTAACGTCACCATTCCCGACGGCCATTTCACCGCCATTATAGGCCCCAACGGCTGCGGAAAATCTACGCTACTGCGCACGCTCAGCCGTTTGATGACGCCTACGCAGGGGCATGTTTTTCTCGATGGTGAGCACATTCAGCATTATGCCAGTAAAGAAGTGGCGCGTCGCATTGGGTTACTGGCGCAAAACGCCACCACGCCTGGCGATATCACCGTACAGGAACTGGTCGCGCGCGGGCGCTATCCGCATCAGCCGCTGTTTACCCGCTGGCGTGAGGAGGATGAACGTGCCGTGGCGAACGCGATGCAGGCCACTGGCGTGACAAATCTCGCCAGTCAAAGCGCCGATACGCTTTCGGGGGGTCAACGCCAGCGCGTGTGGATAGCGATGGTGCTGGCGCAGGAAACGGCCATTATGCTGCTGGATGAGCCGACCACCTGGCTTGATATCAGCCATCAAATCGACCTGCTGGAGCTACTAAGCGAACTCAATCGCCAACAGGGTTACACGCTGGCGGCGGTCTTGCACGACCTCAATCAGGCCTGCCGTTACGCCACACATTTAATTGCATTGAAGGAAGGAAAGATTGTAGCGGAAGGCGCTCCGGGTGAAATCGTCACCGCAGAGCTTATTGAGCAGGTTTACGGTTTAAAATGCCTGATCATTGAAGACCCGATTGCCGGAACACCGTTGGTGGTGCCGCTAGGGCGAGCGGGGCGCGCCTGAGATTTGCCCGGTGGCGCTATGCTTACCGGGCCTACGTGAGTGTAGATTGGTAGACCGGATGCACCGCATCCGGCAAATGCTCATTACGCTAACTGCTCTTCCAGCGGCGATGCTTCTTCAAGCTTGCGGGAAAGCAGTGCATTTTGCAGCAACACCGCACCGCAGCCTACCATCCCACCAACCAGCCCAGCCAACAGGATAATCAGCGATTTCCCCGGGCCATCTTTCTTCACCGGTAAGGACGGAGTAAGCTGATACTTAAACGGCTCAAACGATACATCAGAGATATTCAGCGCCGTTAACTGCTGGACATGATATTGCAGGTTACGCAGGTCGCCGTTAATATCCGCAAGGTCCGTCACGGCCTTTTCAATCTGCAGTTTTTTCGCAATACCATCGGCACCTAATGCAATAGAAAAATCAGGATCGTCTTTAACTGCCTGACCATTACTGTATACCGGTTTAGCAATGCCCGCTGCGGTCGCAATCTCCAGCGAATAGTGCAGACGATTAATCTTCGCATCGAGCTGGTTCTTTAATTTTATCAGCTCCAGCGCCAGTTTTTCTTTCTCGAAATGGGTTTTAATATCGAGACGGTTGCGCATATCGTCCAGCGTCTCTTTCACCACTATCGCTGAGATATAGTCGATATACCCCTTAAGAACCTTCTGCGCTTCTTCCGGATTTGGTCCGGTAAAGCTCAGCGTCCAGGAGGTGAATAGCGCCGGCTCATTCTTTTTACCGAAGTTGTTATCTACCGCTTTCATTTTGTCGCTGAGGCCAACAATGGCACGGTGCAGATCCAGCGGGTCAATATCGGCCCCTTTCAGCTGGTCCATAATTACCGGTGACGTGCGCAGATACTCTTCCAGCAGCGAAAGTGAGTTAAATTTCTTAATGAACTGGGTGAACACATCGGATTTTTTGACGCTGACATCAACGTCCAGCACGCGTAATGCCACCAGCGTCCTCTCAAGCTCCTGCCACTGGCTCGGTTCGGCTGTTGTGATTACCGCCTGACTGGTCCATTTTTGCGGCATAAGAAACGATGCTAATAGCCCTACGACGGCAAATCCGAAAGCGATAGCAATGATGCGTGTTTTCGCGCGCCATAAAATATCCAACAAGTGGAGCAAATCAATTTCTTTACTGTTTGATGAGAGCGCCGGATAGGAAGAGAAGTCTGAATCTTTGTTAGGTTTTATATTGAGTGATGACATGCTGTATGTCCTGCAGCGGTTCTGATAGATAACATCCCGACAACATAATAGCAGAACTTCAGATTAATCCTACTCAAAATTGCTTATATTGTAATCACGCTACCAATAATGGCAGGAAACCCCTTCACATTGTTATGACTATGTAACAAAACAACACCAGCCAAAATATAACGAATACTAATAATTCATCTTAAAAATAATACTTCAAAAAGTGTCACTGCACTCAAATACTAACAGCATGAATAATCCGTGACTTGATTCACATTTTTATAGATTCGATCCCCTTCCGGAATGCTTTCAAATTGAGCCCTTCATCCTGGAAAGATAAAATTAGCAAAATAGTGACGATTCCCTTCAGCTATTTCATTAACAGTACCATCACATTAAGATTTAAGTGGATAGATAATAATGAAAATAGTATTTATCGGTGAAGCTATTTCAGGTTTTGGCGGAATGGAAACAGTGATTCGCAATGTTATCCAGACATTGAGTGCTGAACCTTTCTCTGCGCAATGTAAAATATTTTTTACCTGTCGCAAGAATGACATGGATAAAAAATGGCTTAAAGATATTGATGCCCATTACTCCATTTCAAATATCAAATTATCCCCGCTACGCAGGGCTAAGCATCTTCATGCCTTGAGTAGCTGGCTTTCGGATGAACAGCCCGATGTCGTTATTGCTATCGACCCCCTCTCATGCCTTTATGCCAGTAGAGCTCGCTTAAAAACGAATGGCCACTTCACGCTATTTTCCTGGCCACATTTTTCGCTGGATCATAAAAAGCATGCGAAATATATCACCTGCGCTGATGAGCATCTTGCTATCAGTTGCGGCATCCGCCAGCAGATGATTAAACATGGGGTGGCCGAAAAGAATATTCACGTCATCTATAACCCAACGGATAAAACCCCGGTCGTTATTCCTGCGCATAGCCAGAATGATATCCCAGCCTTTATTTATGTTGGCAGATTAAAATTCGAAGGACAGAAACGGGTAAAAGATTTACTCGACAGTTTCTCCCGCGTTCCCGGTCGCTGGAAATTACATATTATCGGCGACGGCTCTGACAGCGATCGCTGCAAAACCTATGCACAGGAGTTATGTATTGCGAATCGAATTACCTGGCATGGCTGGCAGGCGCAACCGTGGAAAGTGGTGCAGGAAGAGATTGGTCAGGTTACTGCGTTGCTGCTGACCTCCTCTTTTGAAGGTTTCCCGATGACGCTACTGGAAGCTATGGCACGCGGCATTCCCTGCATCAGTTCAGACTGCGTCTCCGGGCCGGGCGATATCATCATTCCCGGCGTGAATGGTTACCTCTATCCGCCAGACGAACAGTCAGAACTTTCAGCAATCCTTTCAGCCATGTTAAGCGGTGAGATAACATTCGACCACGCGGCTATTCCGGCCACCATCGACGCGTTTTATGCAGATAATTACTATCGTAGATTAAGTGACATCCTGTTTTCTCGTTCACTTTCGCCTTCTCTTTCATTTCACGAAAGCAAAAAGCAGCGCACGCGACTGACTACCGCACTTAACTGATGTCCTCCCCCGAAAGGGAGGGTAAGCGGTTAGTGTTTGCCAAGGATACGCTTCAGAACCGGGCCAATCGTCACAAACGCCTGCGGCGAGATAATATCGACGTGGGCGCAATCCTGACGATAAACCTCCAGCTCACCGACCCACGGCGCCCAGGTCTGCTGGGGATCCATGCCTTCCGGTAAGGTGCGTTCAGCCACAAACAGCGTCGCTTTGCCATCGAACCTGGCGCTATGCGCGGTGGTGAGCAACCTCACCGCATCGGCATAGTTGCCTTCGATAGCGTTAAACAGTTCGCCAGAAGCTTGCCCCTGCTGGGCGGCAAGAAACGCCTCACGCTCGCGGGCAATCTCAGCCAACACTTCCGGATCCAGACCGTTGGCTTCTTTCTCCGACCAGTTTTGCGTTTCCGGCGGCCAGGTATCGAGTAATCCCAGGAATGCCACCGCTTCGCCACGCGCACGCAGCCGCGCAGCAATGCCCTGCGCCAGCGTGCCGCCCAACGAATAACCGAACAGATAGTATGGCCCATGCGGTTGCTGTGCCAGCAGTGTAGCAAGATGATGGTCGCAAACCTCGTCCAGGGTCGCCGCCTGCTCCATCGGCCCTGCCGGGCGCGGGGACTGAATACCCGTTATCGACCAGTTTGCCGGCAGATAACGCGCCAGCACGCTGAATTGCCAGGCAAAACCCGAAGCTGGATGGAAACAGAATAGCGTTGGACCGTGGCTCTCACGCAGCGGAAGCAGGGTTTCATAACCCAGACGCTGCGCCTGTTCGTCATTTTCAGCAGCCAGCAGCGCGCTCAGTTTGCTCACCGTAGAGGCCACCATGACCTGCCCCGGCGTCACCTGACGCCCGGTTTGCTGACTCAGCTGCGCGGCAAGACGCATCGCCAGCAGCGAATGCCCGCCCAGCGCGAAGAAATCGGCTTCCACATCTGTAATCTCGCAACCGAGGAGCGTGCCGAAGGCCTGTGCCACCACCGTTTCCGTGCCAGGCAACGGCGCGCGGCTTTGCGTGCTCACGGTCAATTGCGGCAGCGGCAGGGCTTTACGATCAAGCTTCCCGTTAGCGCTCAGCGGCAGAGAATCCAGTTGAAGCAACACAACCGGCACCATATGCGGCGGCAGTTGTTCACGCAACTGCGCCAGTAAGACATCCCGATCCAGCGGTAAACCTGATTCCGAAACCAGATAGCCGACCAGCTGACGCGCGTCGCCGCCGGTGGCTGCCGCCTGGTTGATGACGCAGGCATGGGTGACCGCCTGCGCCACATCCGGCAGGCTTTGCATCACGCGGTCAATTTCACCCAATTCAATTCGCTGGCCGCGAATTTTCAGCTGATCGTCACTGCGCCCCAGGTACTCCACCGCGCCGTTTTCCAGCCATCGCGCGACATCCCCGGTGCGGTACATGCGCTCGCCCGGCGCAAACGGGTCGGCAATAAAGCGGCTGGCGGTAAGATCGGGTCGCCCCAGATAGCCTTGCGCCAGTTGAATGCCGGTCAGATAAAGATCGCCCGCAATCCCCATCGGTACCGGACGCATCATCGCATCAAGAATGCGTAACCCGGTATTCCAGACCGGATAGCCAATCGGCACGCTGTTGCCGGTAGTATTCGCCAGTTCCTCGCCAAACGCCGGATACCAACTGACGTCCACGGCGGCTTCCGTCGGGCCATAAAGATTGTGCAGCGGCGCGTGCGTAAGCTGTTCCCACTCGCGGCAAAGTTGCGCAGGCAGCGCTTCGCCGCTACAGAACACGCGCTTGAGCGTACGGCAACACGTTGCCGTTTCCGGCGTCAGCGAGGCGACAAACGCCGCCAGCATCGACGGAACGAAGTGGGTGGTGGTGACGCCATACTTCGCAAAGAATTGCTGCATCGCCTGCGGGTCACGATGCGCTTCCGGCTCGGCCATCACCAGTTTTGCGCCGGTAATAAACGGCCACCAGAACTCCCATACCGAGACATCAAAACTGCACGGCGTTTTCTGCGCCACCACGTCATCCGCGCCAAGGGGATAGTGATCCTGCATCCACAACAGGCGGTTAACGATGGCTTCATGGCCCACCATGACCCCTTTTGGTCTGCCTGTCGAGCCAGAGGTAAAAATGATATAGGCCGTCTGCTGCGGCGTGGTGATCGCCAGCGGTTCATCACCATCTACCGGCAGCGGTTCGTTGTAGCAAAGGCTTTCGATGTTCGGGAAACGATGACGCTGGTCGGCTGAGGTGATCAGCAGTTTCGGTTTGGCATCTTCCAGCATCATGTGCAGACGATCGTCCGGGTAGCCTGTATCGAGCGGCAGCCATGCGGCTCCCGCTTCCACGATACCGTGCAACGCCAGCGTCAGGAACACAGAACGCGGCAGCGCAACTGCGACACTGTCGCCCGGCTGAACGCCGTGAGCGCGTAATAACCGCGCAAGAGCCAGCGTCTGCTCACGCAATTCACGATAGCTAAATTGATAGCGTGCATCCGCCAGCGCCGGGGCGTCTGGCGTTTTTGCCGCCTGCTCCGCCACCAGCGAATTCAGCGTGGCCGCCGGGATCGCCTGCGCGGTGGCATTAATTTTTTCTAACTGCGCGTATTCGTCGTCAGAAAGCAGATCCGCATCGCCACAGGCCAACGCCGGGTTATCGGCAAACTGCTGCAATAAAGCACTCAGGCGCGCGATGTGACGCTTCAGCGTCGGCTCATCGTAGCGTTGTTGATTTGCCAGGACTTCCAGCGTCAGGCCGCCCGACTCATCCGGGAACAGCGCCAGCTCCAGATCATTCACCGGGCCGGTCGCCAGCGTATGGGTCGTCGCCTGTATGTCGGTGAACGCCAGATGGTAATCAAACACTTTGACGTTAAAGACCGGGCCGAACAGCGGTTCATCGCCCGCCGCACGACCGCTATCGCGCACAATCTGCTCGGCATCGTAACGCTGATGACGACGCATTTTCTTCAGTTGCCCGGAAAGGCGAACCGCCAGTTCTGCCAGCGTTTCTTTGCCGTTCAAGGTAACGGAGAGCGGCAACACATTCAGCACGGGTCCGGTGGCGGTTAACGCCGCGGACCCCATGCGACGCATAAAGATAAACCCGGCGGCAAAGTCGCTGCGCCCGCATAAACGCCCAAGCCACAGCGCGCTCAATGCCAGCGCCAAATCGGCACGCTGGCACTGTGGTGCGGCGGCAGCCAGACGAGAGAACGCGTGGCGATCGGCGGTCAGTTTCAGCCGCCAGATATCGGTGGTTTCCGCCCGCCCCGGGAGCGGAACGGGCGAGAGAGAGACCGGTGACGGCAGTGATTGACGCTGCTCGCGCCAGAATGCGCCATCGCGCTGATACGTCTCGCTTTCCCGATAGCGCTGGTATTCCTCCACCACCTCCGCAAACGGGGTAAATGGTGATGCTGGCGTCGGTTCGCCCTGCTGCCATGCGCAGTAAATTTCGCTAATCTGACGCGTAATCGCCGGGAAACTGAAGCCATCCACCAGCAAATGATGATAACGCTGATACCAGTACCAGCGGCGATCGCCGACGCGATAAAGCTGATGACACAGCAGCGGATTACCGCTTTCCAGACGCAGGTTCTGCGCAAGGTCGTCCTGCATCAGGGTCATGGCGGCCTGGTGCGGGTCGGCATCAGCGCGAAGATCGCGTATATCAGGCGTGGTGAACGTCAGGCTGTCGTCGACCTGCTGCCACGGCTCGCCGTTGTCTTCGCCAAAGCGCATACGTAATGTATCCGCCTGATTCACCCCGACGACAATCGCACGTGCCAGCAGTTCGCCATCGACTTCACCTTCCAGCTCAACGTAATGCGCCACGCTCCAGGCATTTGGCAACGTTGAGAGTTTTTCCGCCATCCAGATCCCCGGTTGGGCGGCAACTAACGGTAAACGCGGGCTCATGCAGCCCCCTTCTCAGACGCATAGTGCGACGGGGTAAGCGTTGACCAGTTATCCATGAGCCAGGCATTACAGGCATCAACAGATTGCGGCTCGCTAATCACGCGCCAGCCCGCGGGCAGCGCGCACTGGGCAGGCCACAGGCTAAACTGCTGCTGTTCATTTTGCAGAAGATAAAACTGCCCTTGCACATCGTCGAAGGGGTTACTGACTTGCATACCAAACTCCTGTCGTTAATCGTGCTTTGCTAGTCGGCGTGAACCAAAGGTTCCCAGAGCGTCATCAGCCCTGCGGTTAACCCGCCACGCCAGCAAAGCGCATCATGCCCGCCGTCAACCTGACGCCAGAAAATCGACTGCTGTGTTTGCTGTAGTTGTGATAAAAGCGCCTGATTGGCACGAAAGATGATCGGCTCACGCACGCCGGCTTCCAGCACGATGCGCAATCCTGTTGGCTGTATCTCGCCGCTTTTGAGGCGTTGCAAAATCAGCCCTTCTTCCTGGCCGCCTCGATGCGGCCACCAGTACGATCCCGACTGGCTTAAGACGCAGCCAAAACGCTCTGGCCAGTAAAGCCCGGCGTAGAGCGACGCGAGGCCGCCGAAGCTCTGTCCGGCCACCACGGTGCGATCGGCGCGATCGCTAAACGACACAATGGCCTGTACCTGTGGCAGAAGTTCCTGCTGTAGCGCCTGCCAGAACGCCGGGTTGCAGGGCAGTTCGACGCTGCGGTGCGCATTGTCGATCACGTCGATCAGCAGATAGACCGCGGGCGGCAGTTTTCCAGACTGGGTTAACGCTGTCAGTGCCGGCCAAACGGGCATGCTTTCTGCCCAAAACTGGCCATCGAGTAATACCGCCAGCGGCCTGTCGCTGGCATCGGCTTCGCCTGTGGTAAAAATCCATACCCGCCGCGTGTTGTTAAGTTTGCTGCTACGCCACTTAATACACTGCGGCACGTTCCACGCGGTAGCCGGAGCAGACCAACCGGGTTGTTCTGGGGCATCGGGCATCTCCAGCGCCGATACCGCATGACCGCGCCCGCCCTTCCAGCTCTGTGGATTCAGCGGGTCCGCCACCGCACGCGGCAGAAGCCTACGCCAGCCTTCGCGCAGCAGCGTGCGATCCGGCTCGCTTTGGCTAAAAATCGCCGCCGGAAAATCATCTTCGCGTGCAGAAGGCGCAAAGCAGTAGCTTCCTCGCCAGGTGGCGGGAAGCGTCGTTTTCCAGAACCAGGCATCAGTATGAGGCAGGCGTTCCAGCGTCTGTGGTGCTGAGTTGTGGTGATGATCGGTGACGCCGGTGATGTAAATCCACACCCGACGAACAGGGGATGTTTGCGCGGTGCCATCGGGATCGCGCCACCAGAATGTCACCTGATAGCGATCGCCAACTCGTTCAAATTGCGGGCCTTTTATTGTCGCCCACCAGGCATCGCTTCCTGCTGCTAACTTCTCCGTCACATTAACCCCATGTTTAGTGTGGAATTTTTTGTTACAAGTGAAAATCTATTGATAATATTATTGATAACTATTTGCATTTGCAATAACGTATTGGCGCGCAAGAGATGTCTTTCAAAATAAAAGATTAGTCAGGAACCGCTTTCTTCCCCATGGACGGCAGCTTTCGCAGTTCCCTGACACAACTCATGCCGCCTCTCCTCCCCGTGGGAATGGAGCAAGTGGAGAGAACGGCGAAGAAAAGCAGGATTAGTGATGAATAACAAGATCAAATCCCTGGCCTTACTGGTCAATTTGGGTATCTACGGCGTCGCCTTCCCCCTCAACGCCGCAGAGACCGCCTCCACCAGCGAAACCGAATCAACTGGCGAGACGATGGTCGTCACCGCCGCGCAGCAGAACCTGCAGGCTCCCGGTGTTTCCACCATCACCGCTGATGAAATCCGTAAAAACCCGGTGGCGCGCGATGTGTCGGAAATCATCCGTACCATGCCGGGCGTCAACCTGACCGGTAACTCCACCAGCGGCCAGCGCGGTAATAATCGCCAGATTGATATTCGCGGGATGGGCCCGGAAAACACCCTGATCCTGATTGATGGTAAACCTGTCAGCAGCCGTAACTCTGTTCGTCAGGGCTGGCGCGGCGAGCGTGATACCCGTGGCGATACCAGCTGGGTGCCGCCGGAAATGATCGAACGTATTGAAGTCATCCGTGGTCCGGCAGCGGCCCGTTATGGTAACGGCGCAGCGGGCGGCGTGGTGAATATCATCACTAAGAAAGGCGGCAATGAGTGGCACGGGTCGTGGGATACCTACTTCAACGTGCCGGAACACAAAGACGAAGGCGCCACCAAGCGTACCAACTTTAGCCTGAGCGGCCCGATGGGCGGCGATTTCAGCTTCCGTCTGTACGGTAACCTGGATAAGACCCAGGCGGATGCGTGGGATATTAACAAAGGGCATCAGTCTGAACGTACCGGCATTTACTCCAGCACGTTGCCAGCAGGGCGTGAAGGCGTCATCAACAAAGATATCAACGGCCAGGTGCGTTGGGACTTTGCGCCAATGCAGTCTCTGGAATTCGAAGCGGGCTACAGCCGTCAGGGCAACCTGTATGCGGGTGATACTCAGAACACCAACAGCAACCAGTTGGTGAAAGATAACTACGGCAAAGAGACGAACCGTCTCTACCGTCAGAACTACTCTGTCACCTGGAACGGCGGCTGGGATAACGGCATTACCACCAGTAACTGGGTACAGTACGAACACACCCGCAACTCCCGTAAAGGTGAAGGTCTGGCGGGCGGTACGGAAGGGATCTTCTCCACGAACGACTATGTAAATATCGATCTGGCCGATCTGATGTTACACAGCGAAGTAAGTATTCCGCTCGACCTGCTGGTTAATCAGAACCTGACGCTGGGCACCGAATGGAACCAGCAACGCATGAAGGATTTAGGCTCTAACACACAAAGCTTTATGGGTGGCGATGTTCCGGGCGCAACCAGCACCAACCGTAGCCCTTACTCGCAGGCGGAGATTTTCTCTCTGTTTGCCGAAGACAACATTGAGCTGACAGATAGCACCATGCTGACGCCAGCGCTGCGTTTTGACCACCACACCATTGTCGGCAATAACTGGAGCCCATCGCTGAACCTGTCTCAGGGTCTGGGGGATGACTTCACGCTGAAAATGGGTATCGCGCGCGCTTACAAAGCGCCGAGCCTGTATCAGACTAACCCGAACTACATTCTCTACAGCAAAGGTCAGGGTTGCTACGCCAGCGGCGGCGCCTGCTATTTACAGGGTAACGACGACCTGAAAGCAGAAACCAGTATCAACAAAGAGATTGGTCTGGAGTTCAAACGTGACGGCTGGCTGGCGGGCGTGACCTGGTTCCGTAACGATTACCGCGACAAAATTGAAGCGGGTTACTCTGCGGTTTCCAGCAACGCCAGCGGTACCGATATCTACAAATGGGAAAACGTGCCAAAAGCCGTGGTTGAAGGCCTGGAAGGAACGTTGAACATTCCGGTTAGCGAAACCGTTAACTGGACCAACAACATCACTTACATGCTGCAAAGTAAGAACAAAGAGACTGGCGATCGCCTGTCCATCATTCCGGAGTACACGCTAAACTCAACCCTGAGCTGGCAGGTACATCAGGATGTCTCTTTACAGTCTACCTTCACCTGGTACGGCAAGCAGGAGCCGAAGAAATACAACTATAAGGGACAACCAGCCGTTGGTCCGGAGACGAAAGAAGTCAGCCCGTATAGCATCGTTGGCCTGAGCGCAACCTGGGATGTGACCAAAAACGTCAGCCTGACCAGCGGCGTGGATAACGTCTTCGATAAACGCCACTGGCGTGAAGGTAATGCCCAGACTACGGGCGGCGCGACGGGTTATATGTACGGCGCGGGCGCTAATACCTATAACGAATCTGGCCGTACCTGGTTTATGAGCGTCAACACCCACTTCTAATCGTAATAGTGTTCCGTATCCTCTCCCCGCCAGGGGAGGGGATGATGGAGAAAAGATGCAAACTAACCATTCTACATTTACCCTCGCCCGTCATCTTCTGCACCGTATTGATTTTCAGCCTGAAACCTTTAGCGACGGCGATTTGCTGTGGTTACCGCATCACGCCGACCTGGTGCATTTCGGCAAAAAGCGTCGTATCGAGCATCTTGCCGGACGGATTGCCGCCGCGTACGCGTTACAGCCTTTGGGCGTGAAAGCTATTCCAGGCATAGGCGAACAGCGCCAGCCGCTGTGGCCGGAAGGTATTTTTGGCAGCATCAGCCACAGCGGAAAACGGGCGATAGCCGCTGTTTCACAAACACCCGTGGGCATCGATATCGAGCACATCTTCAGCTCGCAGTTAGCCGCCGAAGTGGCGACACAAATTGCCTCGCCTGCAGAAATTTTCCGCCTGCAAACCAGCGGCCTGCCTTTTGCGGTTGCCCTGACGCTGGCGTTTTCTGCCAAAGAGAGCGTGTATAAAGCGTTCTCCTCACAGGCGGAGCCCTGCCCGGGATTTGCGGCGGCAGAAATGACAGCGATTGATGAGAATGCGCTTTGTCTGCGCTTAACGCCGGCGTTTTCAACCCAGCTTGCCGGGAAGGAAATCAGCGTGGCTTATGAGGTGGAGGGCGATGAGGTGGTAACCTGTACGGTTATGCCACTTTAATCAAAGCGCGATACGTTGTCTCGCATCGCGCACTGTGATTATTTGAATAAATGCTTCAGATTGTGCGGCTGGCAGCGAAGATATTGATTCGACGCGTGAACCTGCGCTCCCAGCGCCGCCGCGGCATGCCATGGCCATCTTGGGTTATAAAGTACGCCGCGCGCGAGCCCGATAAAATCAGCATCACCGCCCGCCACGATCGCCTCGGCATGTTCTGGCTCGGTAATTAATCCCACCGCAACGACCGGGATGTTAACGGCGGATTTCACCGCCCTTGCAAGCGGAACCTGGTAGCCAGGGAAAACATCAATCTGCTGTTCAGGATGCAAACCACCACTGGAAACATGTATTGCATCCGCCCCGCGTTCTTCAAGCAGTCTGGAGAATGCTACCGCCTCGTCAATGTTGAACCCGCCCTCGACCCAATCCGTTGCCGAGATGCGTACGCTGATTGCTTTGTCCGCCGGGAACGCGGCGCGAACGACGTCAAAGATTTCCAGTGGGAACCGGACTCTGTTTTCAAAAGAACCGCCATAATTATCCGTTCTTTGATTCGACAGCGGCGATAAAAATTGATGCAGCAGATAGCCGTGCGCAGCGTGTATCTGGATAAGATCCACATTCAGCCGGGCCGCGCGTTTCGCTGCCTGCGCAAATTGCTGACGCACGGTTTCTAAGCCTTCGCTATCCAGTGCCGCAGGCGTCGAGTGCCCCTCATTGTAGGGAATCGCGGAGGGTGCGACGGTCTGCCAACCGCCCTCTTCATCGGGCGCGAGCGGCCCTTTTTGCTCCCACGGTTTAGACGTGGACGCTTTCCTGCCCGCATGGGCCAGCTGGATTGCGATAGGCATATCTGACCACTGGCGAATGGAGGCTATCACCCGGCCCATGGCTTCTTCACAACGATCGTCGTACAAACCAACATCCGCAAATGTAATGCGCCCTTCGGGAGAAACGGAGGTTGCTTCAATGGTCAGTAACCCCGCGCCAGACTGCGCCAGTTGACCCAGATGCTGTACATGCCAGTCATTCATGCAGCCATCCGTTGCCGAGTACTGGCACATAGGAGCAATCACGATGCGATTATCAAGTTCAAGGTTTCGAATGCGAAAAGGGGTAAACAGCTTAGGTTGCGACATACCTTTTTCTCCAGCGTGACTGTTAAACTCCGATAAATTTTACTATCGCGCAAAAATGCCCCCTGGTATAGATAACTCGCCAAATCATTCGACCACACCGAGTAAACCACCAATAATTACCGAGTAATCAGCATAGTGAGTAAATAAATCAGACATTCGTCGAGTTTTTGCGGGCAAAAAAGATAGTTTAGCCGCGCAATTACCCCTATCATCCCCGATGATACATTCAGACAAATTATGAAACACCTTGTCAGTGTTAAGGGAAGCGAATGAGTACAAACATAACAACACCAGGGAACGGGGCCGGTGAAAGCCGTCTGATGAGTGGGTTCCTCAATGCCATTGAACGGGCCGGGAATAAACTGCCTGAACCGGCGCTGATCTTTTTCTACTTTTTGCTGGTCGTGATGGGGCTTTCTGCGGTCCTGTCGATGATGACCTTTGATGTCGTCAACCCCATGACGCAGGAGACCGTACAGGTCAACAACCTGCTCTCTGCTGAAGCGCTCACCAACACGCTGGCCAATATGGTGACGACGTTCACCACCTTCGCCCCGCTCGGTATCGTGCTGGTGGCGATGCTCGGCGTTGGCGTAGCCGAAAGCTCCGGCTTTATTAACGTGGGCCTGAAGAAGATGCTGCGCGTGACGCCGAAGAAACTGCTGACGCCGATGCTGATTTTTGTCGCGATGTTCAGCCACGTGGCGGCAGATGCGGGATATGTGCTGGTGATCCCACTGGGTGCCATTATCTTTATGTCCGCCGGGCGTCACCCACTGGTGGGGATCGCCGCAGCGTTCTCAGGCGTCTCGGGCGGGTTTGCCGCTAACATGGTGCCCACCGGAAACGATGCACTGTTGCAGGGCTTTACCCAGGCCGCGGCACAACTGCTCGACAGCACCTATACCGTCAACACCCTGTGTAACCTCTTCTTTGGGATTGCCTCTTCTATTCTGATAACCCTGGTCGGCTGGTGGGTCACCGAGCGCATCGTTGAGCCGCGCGTCAGCAAAATGACGATCGACGGCGATTATAAGCATGAAGAAGATATGTCCAGCGTCTCAGAAAAAGAGAGCCGCGCCTTTAATCGCGCGTCGCTGGTGATGCTGCTGGGCCTAGCGGCGCTGGCAGCAGCGGCCTGGCCGGAAAGCTCCATGCTACGCGGGACCGACGGCTCGCTCACCTCTTACAGCGCGCCGATCATGAAATCTATCGTTCCGCTGATTTTCCTGATCTTCATTCTGCCGGGGATTGTGTACGGCTTTGCCTCCGGTACGTTTAAAACCGGAAAAGATGTCATTGCTTCGATGAATGACTCGATGAGCAAAATGGGCTCATACATGGTGATGGCCTTCTTCTGCGCCATGTTCATTAAAGCGTTCAGCGACTCGAACATTGGTACACTGCTGGCGCTGGTCGGCGCGGATGGCCTGAAAGCGATGGAACTGCCGGGCGAAGCGACGATTATCGGCATGATCCTGCTGACCGCCGCCGTGAACCTGCTGATTGGTTCCGCCTCGGCCAAGTGGGGCCTGTTATCGCCGATTATGGTGCCGATGCTGATGGCGGTGGGTATCTCTCCGGAACTGACCCAGGCGGCGTTTCGTATCGGCGATTCCAGCACCAATATTATCACCCCGTTAATGGTCTTCTTCCCACTGGTGGTGGTCTATTGCCAGCGCTATGTGAAGGGCGCGGGCGTCGGCACGCTGGTATCCATGATGATGCCTTATTCCATCGCTTTCTTTATTAGCTGGAGCTTGTTCCTGCTGGCCTGGTGGGGGCTGGGCATGCCGCTTGGCGTGGCGGCACCGTATACCTGGAGCGCGGGTTAATCCTCACCTTACGGACGGTACTTCACAGTGCCGTCCACTCTGTTTTTTTCTCCCACCTATACTAAAGGCACCAGTCACTATCGTGAGACGACTATGCCTTTACCTGACTTTCATGTTTCTGCGCCTTTTACGCTCGGCATTGAGCTCGAGCTTCAGGTCATTAACCCGCCAGGTTACGATCTTTGCCAGGACTCTTCCGCCCTGATAGCCGCCGCCAGTCGCGGTGTGACGCAGGGGGAGATCAAGCATGACATCACTAACAGCATGCTGGAGGTGGCAACAGGCGTGTGCGACGATATCCACCAGGCCGCCACCCAGCTTGCCGCCATCCAACGCGCCGTACTACGCGCGGCGTCAGAGCAGCATGTCAAAATTTGCGGCGGCGGTACGCATCCATTCCAGCGCTGGCAAAGTCAGGAAGTCGGTGATAATCCCCGTTATCAGCACACTCTCGAAGCCTATGGGTACCTTGCCCGCCAGGCAACGGTGTTTGGTCAACACGTGCATGTTGGCTGCACCAACGGTGACGACGCGCTTTATCTGCTGCATGGCCTTTCGCGATACGTTCCACATTTGATTGCGCTCAGCGCCGCGTCGCCCTATCTGCAGGGTGCCGACAGCAACTTCGCCTGCGCGCGACTCAACATTTTCTCGGCTTTTCCCGATAACGGCCCCATGCCCTGGGCAGCAAACTGGCAGGAGTTTACCCGGCTGTTTCGCCAGTTGAGCTACACCAGCATGGTCGAAAGCATTAAAGATTTGCACTGGGATATTCGCCCCAGCCCGCATTTTGGCACGGTGGAGGTGCGCGTAATGGATACGCCGCTCACCCTGGGTCACGCGGTGAACATGGCCGGGTTGATTCAGGCACTGGCGCACTGGCTGCTCGAAAAACGCCCTCACAAACCCAGCCCGCAGGACTATCTGCTGTATAAATTTAACCGCTTTCAGGCCTGTCGATACGGCTTAAAAGGCGTGGTCACCGATGTTGCAAGCGGCGAGCAACACACCATCGCCAGCGAACTGGAGATCTTACTGGAACAGTTGCAACCCTACGCCGATCAACACCGTGCCGGCAGCGCGCTCGAAGAACTGGCGCTGATGGTAAAACACGGGAAAAGCGAAGCGCAACGCATGCGTGAGTTCATTGCCGATGGCGGCTCGTTGATAAGCCTGGTACAGCAGCACTGCGAAACCTGGGCGGCGTAAGCACAGAAAACCTTTGCATAAGCGGGATTACGCGCTATTTTGCCCTCCCGCTCATCGCACAAGGAACGAAGATATGTTGCGTCTTTGGCTGTTGCCCGCCCTCCTGCTCCCGCTGACGACTTTTACCCATGCGGCTTGTTCGTTGACCGACCCATCGCTACAAGTTCAAAGCTATGAAGTCGATTTACAGCAAGAAAACATCACGTTGCGCTGGAAGAAACCGGATGGTAAAGCCTGGGGCTCACTCTATTCACTGCTGGCGTATATCAACGGTAACGGGCAGGTGCTGATGGCGATGAACGGCGGGATTTATGGCAAAGATTATGCGCCTCTGGGGCTCTATATCGAAAAGGGAAAAAAGCTCGCGCCGATTAACCGCGCATCCGGCGGCGGCAACTTCTTTATTCGCCCGGGCGGCGTGTTTTATCTCAAGAATCAAAAAGCGGGCATTGTGACCCTCGATGCGCTGAAAAGCACCAAAGGCATGGATTACGCGGTGCAGTCTGGTCCAATGCTGATTGAAAACGGCGCGATAAACTGGCGTCTAAAGCCGTCGGCCAGTTCGCGAAAATTACGTAATGCCGTGGGGATTAACCGTCAGGGTCGAGTGGTGTTTATGCTGAGCGCCAAAGAAACCAATTTTTATGATTTCGCCTGCTATGCCCGGTCGAAACTGGATATCCGGCAGATGCTGTACCTTGATGGCACCATTTCGAAGATGTATCAGAAGGGAAGTTCGATACCGTGGCAGTATCATCCGTTTGTCACGATGATTACGGTGGAGAAGAAAACGTCTTCCTGAAAGGTGCCGGATGGCGGCTACGCCTTATCCGGCCTACACGTGAATTTGCCCGGTAAGCAACGCGCCACCGGGCATTTTTCAATTAAGCAGCCTTGCGGAATCTCCTCGTCAGGCGCTTCTCAATCTCGACGATAAAGAACATCACCGCACCCATCGCCAGCGTCACGAACCAGTAGCGAGCAGGCAGCGCTTCGGTACCGAACATCATCTGCATCACCGGCAGATAGATAATCGCCAGCTGCAGCAGCAACAGAACGCCCGTCACCATCCAGATACCTTTGTTCTTCAGCAGGCCACGGTTGATAGAGAAACCGTCGGAGTTACGGCAGTTAATCATATACAGCCACTGCGCGGTCACCAGCATTTGCAACAGCACGGTGCGGACAAACTCTGCACTGTGGCCGCGCGGGGCCAGCCAGGCCTCAAGGATGAAGGCGCTGATGGCAATCATCGAGCCGACAAACGCCACACGCCAGACCGCAAACGCGTCCATGACGTGCTGGCCAGTTTTACGCGGCGGGCGATTCATCACGTTACGCTCGGCGGCTTCGAAGGCCAGGCCGAAGGACAGCGTCGCGGAGGTCGCCATATTCATCCACAAAATCAGCACTGGCGTCAGCGGGATCATATTCCCTGCCAGCAGGGCAATCACCACCAGCAGACCCTGCGCCAGGTTGGTTGGCATGATAAAGAGGATCGTTTTCTTCAGGTTGTCATACACCCGACGCCCCTCTTTAACCGAGCTGGCGATAGTCGCGAAGTTATCGTCGGTCAGCACCATGTCCGCCGCCTCTTTGGTGACTTCGGTACCTTTTATGCCCATCGCAATGCCGACATCAGCCTGACGCAGCGCTGGCGCGTCGTTCACGCCGTCACCGGTCATCCCGACCACTTCGCCGTTTTTCTGCAACGCTTTAACCAGACGCAGTTTGTGCTCCGGGCTGGTACGGGCAAAGATGTCATACTCCACTGCCGCTTTTGCCAGCTCGTCGTCATCCATGTGCTCCAGCTGGTAGCCGGTCATCGCTTCGGTGCTGTTATGAATGCCCAGCATCTGGCCAATACTCATCGCCGTTTGCGGGTGATCGCCGGTGATCATTTTCACGCGGATCCCCGCTGTCTGGCAGGTGTGGATCGCATCCACCGCTTCCGGGCGCGGCGGGTCCATCATCCCGGCAATACCGAGGAAGATAAGCCCCTGCTGGAGATCGCTGTGATCCAGCGTGGTCGCGCCGATATCTGCAGGTTTAATGGCCGCCGCCACCATACGCAGGCCCTGGCGGGCAAAGCGCTCCATCTCAGACTCCCAGTAGGCGCGGTCGAACGTCGCCAGGCCACGTGCGGTCTGCTGCTGCTCACACAATGCAAACAGGACATCTGGCGCACCGGTGACCATCACCCACTCTTCCGCATCCAGCTTGTAGTGCGTTGCCATGTACTTGTACTGTGAATCAAACGGGATCTTCGCCACCAACTGCGTGGTCACCGGCTCCAGCGACGCTTTCGTTGCCAGTACCTTCAGCGCGCCTTCGGTCGGCCCGCCGGTAATTCCCCAGTGACCCAGCTCATTGCGTACCAGTTGACTGTCGTTACAGAGATCAATCGTGCGCAGGTATTTTTCCAGCACCGTGTAAGGCTGTACTTTTACCGGCTCGTTGCTGCCCTCAAGATAAAGATTACCGACCGGCTCGTAGCTATCCCCATCCACGCGGTAGCAGCTATCGGCGGTAATTACCGCTTTTACGGTCATCTCGTTCATGGTCAGGGTGCCGGTTTTATCAGAGCACACCACGGTCATTGCGCCCAGCGTCTCAACGGTTGGCAGCTTACGAATAATCGCCCGCTTGCGCGCCATCGCCTGTACGCCCAACGAGAGGATAATTGAGATAATCGCCGGTAAACCCTCAGGTACCGCCGCAACAGCCAGGCTAATCAACGACAGCAGCAATTCGCCCATCGGCATATCGCGCAGCAGGACGCTGAACACGAACAGTACTGCCATCATTGCCAGAATAATGACAAAAATCGCTTTACCGAGTTTGTCCATCTGTACCAGCAGCGGCGTGCGGTTAGTTTCGACATCAGCCATCATCTGGTTGATACGACCAAGCTCGGTCGCCTGCCCGGTCGCTACCACCACACCTATGCCGCCGCCCGCGCTCACGGTGGTGCCCGAGAACAACATATTGGTGCGATCGCCCAGCGGCAGGTCGCCGGTCAGCGCGTCGGTGTGCTTATCGACAACCGTCGACTCACCGGTGAGAATCGCCTCTTCCACGCGCAGGTTGTGCGCTTCAATCAGACGCATATCCGCCGGAATACGGTCGCCCGCGCGCAGCACCACGATATCGCCTGGCACCAGATCGGTGGTCGGGATGGTGGCATGTTTGCCGTCGCGGATCACCTGCGCGTCGCTGGAAAGCATATTGCGAATGCTTTGCAGCGATTTCTCCGCGTTGCTCTCCTGGATATAACCAATCAACGCATTGATGACCGTAACGCCGAGAATCACGGCGGTATCAACCCAATGGCCCATCACCGCCGTCATCACGGCAGCGGCCAGCAGGATGTAGATCAGGACGTCGTTAAAGTGCGCAAGGAAGCGCAGCCATGCGGGCTTACCTTTCTTCTGCGGCAGCGCATTAGGGCCAAGCTTCTGCAAGCGATCGGCGGCCTCGGCCTGGTTCAGGCCTTCCGGCTGGGTTTGCTTTTGCTCAAGGATCTGGGCAATGGTTTGCTGATAAGCCTGCCGGTGGGTGTTACCGCCCGTTGGCGGTATGTTCTGCGGGTTCATCATTTTAGACACGATAAATTTCCTTCTAAATTCCTGTATACGGAAGGCCTGAAATCATTTCTGGCCAAGGCTAAATTGGTTTAATAATTATTAATCCTTGCGGATGAAAAAATTGATCTCACGCAATATTCACTTCCCAATAAAATTCAAAGATGATGCCAGTTGATTTAATAATATTAATATTACAGAATGTTCTTAAACTCAAACTAAACGGAGGTGAATTATGTTCGGAATCTACCGCGGACGCCGCCTGGCGCTGTACATCGCCGCTGCAATCATCGTTGCTACACTGATCGGCTACAGCACCTATACATTTGTAAAATTACTGGGTTAAACATGACGATTATTTACGTAAATTAGCGTTCGTTTAAACCCAGGAATATTTATTTAATTCATCTACGAATTAAAACGTAGTGGCTGTTTTTTTTAAATTCAAAATATGTTTACTCAGAGTTATTGCGTTATGCCGTCTATTGCCGGAAAATACAGTTTTTAACTTAAGATTAACATCGCATGAAACACCCGCTCGAAACCCTGATTTCTGCCGCCGGTATTTTGCTTATGGCACTGCTCTCCTGCCTGCTGCTACCGGCGCCCTCACTCGGCCTTACGCTCGCACAAAAACTGGTCAACACCTTCCATCTGATGGATCTCGACCAGCTTTATACCCTGCTGTTTTGCCTGTGGTTTTTAGTGCTGGGCGCTATAGAGTACTTTATTCTGCGCTACGTATGGCGCCGCTGGTTTGCCGTGCGCTAAGCCGGTTAAATCGCGCAATCCCAGCACCAGCGCTTCACTCCATCCGGCGTAATCGTGGCCGCTGGGTGACGCGTGAAAACTGACCGTATACCCTTTCTCTCTCAGCACCTGCTCAAACGCCAGCGTATGGCGATAGTTGCCGCCGCCCGGCCCACTGCTCTCAAACTGTCCGGCCTGTAACCAGAAGCGTAATGGGTAGCGCGGTGCCTGCGCATATTGCCGGGCGAGCCAGTTAACCGGCTCGCCTTTCGGCGTCCACCAGTAGGAGCCCGACAGGCTCAGCACATTGCCAAACAGACGCGGATAGCGCAGCGCCACCCACGATGAGGCCAGCCCGCCGTAGCTTGATCCGGCCAGAATCGTCTTCTGTCGCGTGAGCGTAATGCCCTGGCGTTGCAGGAACGGCACCAGTTCATGCGCCATAAAATCAGCAAATTTGGGGTTTGGCGGTAGCTCTTTTCCGCGTCTTGCGTGGTCCAGGCTATCAATGAAAACAATATTAATCGGCGGCAGCAGATGGCGGGCAATCAGGCTATCCAGCACGTTAGCGGTGCGATACTCATCCTGCCAGTTTTGCCCATCAAACATAAACAGCGTCCAGCGTGCGGGCTGCGCGACGCGGGGGCGATAGATTTTGATTTCGCGGCTATTACCAAGATGTTGGCTACTCAGCATATGTCGCGTCAGGCTGCCGTAGCGGATAGGCTGCGCCATGCGTTGCGCGGTAAAATAGCGGGAAGCAGGCAGTGCCAGTAAGGAAAAGCGGTTCCAGCGATCGAGCTTCAATGGGCTTAGCGTCTGTGGGTTGAGCGGATCTGCCTGCGCGCTGACCTGAATAGCGCGCTGTTGTTCGCGCAAACTGCCTGCGACTTTAGGCACATCCGGGGCGAGTTTGTATTGCATCAGCGTATCGGCAGGCACAACGTAACTGCGAAACCAAACATCCGACTGCCCTAAGCGAAACAGCGCATCATGATCGCCACCGGGTGAGCCCAGCAAATAAACATTGCTGCGCGCACCGCGCCACAGGAAGGTCACCCGTTTATGCTGCGCGTCGACCGGCTCTACCATCGGCGTTCCTTCGTGCTGGCGCGCCAGCCAGAACGCGTTAGTATTTCCGCCTGCGGCAAGTTCACGTGAGAGTTTTTGTAGTTGCGGGCTGGCAGGCGACTGCTGTTCTTCCACTGCCAGCGCGTGAGTTTCATTGATTTGCCACTTGAAATGCCAGGCGGAGCCTGCTTCACCGTGTAATACCAGCGAAGAGGCCTGTTTAACAGGCAGAGAAAACAGCAACGTATGCTGCCCGTCCGCCGGACCACCGGAAACCAGCGTGCGGATGGCCCTATTTTGCTCATCCAGTAAACGCGCATCGGTCACACCCGATAAGCGCGCCGACACATAATTCTCCCCCAGTGTCGGCAGAGTAAAACAAACCTCGCCGCTGGCATCAAATTTCCCCTTCTGCTCGCCCCGGTTGGGAGAGGTTTCACACTCCATCGCCGAGGCAGGCAGCGCCGTCAGCCCAATCAGTAATCCACTCCACGCCAGCTTCATCGAACACACATTCCCGTTGAAATTTGTTAACAACGCTAATGCAAATGGGAATTGTTTTCAATAGGTGAGGTGGGACTGGGTGAGGGTTGCTTCCCCCTCACCCAGTCCCTCTCCCGCAGGGAGAGGGAGAAAACCGCACATGCCTGACCACTGGCACCATCGGTCCCCTCTCCCTACGGGAGAGGGTTAGGGTGAGGGGAACAGGCCGCACCCGCCACTAATGCATCTGACTACAATAATTCTCCCGACGGTACGCGCCCGGCGACTGGTTAAACGTGCGGGTGAAAACGCGGGTAAATGTCTGCTGAGAATCAAAGCCATATTTCAGACAAATATCATACACACGCTGATTGGTCGTCCTCAGTTCCTGCGCCGCCAGGCTGAGTTTGCGCTGCCGAATATAGCGCCCCAGACTCTCGCCTTTGTACTGCAAAAAGAGTCGTTGCAGGTGCCATTTCGAGTAGCCCGCGTGACGTGCGATATCGTCAATGCGAAGCGGTTGGTGCAGGTTGTCATCGATCCACTCAACGATAGTGTCGATAACCTGAGCGGAAATAGTCATGCTTCCCTCTCCTTCTTTTTTTATTACTGCTGGTGATTATTCCCACCAGGCCCGGAATTGTTGTGTACGGTTGGCAAGCGCTACGGGCTCGCCCTGCATCGGCGTAAGCAGACGATAAGCCTTGCCCTTGCTGGCTTGTTCAAGCCGCTTGTAGGGGTCATCCCACGTGTGTTTTGCCAGCACAAAGCGCCCGGAGTGGCCCGGCAGCACGGCAGCGGCATGCAGGTCAACGGCGGCCTGCGCGGTCTCTTCAGGGTGCATATGGATGTAACGCCAGTCCTGGTCATACTGACCATTTTCCAGAATCGCGACATCGACAAAACCAAACTGCTGACCAATGGCTTTAAAGTGCGGCCCATAACCGGAGTCACCGCTGTAGTAAATTTTTCGCTGCGGGGTAACAAACATAAAGCTGGCCCACAGGGTCTGATTGCGCTTAATACCGCGCCCGGAGAAATGCCGCGCGGGCAACACATGCACGCTCAGCGACGGGCTGATTTCAACCTGTTCCTGCCAGTCGGCCTCGGTCACCCGCGCCTCATTCATTCCCCAGTAACGCAGATGCGACCCAACGCCCAGCGGGACCACCGCCCTTTTTACTTTCGGGATCAGCGCCTTAATCGTCGCGTAATCCAGATGATCGTAATGATCGTGCGAAATAATCAGCAGATCGATTTCCGGCATATTTTGCGCACGCCATGGATAGTCCCCGGCAAACGCTTTATTCAGAAACGAGAACGGTGCGGCGTAACTGCTGAACACCGGATCAATCAGAATGCGTTTCCCGGCCAGTTGCAGGTACCACGATGAATGGCCCAGCCAAACAGTGACGTCTTCTTGCAACGGGATGTTTGCCAGATCGGTGGCGACCATCGGCAGCGGTTGCGCCGGACGCGCGTTCTCACGTTTGACCGTCAAAAACTCCCACCAGGCCACCAGCATGTTTTTGTCGCTGGTAAACCCCGGCGTGGGCAGCTGATTGTTAAACACACCGTCACGGTAGTTTGGCGACGCCTCTACCCGGCTTTTCTCCGCCCCCTGGGGAGCCTGGCCGAAACCGGCATTCAGAACAAATGGCAGACTCGCTGCGGATGCAATAAGCATGATGACAACCACACTGATGATGAAAGGTTTCATTTCCTGACCAGACAGATGCCTCATCCTGAAGCAGCGTGAAAAACTTGATTATGAGTGAGTAGGCACTCATTATAGAGAGAGGGAGAAAAAATCGTCAAGCCGATTTTCGAATTTTGACCTGCCTCGTTGAAGTGAGGCCGGGTTGCGTGTTTCAATCTCTTCTTTTGTTCGCAGTGAGGTAAAGTGTAGTGGCTCGTCCCAAGAGTGAAGATAAAAAGCAGGCGTTACTGGATGCCGCAACGGTGGCTTTTGCCCAATCCGGCATTGCGGCCTCTACGGCGCTGATCGCCCGCAACGCGGGAGTCGCTGAAGGCACCCTGTTCCGCTATTTTGCTACCAAAGACGATCTGCTTAATGCGCTTTACCTGCATCTGAAATACGACCTTTGCCAGGCGATGATCGCCGGACTGAGCAATTCTGAAGCACCAAAAGAGGTGATTCACAGTATCTGGAACAGTTACATCGACTGGGGCGTGCGCAATCCGGTCGGCAACCGCGCCATGCGCCGTATGTCGATGAGCGAGAAAATCACCGAAGAGACAAAACTGCAGGTGAAAGAGATGTTCCCGGAACTCAACCGCCTGTGCCAACGCTCGGTGCGCCCGGTGTATCTGTCCGGCGAGTTCGAGACCTTCGGCGACGCATTGTTCCTTTCACTGGCGGAAGCCACCATTGAATTCGCCAGCCAGCAGCCTGCGCGTGCGGACAAACTCAAAGCACTGGGCTTTGAAGCGATGTGGCGTGCCCTGGCCGAGGAAAAGCCTTAACCCCACCCGACAGAGAGCGGATTCCCCCACGTTGACAGCACGATATTCTGAAAATTAAAAAGCTGCGGCCATTTTGCCGCAGACTGTTTTATAGTAGACCCTCTTCTCATCATCATGAAATCAGGGTCATTATGTTCGAACATCAGCTGGCATCGCGCGCCACAGGGCTGAAACCTTCCGCCGTCCGCGAACTCCTCAAACACAGCAAACTGCCCGGCGTTATCTCGCTGGGCGGCGGCATTCCTGCGCCAGAACTGTTTGATAACGAAGGTATTCAACTCGCGGTACAGCAGGTTATGGCGTCACAATTTCAGGAAGCGATGCAGTACAGCCTGAGCGAAGGTTACCCGCCGCTGCGTCAGGCGATTGCCGATATTTGTCGCCAGCGCGGCGTGGCCTGCGACGCGTCACAGGTTTACATCACGTCTGGCTCTCAGCAGTCGCTGGATATTGTCGCCCGTACGTTACTTAACCCTGGCGATGTGGTGGTTGTCGAACGCCCAACTTACCTGGCAGCGTTGCAGGTCTTCCAGCTGGCGCAGGCCAACATTCAGAGTGTCGATACTGACGAAGATGGCATGCTGGTTGAACAGCTGGCCGATTTAGTACAAACCAGCCCGGTCAAAGTGGTGTATCTGGTGCCTACCTTTGGCAACCCGGGCGGTAAAACCCTCAGTGAACCGCGCCGCCGTCGCCTGGTCGAGCTGGCAAAACAGCACAGTTTTATCATCGTTGAAGACGACCCGTACGGTGAAATCAGCTTTACTGATGAACGCCCGCAGCCGCTTTATCAACACGCCATGGCGCTCGGCTGTACCGACCAGGTTATCTATACCTCCACCTTTTCCAAAATTCTGGCGCCGGGGATGCGCGTGGGCTGGCTGGTGATGCCGGAATGGCTGGCAAGCAAAGCCATTATCATAAAACAGGCGACCGATCTGCATACCAGCACCCTGTCGCAGCAAATCACGGCACAATATCTCTCGCTTAATCGTCTGCCCGCACAAATTGCGCTGATCCGCGAAGATTATCGTAAAAAATGCGAAACCCTGGCGAGTGCGCTGGAAGCCAAACTGGGCGATCATCTTGCCTTCAGCCGTCCGAAAGGCGGGATGTTCCTGTGGGCCCATTTCCGCTACCCATTTAATGCCACCGAATGGCTGAAAAAGACGCTGGAAAACCGCGTGGTCTTTGTACCCGGCGAGGCATTTTATAACGACGCACCAGATGTTACGACGCTGCGTCTCTCTTACTCCACCGTGTCACACGAGGGGTTAATTGAGGCGGTCGATCGCCTGGCAAAATCACTGTAAATCTGGCGGGAACGGTGCCGCCGTTCCCGTTTTGCAAAATGGAGGCGCTATGGACAGTGAAATACTGCATGCCAGCGCAAAACGCCTGGCGCTGGAGATGCCCTTTTCCGAACTGACCTGGCCGTTTGGCCCGGAGTACGATGTGTTCTGTATCGGCGGGAAAATCTTTATGATCAACCTGTGGACGCGTGGTCTGCCGGTGGTTAACCTCAAGTCAAACCCGGAAATTTCGCTGCTCAATCAGGCTATCTATCCCAGCATCAAACCGGGATACCATATGAATAAAAAGCACTGGATCTCCGTCTATCCGGGTGATGATATTACGCCTGAGTTACTGGAATCGCTGATTACCGATTCATGGGAGCGCGTTGTCGATAAGTTACCAAAACGAGAGCAAAAACGGTTTCGTCCTCAATGATTTTCCGTTTTTATCAATAACTGTTATCGCATTTTTCACACTTCTCAAATCGCCTTCCGCGCTGTACCCTTTTCCGACTTAACGCACCGCTTGCACGGTGCTTTTTATCATTCAGGAGTTGTTATGGATATCATTTCCGTTGCCAAAAAGCGCTATTCCACTAAAGCCTTCGACGCCAGCAAAAAACTGACCGCTGAGCAGGCAGACAACCTGAAGACGTTGCTGCAATTCAGCCCGTCCAGCACCAACTCACAGCCGTGGCATTTTATCGTCGCCAGCACCGATGAAGGTAAAGCGCGCGTCGCGAAATCCGCTGCCGGTAACTACGTCTTCAACGAACGTAAAATGCTGGACGCTTCTCACGTGGTGGTCTTCTGCGCCAAAACTGCAATGGATGACGCCTGGCTTGAGAAAGTGGTCGATCAGGAAGAGGCCGATGGCCGCTTTGCCACCCCGGAAGCAAAAGCCGCAAACCACAAAGGTCGTACCTTCTTCGCCGATATGCATCGCAAAGATCTGAAGGACGACGATCAATGGATGGCAAAACAGGTTTACCTGAACGTCGGTAACTTCCTGCTGGGCGTGGGCGCGATGGGCCTGGACGCGGTACCGATTGAAGGTTTCGACGCTGCCGTGCTCGACGCCGAATTTGGCCTGAAAGAGAAAGGCTTCACCAGCCTGGTGGTTGTGCCGGTAGGTCATCACAGCGTGGAAGATTTCAACGCTGCACTGCCAAAATCGCGTCTGCCGCTGTCAGAAATCTTGACTGAGATTTAACTTATCCCCCTCACCCTAGCCCTCTCCCACAGGGAGAGGGAACCGATCGCGCCAGGTGAAATTTTGGTGCTGGTTTTCTCCCTCTCCCTGTGGGAGAGGACCGGGGTGAGGGCACCAAACCGCACCGCGCCCCCAATTTGCATAATATTCCCTCAGCAGCCATTATAGGCACTGGTTATAAAGGAGATGTTATGCAGGAATTGATAGCTCAGGTCGAAGAACTCGGCATCGAAATAAATCACACCAGTTCCCTGGTGATTATCTTTGGTATTATTTTACTTACCGCAATTGTCGTACATATTATCCTGCACCGCATTGTGCTACGGACGTTTGAACGACGCGCACAGGCCAGCAGCAAATTATGGCTGCAAATCATTACCCAGAATAAACTTTTCCATCGACTGGCGTTTACCCTGCAAGGGATTATCGTCAACGTACAGGCCGTTTTATGGCTACAAAAAGGCAGTGATGCGGCACAAATTCTGACAACCTGTGCCCAACTGTGGGTCATGCTTTATGCCCTGTTGTCTTTCTTCTCATTATTAGACGTCATCTTTAATCTCAGCCAGAAATTTTCCGCTGCGTCTCAGTTACCGCTTAAAGGTATATTCCAGGGCGTGAAACTGGTCAGCGCCATCCTGGTCGGCATTCTGATTATTTCTCTGCTACTGGGGCAATCACCGGCGATTCTGATTAGCGGCCTCGGCGCAATGGCCGCCGTGCTGATGCTGGTGTTTAAGGACCCGATTCTGGGCCTGGTTGCGGGTATTCAGCTTTCAGCCAACGACATGTTGAAGCTTGGTGACTGGCTTGAGATGCCAAAATATGGCGCAGACGGCGCGGTAACGGATATCGGCCTGACCACGGTAAAAGTGCGTAACTGGGATAACACCATTACCACCATTCCAACCTGGTCGCTGGTCTCTGACTCTTTTAAAAACTGGAGTGGTATGTCCGCATCCGGTGGTCGTCGAATTAAGCGCAGCATTAATATCGATACTACCAGCGTGCATTTTCTCGATGAGCAGGAACAGCAGCGTCTGATTCAGGCTAAACTGCTGAAACCGTATATGGATTCGCGCCATCAGGAAATCGATGAATGGAACCGCGAGCACGGTAGCGAAGCCTCGGTATTGAATCTGCGCAAAATGACCAATGTCGGTACGTTCCGCGCGTATCTCAACGAATATTTACGCAACCATCCGCGTATTCGTAAAGATATGACGCTGATGGTTCGCCAGCTTGCGCCAGATAATAACGGTCTGCCGATGGAGATATACTGTTTTACCAATACGGTAGTATGGGCGGAATATGAAAGCATTCAGGCGGATATCTTCGACCATATTTTTGCGGTGGTGGAAGAGTTTGGCCTGCGCGTATATCAGTCGCCTACCGGGAACGATATTCGCTCGCTGGCAGGCGCGATTCAACCGCAATAATCAGGCACTGGCGCGCGAAATAAAGCGCCAGTCCATCATCACTCGCTCGGCCAGTGAGGCCGGGTTTTCAATTCTTTTTAGCAGCAGTTCTACCGCTTTCGCGCCTATTTCGCGCGAAGGCTGCTGCACCGTCGTCAGTTGCGGGGAGACCATCTCCGCAAGCTCGGTACCATCGAACCCCACTACGGCGATATCCTGCGGAACCTTCAATCCCGCCTGTTCAATCGCGCGCATCGCCCCGGCGGCCAGGGTATCAGAAACGGCAAACACCGCATCCGGCCTCGGCTGTTGCGCCAGTAATTTTTCCATTGCCGCTTTCCCCGCCGCAGAACTCAGCTCGGCCGCGTATTCTACTGTCTGATACTCCAGCTCACGCACATGCAGCACGCTTTTGTAGCCCCGCTCGCGCAGACGGGCATATTTATAGCTCAGGTCATGGTTAATCAACGCAATGCGCTGGCGGCCACTGTCGGCCAGATGACTCACCACATGCTGGGCGGCATCGACATCGTTAATTCCCACGCAGGAAACCGAGCCGGTGTCGGCATACTCCGCACACTGCACCCATGGCGCATCGCCGATAATCATTTTCAGCTCCGGCAACTTACTGAACGCATCCATAGTGATAATGCCGTCAACCATCTTACCGGTCAGCAGGCGTAAACCGGATTTTGAACGTTCGATATCAGAACCGGAATGGCACAGCAGAATGCGATAACCCTTTTTTTCGGCCTGTTCTTCGATGCCCTTCACCACCTCGGCGCAAAACGGGTTGGCGATGTTAGAAACCATCACGAGGATCATCGAACTGCGCGCTGTGCGTAGCTGACGCGCCAGCAGGTTTGGCTGGTAGTTACTCTCTTTAATCGCCTGCAGTACCCGCTCGCGGTTTTTCGGCTTTACGGTGTCGCTGTTGTTCAGCACGCGCGACACCGTGGCGACCGACACACCGGCCAGCCGCGCAATTTTCTGAATGGACATAGGAAGGAGATATCCTGCTATTAACGCGTGGGATGCAGGCTATCACAAAAACGCCGCCCGGCGAACCGGGCAGACGCTTAATCCGCTACGCGTACCCAACGCTGTTGCTGATGGCTTTTCATAATTGCGTCAATGATATACATCACATTTGCACCGTCCCGGAAGGAGGCAAAACGTCGCGACCTGGCTGGCGGCATTTCCCCCTGCGCCACCGCGCGATAGAAGTTCTGCATCATATTTTTGAAGGCGTCCGGCCAGCCCTCGATATGGCCACCAGGGAAATGGGCGCTGTCGGCAATATCCCGATTCAGCAAACCAGGGTCGTCACTGAGCAGTTGATTCGCCCCTTCACGTTTGCCGATCCACAGCTGTTGCGGCACTTCCTGATCCCACGCCAGCGAGCATTCACTGCCGTTGAGCTCAAAGCTAAGACGATTTTTACGCCCGGCGCTCACCTGCGAGACGCTGAAACACCCTTTACTGCCATCGTCAAAACGAAACAGTACCGAACCCGCATCCTCCGTGGTGACAGGATAATCCGCATACTGCGCGGCCTGCGTCTGCGGGCTAAACGTTGAGGAACCTGCAACATTCGCTTTGCGCGTCGGCCAAACAATTGCAAGATCCGCCATCACTTCTACGATGCGCCTACCGGTTACAAATTGCACCGTATCGCACCAGTGAGAACCGATATCCGCCATCGCCCGCGAGGCCCCGCCCTGTTCGGCATCCACGCGCCAGTTGAAATCCGTTTCGTTGAGCATCCAGTCCTGTAAATAGCTACCGTAAACCGAGAACAGCCGCCCGGTTGCGCCGCTGCGCTGCATACTTGCCGCCTGCTGCACCATCGCGAACTGGCGATAAACAAAGCTGACGCCATGCACGACGCCCACGTCCTCCGCCATCGTTACCAGTTCCCGCGCCTCATCTGGCGTCAGGCACAGCGGTTTTTCCGAGAAGATATGCTTCCCGGCGGCAAGAATTTGCCGGTTAATCTGCGCATGCAGATGATTGGGCGTGCAGTTGTGAACCACCTGTAAGCCCGGATGCGCCAGAAAGGTGTCCACGTCGCCATACGCGTGCGGCACCGAAAGTTCATCCGCTTTCGCCTGCGCATGCGCCAGACTGCTGTCGCACAACGCCACCACCTGCACGTTACCGAGACGGCGTAGCGCTTCAAGATGCGCCGGGCCAATAAATCCGCTGCCGATAATTCCTACCTGAATCATTTCTCTGCCTCGCTGCCGGCGGCAAAATCATCAAACGCCCGAGTGGATACCGGGATGATGTGCCGACGAATAAACTCGCTTCCCTCGCGTGCCCCCACTTCTGCGGATTTCAGACAACACTCCCACTCCAGCACCGCCCAACCGTCGTAATCATGCTGGGTTAACTTGCTGAAAATCCCTTTAAAGTCGATTTGTCCGTCGCCCAGTGATCGAAAGCGCCCGGCTCGGGTGAGCCAGTTTTGATAACCGCCGTACACGCCACTGCGCCCGTTGCGCTCAAACTCGGCATCCTTAACGTGAAACGCTTTAATGCGTGAATGATAGATATCGATCCACGCCAGATAGTCAATATTTTGCAGGTGCAGATGGCTGGGGTCGTAAAGCATATGACAGCGCGGATGATGTCCTACGCCTTCCAGAAAACGTTCAAACGTCAGGCCGTCATGCAGATCCTCGCCGGGATGAATTTCATAGCACAGGTTCACGCCGTGCTCATCAAACACATCCAGAATCGGCCGCCAGCGACGCGCCTGTTCAGCAAAGGCGTCCTGCAACAGGGCAGCATTGTGCGGCGGCCAGGGGTAAAAATAGGGCCACGCCAGCGCGCCAGAAAAGGTCGCATGCGCCGATAACCCAAGACGGGCGGATGCCTGCGCAGCTTTCTTCACTGTTTCTACCGCCCACTGCTGACGTGCCTGCGGGTTGCCGCGTAGCGCGGTCGGCGCGAAGTGATCGAACGCATCATCATAGGCCGGATGCACCGCCACCAGTTGCCCTTCCAGATGCGTCGATAACTCACTTACCTCCAGCCCTTTTTCAGCCAAACTGCCGCGAATCTCATCGCAGTAAGTCTGGCTGGCAGCCGCCTTTTCCAGGTCAAATATCGCCGGATGATTGCAGGGAATTTGCAGCGCTTTATAGCCTAACCCGGCAGCCCACTCCGCCAGACCATCCAGGGTATTAAAGGGCGCATCGCCTGCGATAAACTGAGAAAGAAAAATTCCCGGTCCTTTGATTGTTTTCATACCACCTCCTTAAACACTACGCCTGCGTCTTATCGTCATACTTAAACGAGAAGAGGAAAATAATGGCAATAACGGCGGCGGCAACCGCCGGGATCCACCAAAAGGTTACCCATGCCTCCGGCACGCTGTGCCCGGCCACCAGACGGTTGTAGAGCGCCCCAGAAATCTGCGAGCCCAGCAGCATGCCGATACCGTAGGTGAACATCACCACCATGCTTTGCGCCTGCCCTTTCACCTTCTCGCCCGCCACGCGGTCGGTGTAGATAAAGCCCACCACGAAGAAAAAGTCATAGCATACGCCGTGCAGCAAAATGCCGAGATACAGCAGGAAGCGCCCCTCTTCGCTGACGCCCAGCGCAAAGAAGGCATAGCGCACAAACCACGCCAGCATGCCGATGAGCAGCATGTACTTCACGCCTAAACGGCGGAACAGCAGAGGAATAACCAGCATGAAGAAAATTTCGGACATCTGACCGAAGGACATCGCCGTACTGACATCTCCCACGCCCGCATCGGCAAGATAGGACGCGGTATACGCGTAATAGGTGCCCAGCGGAATAGAGATAAGCGTCGCGCAGATAGCAAAGACCAGGAAATGACGCGTTTTCAGCAGCGCGAAAGCATCGGCGCAAAAGAGATCGCGCAGCTTAACCGGCAACCCTTTTGCCGGAGCCGGGGTATGCGGTAACGTCAGGCTGTAGACCGCCAGCGCCACCGAACACATTGCCGCCAGGGTAAAGATGCCCGTGGTATCGGAAATCCCCGTCACGCCGATAAAAATACCCGCCACAATCCAGCCAATGGTGCCGAACACGCGCACCACCGGGAACGTTTTATCGACATTCGCCAGGCTGTGGAAGGCAATGTTATTGGTCAGCGCCAGAGTTGGCATATAGCAAAGCGTATAGCCAAACAACAGCGCAATCAGCAGCGAGCCGTTTTGTGCCACTAACGCCTGCGGTACAAACCAAAGGATCGCCGCGCCCAGCAGATGCATCACCGCCATCACTTTCTGCGACGCAAAGAAGCGATCCACCAGCATGCCCAGCACAAACGGGGAAAGCATAGACGCAATGGGGCCTGCGGAGAACGCATCGCCAATTAACAGCGACATGTTGTGCTGAGTCATCACCAGCCCGAGCGTGACCGACCAACTGCCCCAGATAAAGAACTGCATAAACATCATTAACGACAGCCGTGGAACCAGCATACGATGCTGAACGGTGAGACCATTACTACTTTCGGTTGTTGACACCATGTTTGCCACCCTCAAAAAGTAATCGATTACATTTAACCCTGAAAAGAAAAGTAATCGATTACAAAAAGAAGATCGCGGATCATGAGTAGGATCTGGGAGATGGGTCACGATTAAAATATTGGGAGCAGTATCTGTGCGGGTACGATGTTTGTAGGCCCGGTAAGCGTAGCGCCACCGGGCAATAATGCGTACACGAAAACAGAGACGTTTTCGTCGACTGGGCTTTACCCTTTGCGCCGCAACGTCTTAAACGCAACAAACAGGAACACCACCCACACTGGCAGCAGAATTGCCGACAGGCGCATGCCGTCCATGGTACACATCAGGCCGAGGATCATCAGCAGGAAGGCGATACAAATGTAGTTGCTTGCAGGCGACAGCAGCGCTTTAAATTTCGGCTCACGGCCTTTGCGACGCATCGCCGCACGGAACTTCAGGTGCGCCATGCAAATCATCACCCAGTTCAGCAGCAGCGTAGCAACAACCAGCGCCATCAGCAGGCCGAAGGCCTCTTTCGGCAACAGATAGTTCACCAGCACCACCAGCGAGGTGATCGCCCCGGAAAGCAGCAGTGAATTCACCGGCACACCACGACGGCTGACTTTGGTGAGGAACTTCGGCGCATTGCCCTGTACGGACAGCCCAAACAGCATACGGCTGTTGGAGTAGACACCGCTGTTGTACACCGAAAGTGACGCCACCAGAATCACGAAGTTCAGCGCCGATGCCACGATGTTGCTATCCAGATTATGGAAGATCATCACGAACGGACTGCTATCGGACTTGATCTCCACCCACGGGTAAAGCGCCAGCAGAACCACCAGCGAACCGATATAAAACAGCAGGATACGGTACACCACCTGATTGACTGCTTTTGGAATGGTGGTCTCCGGGTTACGCGCCTCTGCAGCGGTAATACCAATCAGCTCCAGCCCGCCGAAGGAGAACATAATCACTGCCAGTGAGGTAATCAGCCCATTCCAGCCGGTGGCGAAGAAACCGTTATAACGCCACAGATTATCAATGCTGGCGCGATCGCCACCATGATCTGTGAACAACATCCACAGGCCAAAGCCGATCATGCCGATGATAGCCAGCACCTTAATCAGCGCAAACCAAAATTCCGTTTCGCCATATAAGCGAACATTCACCAGGTTGACGGCGTTAATCAGCACAAAGAAGCCTGCCGCCCAGATCCAGGTAGGCACATCTGGCAGCCAGTACTGCATATAAATTCCCGCTGCGGTGAGCTCCGCCATGCCGACCAGCACGAACATCACCCAGTAGTTCCAGCCGGAGAGGAAGCCCGCAAACGGCCCCCAGTACTTGTAGGCAAAGTGAGCAAACGACCCGGATACCGGTTCTTCCACGACCATTTCACCGAGCTGGCGCATGATCAGAAATGCGATAATCCCGGCAACGCCGTAGCCCAGCAGAACCGCCGGGCCCGCCATCTGAATCGCCGGGCCAATGCCGAGAAACAGACCGGTGCCAATCGCGCCGCCAAGAGCTATCAATTGAATATGTCGGTTTTGTAAGCCGCGTTGCAGCGTCGGAACCTGTTCCGACGAAGCATCCTGAATACGCTCGGATGCTGAGGACGTGTCTTTCACGTCAAACCCCTGTAGCTTTTTTATGAAGGCGCATCTTTTAACACTTCGGTGCCGTTGTCGCAAGGCAATACATTCAGAGTGGTAATTAATAAAACGCCCCGATAAGCCAGGCTTACCGGGGCGCGAGACCACAAAATAGCGCGATTAGAAGTCGTACGTCATTGAGACTTTCAGCGTTCTTGGTTCACCCTGGAAAAGGTAAACGCCGGTATCATCCACGCCAGACCAGTACTTCTCGTTGGTCACGTTGTTCACACCGACGCGCCAGACCATTTCGTTTTGATCGGCATTCAGGCGCATGCGGTAGCGCATACCGAGGTCGAGGGTGGTATAGCTATCCAGTTTCTTGGTGTTTGCCGCATCGGCATATTGAGAGCCTGTATGATTCACGCGTGCGGTGGCGGTTAAGCCCTCCACCGGTTTGATATCGTACTCAGCGCCCAGCACCATGTAGAAGTTTGCCACGCCCACGGCATCTTTGCCGTCCGTTGCGCCATTAGCCGTTTTACGCTGTTCCGCGTTCAACCACTGGGTGCTGCCGTTCAGGCGCAGGCCCAGCATCGGTTCACCAAAGACGTTTAACTCAACGCCACGGTTGCGCTGTTCGCCGTCCATTTTGTAATAATTCTGCGCATCGGAAATGGCATTTGGTTTTTTGATTTCAAACAGCGCCAGCGAACCGCCGACGTTGCCGTAATCCACCTTCACGCCCAGCTCGTTCTGTTTGGAATGTGCGATACCGGTGCTTTGCCCGGCATTGGCGGCAGTGCTCGGTGCATTAGAGCCCGGTTGCAGTGCTTCCGTATGGTTGGCGTAGAACGAGACTTCTTCCCACGGTTTGTAGACCAGGCCCACAGTTGGCGTCCAGCGGCTTTCCGTGTAGCGGCCAGAGAGGTCTTCATTGCCCGTGGCGTTGCTGTAGTTACGTACCACCACTTTCTGGTAGCGCGTTGCCGCCGTCAGCAGCACGCTGTCGTCAAAGAAGCCCAGCGTATCGCTGAACAGCCAGCCCTGAACGCGGCTGCGCGAGGTGGTCAGCGGGTCGGTATAATTACCGCCAAACCACGCGTTATCTGGCATCGCAACATCATGATTATCATAGATGTTCGTGGTCGGGTTATTGGAGGACATGCGCCATGCCGTCGCATCTTTGCGTACCTGTGCGGCATAACCGATATTCACCTGATGACTGACCGGCCCGGTATCGAAGTTACCGCGCACGCCGCCCATTCCGCTGTAAGAATCGATCAGACGATTGGTATCCAGACGACCAACCGTCGCATCACCATTGGCATTAATCAGCTTCGGCGCGCTGTAGGTTCCCTGCTCATGACCATGCTGCATGCCCCAGGCCGCGTAGGTCGTCCAGTTATCGGTCAGATCATATTCAGCTTTCGCCATACCGAATTCATTTTCGATATCGCTGTAGCCCCATTTCTGGCTGTAGTTTTTGGTGGTATCCGGAACGGAAGGAACGAAATCGACGCCGCTGATGTTGACGCCCATCGTGCCGCCGTGGAAGGTTTTCTTCTGGTAGCCAAAATCAAGAGATGAACGGAATCGATCGCCGCGATAGTCCAGCCCCACCGACGCCAGCGTCGTGCGGCGTTTGTCGTTATCGACCGCCCCCTCTCCTTCGCGGTGCAGCACGTTCACGCGCGCGCCGAACTGGTTGTTATCACCAAAGCGACGCCCCAGATCCAGCGAACCACCCACCTGAGAGTCAGAGGTGTAGTCCACACCCACGCGGGTGATTGGCGTATCTTCAGCCCGTTTCGGCTCAAGGTTGATCATCCCACCGACACCGCTGCTCGCCGCGCCATTCAGCAAGGCGTTAGCGCCTTTGAAGACTTCCACGCGCTCCAGCATCTGGGTATCCATGACCTGACGTGGCACCACGCCGGCCAGGCCGCCCATGGTCATGTCATCACCATCGAGCTTAAAGCCGCGAATACGATAGGTTTCCGCAAAGTTACCGTAGCCCTGCACCGTCTGCACGCCCGCATCATTGCTGACCACATCGGCGATGGTTTTCGCCTGTTGATCGGCCATCAATTTTGAGGTGTAGCCAATGACGTTAAAGGGCACATCCATCGCTTTCTGCTCGCCCAGCATGCCCAGACGCCCGCCGTGGGCGATTTGTCCATCAAGGTAGGCCGGAACCGGCTGGTCGCCGCCCGGTTTAAAATCGCTGCCCTCTACGGCCTGAACCACCATCGTCTCTTCCTGGGCTTTTTTAGCCGGAGTATCGCTGGTGGTTGCCGCGCTGGCGGAGTGCGCTACGCTGCCTATCGCTAACGCCAGCAGCGTTTTGCGTAATGGAGAAGTGAAACCCTTTGTGTTGTGCATAATTCGCTCGTGAAAGACGCTGAAGATGACGTTTGCGGCGATGCTTATTTATTTGCCTGTACGCCCGATGAACAGCGTCAGAACTCACCGCAAACGATAAAGAGAACGAGAACTATACTCATTAAATTTTAGCAATCAAGCATAATTAGCCGGGTAATGAAAGGGATGACGCACGAAGCAGAGCCTGTAGAATGGAGCGCTTATACAGAGGGGGAATATCGGTGCTGTTGAAAATTATTCTGGCGATGGTCGCGTTCGCGGCAAATTCCCTGCTCTGCCGTCTGGCATTAAAGGGTCTGCATATGGATGCGGTCTCTTTCAGCAGCGTGCGCCTGCTCAGCGGCGCGATTGCGCTTTTTCTTTTGCTCCAGCTCCCCGCCCTTAAGAAGAAACCAGAATTTAACTGGCTGAACGCTTGCCTGCTCGCGCTCTACGTTTTCGCATTTTCTCTTGCTTATGTCTCGATGGGCGCGGCAATGGGCGCATTGCTGTTATTTGGCACAGTACAACTGGTCATGACCGGGTGGGGATTTCTGGGCGGCGAGCGCCTGACGCTGCTGAAAACCGTCGGTATCATCGCCGCCATGGCAGGTCTGGTGCTATTGCTGCTGCCTGGCGCAGCGCGCCCTCCGCTCAGCGCGGCGTTAATGATGATCGTATCCGGCGCCGCCTGGGGCGCGTACTGCATTACCGGGAAACGTGTACAAAATGCCGCTGCTGCCACCGCCGGGAATTTTATTCTGGCAGTGCCGATTGCGCTGGTCGTTTTTCTGCTAAGCGGAATGCAAAGCCATATAGATGCGAGCGGATTTATGCTGGCGGTCATCTCGGGCGCGCTGGCGTCAGGCGCCGCCTATTTACTGTGGTATTCCCTGCTGCCGATGCTCAGCCCGGCCACGGCAAGTACCCTACAACTCAGCGTGCCTTGTCTGGCGGCGTTGGGTGGAATGGTGTTTCTGGGTGAGGCATTAACAGTACGAATGCTGATGTCGATCGTGGTGACATTGTCAGGGATTGGGCTGGTTATCTATGCCGATCGCAGCCCAACTATTAAGGAATAGACGCCACATCCCGCACCAGCGCCTTGCCCCCTTCGCGAGCCTGGTTAACAATACTGTAAAAAGCCTCTTTATGCTGATGCAGCAGCGCGACGATTTCACCGTCAATCGAACCGTCCTCTACAGCTTTATCCATGATGTCCAGGGCATCCTGAATACTCAGTGGGCCACGATACGGACGGACTTCTGTCAATGCGGTAAAGAAGTCTGCCACCGCCACAATACGACTGGGGATATCGAGATAAATACGGTTCAGATGGTAAGGATATCCTGAACCATCAAGCCGTTCATGGTGGTTCGCTGCCCAGGCTGCAATCTCGCCTAATTCCGTCACAACGCTGAGAATTTCTGCGGTTTTATAACTGTGCTCTTTCAGCATGCTGTACTCTTTGCGCGAGAGCGCGCTTTTTTTCTCAAGCAAGCTAATAGGAACATACAGCTTGCCGATATCATGAAGATAACCGGCAATTTCAATTCGCTGCTGATCGTAGCTGGTCATTCCGCTGTAATATGCCAGCTCTCTCGCCACAAGCCCTACGGTCATGCTGTGGGCCGCTGTAAATCCGCTATGGGTATCGACAATACGGGCAATCAGCGTACAAATTTGCTGGAAGTCATCGATATCCAGATGAATGACTCTTATCGGCGAGATAACATTAACAACCCGAGGAATATTATCGGTTTGCAAACGGAACCAAAAATATTCCCGCTGGCTGACAGTATTCAGAAAATCATAAAACTCAGCGGGGAAATCACTGTAACGCTGAGCAAACCCATTGCAGATATCCTCGCTACAGGAAGCCAGGTTATCCGGGTACAGGCGCAAATCGTACTCAAATCGATCGCAGAAAGAGAGGATGGCCTTTTCCTGCTGATGTTTGTCTTCATACCCCGCACGACGCGTATAGACAATCGCTTTAGTCTGCTCAAAAATATCAAGACCGTTCAGCATGTTATAAGTATAACGTTGATGCAATTCATTATTAGAATGAAAATCACCGTACTCGCGACTGCGTATATCGATTAGCTCCCCAATATCATGGAGTAATGCAGCAATATAGACATTTTTCTGCTGCTCTTTACTCAATTCAAGATAATCGCAGAGCTCCATCGCGACGATGGCCGTCCGCTCCATGTGTTTGACTAACTCCGGAGAGACGATTTTTATGAGTTCGTTAATAAACTTGATTGATAATTGCAGGGATATATCCATGATACGATTCTATTTTTCTCTCTTTTACCCAAGATTAAACCCGCTCCACCCCGTGGCGGATTGAAGACCCTGCAATTTATAAATGCCACGATGATTTTAATTATAATTATTGCGTATATCCAGTAAAACCCAACCATCATCGTGTTTTTTAAGTTATTTTATCCTGGTGCACCCCGCTGATTATACGTTATCGCAAATTAAAGGCGGGTGAACTATTGGTAAAACTAAATAATAACCTACCTCCTTAGGCGTACTCTCGATTACAAGCAAAGTTATCGCTAATTTAGCGTAACAATTAATACAAAGTTCACTCAAGCCAGCCTGCATTCTTGCTGTCGTCGTCTGACTATAACCAAAAAACAGATAATCTATTCAACATTTGTTATTTCAAATTAGCGGAACTCCCTCGCTATTCTGGCCTCCAGGCGGAACATCCCGCATCCCATCAGGAGGTAAGGCACATGACTAAACAGATAAAGCTCGGCGCTTTTCTGCCCGGCGGTGGTCAACACATCGCGGCATGGCGTCATCCGGACCAGCCAGCAGATGGCGCAACCAGTTTCGAGTTTCATAAACAGCTCGCGCAAACTGCCGAACGCGGCTTGTTTGACGCCTATTTTCTGGCGGACGGTCTGGCGGTCCCCGCAGCCGGAGGAACCGAAGGCGGCAGCGCCAAAGTGGCCGGTTTTGAACCCGTCACCTTATTCAGCGCCCTCGCCCCGTTAACCAAAAATATCGGCTTTATCGCCACCGCCTCCACCACTTATGAAGAGCCCTACAACCTGGCGCGAAAATTCGCCTCGCTGGATCTCATTTCCGGCGGTCGTGCAGGCTGGAACGTGGTGACGACCGCGACTGACGCCGCCGCGCACAACTTCAATCTTGATACGCAACATCCTCATGAATATCGCTACCAGCGCGCGGCCGAACATGTTGATGTAGTGAAAAAGCTGTGGGACAGCTTTGAAGACGACGCATTCATCCGCGATAAAGCCTCCGGCGTTTTCTTTGATGCGCAGAAGGTGCACGCCACACATCACCGGGGAAAATTCTTCAAGGTGAAGGGCCCACTGAACGTGCCACGCTCGCCGCAGGGGCAACCCGTGATTGTCCAGGCCGGGCAATCCGAGAGCGGACGCGCGCTGGCCGCCGCCACCGCCGAGGTGATATTTACTTCCCATCAGCATCTGCACACCGCACAGGCGTTCTACCGCGATATCAAAACGCGCGCCGGAGCGGCGGGCCGTAACCCGGATCACGTGCTAATCATGCCAGGCGTCGCGCCGTTTGTTGGCCGCACGGAAGAAGAAGCGCAGGAAAAGTACCGCAAAATTACCTCGCTGATTGTCGAATCCGACGGGATTGAGCTGCTCAATGGTCTGGCAGGAGGAGCGATCAATCTGGCGGACTACGATCTCGATGGGCCGCTGCCGCCTCTGCCGGTGACGGAAGGGATGAAATCGCGCCCGGAGCTGATCCGTCAGATCGCCGATGAAAACAACTTCACCATTCGCGAGCTCTATCAGTGGGTCGCTACCGCCCGCGGTCACTTTACCATCGTCGGCAGTGCCGAACAGGTGGCCGATACGCTCCAGGAGTGGTTCGAGAACGAAGCCGCCGACGGGTTTAACATTCTGCCACCGTGGCTGCCGGGCGGGCTGGATGACTTTATCGAACTGGTGCTGCCCATCCTGCAACAGCGCGGGCTGTTCCGCACGGCGTACGAAGGGACGACGCTGCGTGAAAACCTCGGACTGCCGTTTGCCGAGAATCGGCATTCCACCCTGAACCGCGCCAAAGTCGCCTGAGGAGTGAATCATGAGCATGTTATATCCCTCCACCGGGGCCGCCCTTTCCCGCCCGCGCGCAGCGGCGAAAACCGCGGCGCGTTGGTCCACGCGCAGCCTGAACTTTTTCGCTCGTTACGGATTGCTGATGCTTTTCTTCTCGGGCTGGCAGGTCGCCAGCAGCGTCGGCTGGCTGAACCCGGCGGTGATTCCACCCCTCGATAAAGTGGTGCTGGCATTATGGAACGGCGTCCATTCCGGCGCGCTGTTGGGGGATATCTCCATCAGCCTGCAACGCGCCGGGCTGGCGTTTTTCTCGGCGGTGATTATCGGGATTCCGCTGGGCCTGTTTATGGGGCAAATCCGCCCGATTGAACGCGCGCTGGATCCGATTCTGCAACTGTTCCGTCAGACCTCCGCGCTGGCACTCTATCCGGTCTTTATTCTGCTCTTCGGCCTTGGCGAAACGTCAAAAGTGTTCGTCATCTTCTGGGCCGCGCTCTTCCCGGTTCTGTTATCAACCATTAGCGGTGTGAAGCAGGTCGATGGCAAGCTGCTGGAAATGGCGCGAACGTTCGGCGCAGGCGAACTGACGCTGTTCCGCCGGGTGATCGTTCCGGCCTCAATTCCGGGCATTTTCGTCGGCCTGCGTCTCTCCGCCACCACCGCCCTGCTGCTGCTGATTGCCGCCGAGATGATTGGCGCAAATCGCGGAATTGGCTTCCAGGTGATGAACGCCCAGTACAATTTCCAGATCCCGCTGATGTTTGCCGCCATCTTCCTGCTGGCGCTGGCCGGGCTGCTCGCCAACACCATTCTGGTGTTCCTGCAGCGCCGCCTGTGTCGCTGGAATCCGCGTGACCAGTAATGTTTTGCACCACACACTATAAGAAAACACTCATCGCAGACAGGAACAGATCATGAAAAAAATTCTTCCGCTTTTTTGGGCGACCACGCTGATGCTCTTTGGCGCCTCCTCCGCAGCACAGGCGCAGGATGCCGTAACGATGCGCTATATGACCAGCCACGGCGGCATCTCGGCCCATGAACTGGCGGATGCCTTAGGGTATTTCAAGGGCACAGGCATTACCTTTAAAAGTGCCGGTTACGCCAGTGGGGGGCCAGAATCGCTGTTCGCGCTGGCGTCTGGCAGCATCGATATCGGCTCTGCAGCCACACCTGCGGTGATCAACTCCATCGCCGGAGGCAATCAGTTTGTTGCCGCGTATCCGACCAACGGCATCGATACCACCACTAAATCGATTTTCTACGTTCGGGAAGATAGCCCGATTAAATCAGTGAAAGATTTGGCGGGGAAAAGCATTGCTATCAATACGTTAGGCGCGCATCTTGATTACACCGTACGGGAGGCGCTGCATAAAGCGGGACTACCGGAAAAAGCCGCGCGCCTGGTGGCTGTACCGGGCCCGCAGCTTGAACAAACTTTGCGCTCCGGCCAGGTGGATGTCGCCGCGTTTGGCTACTGGCAAACCACCTTTGAAGGTGTCGCCCGCAGCCACGGCGGCCTGCGCCCGATTCTCAATGACACCGAAGTGCTTGGCCCTATCGCTGGCGGGTTCACCGTTTTGCGCGCGGATTTCGTCAAAGCACACCCACAGGCAGCGCGTGACTTTGTGCTGCAATCGGCGCGTGCACTCGATTTCGCCCGTGAGAACCCGGAAAAAACGCGCGAGATTCTGGCACAGAAGCTGAAAGAACGCGGCGAAAACCCGGAACTGGCGAAATATTTCACCGGCTACGGCGTGCGTAAAGGCGGACTGGCGGAAGATCACGATGTGCAGTTCTGGCTGGATGTTCTGCAACGCGGCGGTGTGCTGCAAAAAGATCAGCTGAAAACCAGCGATATTCTGTTAAAAGTCTGAGGAGACCGCCATGACGATCCCACACACGAATTTACCGCGCGGCGATATCGCCATTCGCCGTCTCCATAAAGCGTTTTCTCTCGACGGCCAGCCGTTTGATGTATTTCGCGATTTGAATCTGCATATTGAAAGCGGGCAAAGCATCGCCATCGTCGGGCCCAGCGGCTGTGGTAAAACGACGTTGCTGCGTATCCTTGCCGGACTCGAGCAGCCCGATGCCGGAGAGGTGGTCATCGACGGGCGCGCAGTACAGGGAATGAGCCGCGAACGCGCGGTGATTTTCCAGGAGCCACGCCTGCTGCCCTGGCTGTCGGTGCTGGATAACGTCAGCTTCAGCCTGGACGTACAGGGCAAGTCAAAAGCACAGGCGCGCCTTCGTGCACAGCAATCCATTGAACTGGTCGGCTTGAGTCAGTATGAAAATGCCCTGCCCGGCCAGCTTTCCGGCGGCATGGCCCAGCGCGTGGGTATCGCCCGCGCGCTGGCAATCGACCCGGAAATTCTGCTGCTGGATGAACCGCTCGGCGCGCTGGACGCGATGACCAAAATCACCATGCAGGAAGAGCTGGAACGCATTCGCGCCACGGAAAATATCACCATGGTACTGGTGACGCACGACCTGGAAGAGGCGATTTATCTGGCTGACCGGGTGTTAATTTTGCCGAAAGTGAAAGGCAACCCCATCAGAATTATCGATGTGAATCTACCCCGCCCGCGCGAACGCAGCGACGGCGCATTTGTGGAACTGCGCCAACAGTTGATGGCGGAGTTTGGCCTGCACTGAAATAACGCCCGGCAAAGGCCGGGCGAACCTCACAACACTTTACTCAGAAATGCTGCAGTACGCGGGTTTTGCGGCGCGGTAAAGATCTGCTCCGGCGTCCCCTCTTCCTGAATAATGCCCTGATCGATAAACAGCACGCGGTCAGCCACTTCTCGCGCAAAGCCCATTTCATGGGTGACGATCACCATCGTCATCCCTTCCTGAGCGAGATTTTTCATCACTTCCAGCACTTCGCCCACCAGCTCAGGGTCCAGCGCGGAGGTTGGTTCATCGAACAGAATAATGGAGGGGTCCATCGCCATCGAGCGGGCTATTGCTACGCGCTGCTGCTGACCGCCGGACAGGCTGGACGGCCAGGCATCGATTTTGTCGAGCAACCCAACTTTGCGCAGCAGCACTTCCGCACGACTTATCGCCTCGGAACGCGACAGCCCTTTCACCGACATGGGCGCCATAATCAGATTTTCCAGCACCGTCATATGCGGGAAAAGATTAAAACGCTGAAACACCATGCCGACGCTTTCACGCATCTTATTGAGATTGGTTTTCGGCTCATGAATGTCAAACCCATTCACCGATACTTTACCGTCATCAGGCGTTTCCAGTGCATTCAAACAGCGCAGAAAAGTACTTTTCCCGGAGCCGGATGGGCCGATAACGCACACCACTTCCTGAGGCTTAATCTCGCAGGAGATCCCGCGCAGCACGTGAGTCGCACCAAAACGTTTTTGCAGATTTTCAATGTGAATCACTTTTGCTCAACCTCTTTTCCATATGCTGGACCAGCAGCGACAAGATAAACGTCAGGACCCAGTAGATAATCGAGATAGCCAGATACGGTTCCCAATAGGTGGCATACGCGCCAGAAACCGTCCGCGCGGCGTAGGCGAGATCGGCCAGGCCAATCGCCGAGGCCAGCGAAGAATCCTTCACGATGGCAATCGCATTATTGCCGAGCGGCGGCAGAATACGTTTAAACGCCTGCGGCAGGATGACCTTGCGCATAGTTTTGCCCCACGTCATACCCAGCGCGCGTGAAGCTTCCATCTGCCCGCCGTCGATAGACTGAATGCCGGCGCGGAAGATTTCAGAAACATACGCCCCGGCATTGAGGGTAATCGCCACAATACACGAAAGAAACGCACCGTAGTCCGAGCGCAGCATACGGGCGAAATCGACCGACATGATGCCGCTCGTCACCAGCACGCCATCGCGCGGGTTTATCAGCAATGGCACCAGCGCGAAATGCACAACCATAATCTGCACAAAAAGCGGCGTGCCGCGAAATGCGCTGACGTAAATACGCACTGGCAGTTGCACAAAGTAGCGCAAAATAAAGCGCCACGGGCCATGCTCGGCTTTTGCCATCCGCCCGAGGCCCAGTAATAACCCCCACAAGGTGCCCAAAATCACACAGATAATGGTGCACTTAATGGTCATCCACGCGCCTTCAACAAAGAGCGGCGCATACTCCTGGATGATTTCCCAACGAAATCCGGTCATGACACATCCTGTCCGTTTTTAAAATAAGTATCCGCGTTGTTATTGCGCAGGTAAGACAGGCACATCAGCATCAAACCACTGGGTGTAAATTTTGGCATAGGTGCCGTCGGCAACGATCTTCTTCAGGCCAGCGTTGATTTTGCCCAGCAGTTCATCGTTCCCTTTGGCGACCGCGATACCAAAATATTGACGCTGGAATTTAGCATCCTGCACCAGTTTAAAGGCTTTTTCCGGGTGATTTTTGATGTAGTACTTCACCACGCCGACATCGCCTACCGCCGCGCCAAGGCCGTCTTCATACAGCTCCTGCAACATCAGCGGGGTATTATCAAAACGTTTGATATCGGTGCTGTTTTTTCCCAACACATCCGAAACCACGATATCGCCGGTGCTGGAGTTCACCACGCCGACTTTCTGGCCTTTCAGCGTGGCGAGGGAATTCACCGCAGAGTCTTTTGCCACCACAATGGACTGATCGGCCGGGAAATAAGGCGCAGAGAAGTCCACCATTTGCTGACGTTTGTCGGTGATGGTAATGCCGGAAATAATGATGTCACGGTCGCCGGAGTTCAGGGTGGCGAAAATCCCTTCCCATGGCGTATTCACCAGCTTGATGTCAAAACCTTCCGCTTTAGCGATCGCTTTGATGATATCGATATCAAAGCCTTCCAGCTGTTTTTGGCTGTTTTCGAATTCAAACGGACGATAAGTTCCGCCAGATCCCACTACATAGGTTTGCGCCGCCGCGACAGTCTGCGTTGCCAGAGCCGCCAGGAAACATCCCGCCAGTGCTATTTTCTTCAACATGATTCATCCCCTAAATAATCAATTTTGTTAATTATGCGATTTTAGTGAATAAAAATACACTAACAGTTTTATGAACTCAACCATGCGCGGGTTCGCAAAAAGACTTTTCGCATCGAAAAGTGTCAGTCCGCTTTCTTTTCGTCCATTCCCTTTTTTCCGTGCGCATCAAACAATTAACTGACTTCGACACCTGCATTCAACACATAACAAGGGAGTAACCCAATGAGCGAATCACATCAAACTCACGACTGGTTAGGGCTTGCCGGGCGCGTCTTCGCGGTTAGCGGCGCAGCAAGTGGAATTGGTGAAGCCATCGCCACGGCGCTGGCGCAACAAGGTGCGGATGTCGCTTTGCTCGACCGAAACCCCGAAGGCTGCGAAGGGGTAAAACAACGACTGTCGGCATATCCAGGGCGACGTTTAGTGGTGGCCTGCGATGTAAGCAGCGAAGCGCAAATCAAAGAGGCGGCGTTGAGCGTACGAGAAAAACTGGGGCCGTGCCGCGGGCTGGTGAACGCCGCCGGAATTTTGCGTCCGGCTGGGCTTGCGGACATTAGCGTTGAGCAATGGCAGGCTCAACTGGCGGTCAACCTGACCGGATATTTGCTGTGTGCGCGCGAGTTTGCCCATGATATGCGCAAGGCGGGTAGCGGCAGTATTGTGCATATTGGCTCCATCTCAGGGCGCATTCCGCAGCCGTGGAGCGGCGCGTACAGCCCGGGCAAAGCGGCGGTTGGTTTGTTATCGCAACAGATTGCCGTGGAATGGGGGACTGATGGAATACGCAGCAATGTGGTAGCACCTGGGATGATCGAAACGGCATTGACCGCAGACTATTATGCGCAGCCAGGCGTACGCGAGAGCCGCGAAGCCTTTACCGCCAGCCAGCGAATTGGCAAGCCGGAAGATATCGCTAATGCGGTACTTTTCCTGCTGAGCGACAAATCAGGGTATATCAATGGCGCGGAACTGGGCGTCGATGGCGGCCTGCCCACCATGCTGATGGGGAAACTGCCGCGACCCGGGTTTACCGGGAAATAACACACCCGCCTGCCCGCGACTAGGCGTGGGCAGGCGTCTCGCAGGCTGCGGTTGGTTTGTCACGAAATCCTCGTGGGGAGGCGCCTGTTGCGCGGCGGAAAAAGCGTGAAAAATAGGTCGCATCGCTGAAGCCAAGATAATCTGAAATTTGACTCACCGTCATGCTGGTGTACAGCAGGCTACGTTTGGCCTCCAGCAGCAGGCGCTGATGCACTACGCTCAGGGCGCTACAGCCGTGAAACTCCCGGCACAATGTGTTGAGATGAACGCCGGACATGCCAATCTCACTGGCGTAATGCGCCACCGGAAAGTGCTCGCGGTAATGATTTTCCACCAGTTGATTGAAGCGACGAATGGCGGCGCGCTTGCGCTCGACTTTGTCGCTGGCGCTCGGCTGCGGTGCGGCCTGGCGGTTCAGCCATACCATCAGGGCGCTGAGCAGGGAGTGGATCATCATATCGCGCGCATCGTTATCGGCCTGGTATTCCTGCTGGAGCGTCTCGAAGAGTGACTGAATTTTCTCTCGCGAATTACCGACCGGGACACAGGTGGCCTGATTTAACACCTGGAGCGGGCGGCCAAACTGCTGCTCGAACTGCGCCACCAGCGGTGCGGCGAGCGAGAGGGAAAAACCTTCCGTTCCGGGTGAAAAACGAAAACCGTGCACGCAAAGCGCGGGGATTATCTGGATGCAGGCGTCTTTGAAGGTGTGCGTCACGCCTTCGATTTCAATTTCGCCCTGCCCTTTGTGGACGTAGAGAAGCTGGATGAGATCCGTATGCTGATGCACGCGGATACACCAGTCATAGAGGCTGCTACGGCTGTGAATGGATTCACAATGCAGCAAATCCGGCGTCGGCCAGTGCAGGCTTTCACCGTAGAGCTTAAAGACCGGAATGCTGTTGCTCAGGTTCATGGTGCCTCCATTGGATAGAAATCATGGGGAACATCGGCGTGCGCATTTTCCCCCTCACCCTAACCCTCTCCCCGAAGGGGCGAGGGGACTGATTGTGCTCAGTTGCTCGTCCTGTGCCGGTTTTCTCCCTCTCCCTGTGGGAGAGGGCCTGGGTGAGGGCATCTGTGCGCGCATTTTCCCCCTCACCCTAGCCCTCTCCCTCAAGGGAGAGGGGACTGATGGTGCTCAGTTGCTAGTCCCTGCGCCGGTTTTCTCCCTCTCCCTGTGGGAGAGGGCCGGGGTGAGGGCATCAGCGCGCACATTCCATCGTCGCCCGAATTAACCGCGTCTCCTGCGCCACAATAAACGGTTCCGACGCTTTTAAATAGGCGGCGAATCCAGGATGCGAGTCGCGCAGCCGGCTACGGCGTTCATACTCCGCCAGGCTTTCATACCCCCACAGGTGAACGAACTGGTTCTGTGGCCCCACAAAACTCGTGTAGAACCCCAGCGGATGCCCCAGCGTTTCCAGCAAAATCGGCATCGCCAGCGAATCAAAAACCTCGATGAACTCGTTCATCTTACGCAGGCGAATGGTGTAAATGCGGTGATCGACAATCGGCATTGTATTCATTTGGCCTCCTGGGTCTGATGCGTCGGCCAACCAAGCGGCCCGAAGCGGTCATACGGTTTCGGCCACGGCGGCGTTTCGCCCAACGCAATCGCGGCATGAATCGGCCAGTTCGGGTCGTCGAGCATCCCGCGCCCTATCGCAACCAGATCGGCCCTTCCCTCTTGCAGGATCTCTTCCGCCTGCTGCGCTTCATAAATCAGCCCTACGGTTATCACTACCGCCTCCGGCAATGCCTCTTTTACCGCTGCCGCAAACGGCACCATATAACCAGGTTTATCCGCCGGCGGGGTTTGGTTGTAGATATTGTAGCCGCCAGAAACATGAAGATAATCATAGCCCAGCGCATGAAGTTCGCGGGCAAACTGCACCAACTCTTCCAGCCCTAACCCGCCTTCTGCGAATTCACCGCCGTTGAAACGCACCCCCAGCAGTTGCGTTTTCGGCCACACATCGCGCAGCGCTTTTGCCACCCGCAGCGGGAAACGCATTCGGTTTTCCGGGCTGCCGCCGTAAGCATCCTGGCGCTGGTTGCTGAGCGGCGACAGGAACTGATTCAGTAAATAACCATTGGCGGCGTGCAGCTCAACGAAATCGACGCCCGCTTCCCGCGCACGCAAAGCCGCTGCGACAAAGCCGTCAATAATGCGCGTCATGCACGCTTCGTCGAGTTCTTCCGGCACCCGCCAGCCGGGTTTGTAAGGAATGGCGGAGGGCGCGACCGTCGGCCAGCCGCCCTCTTCGTCAGACAGTGAGGCGCCCTGATTGCGCCACGGCGGATTGGTGCCCGCCTTCCGCCCCGCATGGTTAAGCTGCACACCGATTGGCGTGGCGCTGTAGGTGCGAATATCGTCCAGCAGCTTTTTCAATGCCTGCGCCTGTTCGTCATTCCACAAGCCGAGGCAGTGCGGCGTAATACGTCCATCCGGCGTGACGCCGTTTGCTTCACAAATCACCAGCCCCGCGCCGGAAATCGCCAGGCCACCGATATGCTGGGCGTGCCAGGGCGTAGCAATGCCATCGCTGGCGGCGGAATATTGCGACATCGGCGGGACGACAATACGGTTGGTCAGCGTTAACGGCCCTACGGTAAGGGGCGTAAAAAGTGTAGACATAATTATCTCCGAATTCAGGATGCTTCACGCTGAGGCAGCGCTGTGGTTTCACCGCGTGCGGCAAGGGAGTTGGCGGCGATATACCCGAAGGTAGCGGCAGGGCCGAGGGTGATACCCGCGCCCGGATAACTGCCGCCCATGATGCTTGCCATCTCATTCCCGGCGGCGTACAGGCCGGGAATGGGCAGGCCCTGTAAGTCGAGCACGCGTGCTTCACCATCGGTTTTCAGACCATGGAACGTGCCCAGGTCGCCCATGAACAGCTTCACAGCATAAAACGGCCCTTGTTCAATGGGCGCAACGCAGGGATTAGGCTGATGATTGGCATCGCCGAGATAGCGGTTATACGCCGACCCTCCACGGCCGAATTGGGTATCTTTCCCACACCGTGCATCAGCATTAAAGGCGGTAACCGTATGATTTAACGCGGCAACGGGGACCCCCATCTTCTCTGCCAGTTCCGTCAGCGTTTTGCCCTTCAGCAGATAACCGTTGCGGGTATAGAGGGAAACGGGCAATGGCGCAGGCTTGGCGAATCCCATGCCATATTTACGCAAGGCTTTGTGGTCGCAGATTTGCCACGCAAAGGTTTCATTATCGTCGCGGCAGGTTTCAATCATGGCGATACCGACGTCATGATAGGAGTCCGCTTCATTGCAAAAACGCACACCGTGGCGATTGACCATGATAAAACCCGGCTTGTAGCGATCGACCAGATGCGGGAAGACAAATTGTTGACGGCCAATCTGTACTTTCGATGCCGGGATCCATGCCGCACCGTTCGGATAGCTGTTATCAAAACGCGCGCCAATGCGTTCGGCCATTGCAATACCATCGCCGGTGTCCGCGCCTGGCGGTGTCGGTGAAAGCTGAATGCCGCCACGTTTAACGTGCGGATACAACTTCTTCAGCCGTTCATCATCGCGGGCAAAACCACCGGAAGCCAGCACCACCCCGCGCTTCGCATACAGAGACACTCGCTCGCCGTCGCGCTCAGCCACCACGCCGCGTACCACGCCGTTTTCCACAATCAGTTCTTTAACAGCCATCCCGGTATGAATCGGCACGCCCAGGTCACGCGCCGAGCAGGCCAGCCGAGCCACTACCGCATTACCCCCGTTAGCGGTAATGCCACGACCATAGCGAGCAATTTCCAGCAGATGGCGACTCAGCCGTTTCAGCACATAGACGAAAGATGTGAGCGAACGGGTGGCATTGAAGAAGTGTTTGAGATCGTTGTTTGACGAGCTGAACATCATTCCCATAAAGGTGATGGTGCGTAACGGTTTACGCAGACGTTTCATGTCATCGCCCAACTGACGGATATCGAACGCTTCCGGCACTACCGAGCGCCCACGCATCACGCCCCCCGGCGCATCCGGATGGTAATCGGGGTATTGATAGAGGTTGCAGCGAAAATGGGTTTTCTCTTCAAAAACACGTAGCATCTGCGGGGCCTGTTGCAGAAAAGCCTCCACCAGCTCCGGGCGATAGCTCTCGCCCGCTTCACTACGCAAATAGGTACGCGCCGCATCGGGAGAGTCCTCAATGCCCTGTTGCTGCGCCAGATGATTGCCTGGTATCCACAGCACGCCGCCGGAAAACGCCGTGGTGCCGCCGAAAACGGCTTCTTTCTCAATGACCTGTACATCCAGCCCATTCAGGCCAGCCGTCACAGCCGCCGAAAGCCCGCCTACCCCGCTACCGACCACCAGAACGTCACACTCGCGTGCCGGTTGCTTCATCGCCATAAGTCTCTCCCCTTATCCCACAAAAGGAGATGCTTGCCAGGATTGTTCATAGGATACCTCGCAGATGAATGTTCTAATTTGTTTAATTTATGTTTTAATTTTGTTTCATCTGCATTTTTGACAGGCTGAAAGAGAAAAAGAAGGCCAGTTTCTAAGCAAAACTTGCACTTTTCGACAATGACGCAGAAGTGTGGAGTGAATCAACGTTTTTGGCAGGAAAGATAAAACCGGTAGTGGCGATGATGCCACTACCGGAAGGGGAACATCAGAATGCGTATTTAATGCCTAACACACCTTGCGTATCGCTGTAGCCTTTATCACCCAATTGCTGAGCAACGTTGCCCCAGATATGCAGGTTTTTATTAAGCTGGCCTTCAACACCGACTTTCACTTCACCAATATTACGCGTGCCTTCCTGGTAGCTGGAGACGTTGTTCATGGTGACGCCATAGGTTTTAGTGTTGTAAATCCAGTTAGCTTCAACAAACGGCTGGAAATCACGGTCTTTTGCATCATCAATCGCGTTATGTCCTTTGATGAATGCCCTTACGCCCAGACGCGTTTGCAGGTTACCGTCACTTTTATCCTTAACGCGTGTGCCATTGGCTTCTGTATGGTTGTCTGCCTGCACATCCATCCAGGTTACCTGGACTTTCGGCTGTAGCCAGTATGTTGAACGTTCACTGCTGCCGGTCAGGAAGCTGTAACCACCTTCCACCGATGCGGTGATACCGTCAGAATCATACTTCTCACTGGCAAGCCCCTGACCTGAAACTGTGTTATCGAACCAGTTATAGAGGATCCAGCTATCAAGATATGTACCGGTTTTATCAGCTTCATTGGCATACCAGGTGCCGTAAAGCCCCACGCTGTATCCCGTTACCTGTCCACGAGAACGGTAGCCTGTGACATTCGATTGCGTATTACTTTTGCTATTACCGTAACCCGCCATCGCGCCAAGGTGCCAGCGGTCCTGGCCGTTGGTGCTCCACGCAGCGAGATCGCCGCCTAACTGCACGACATAGCGATTACTTTGCGTTTTCAACTGTCCCTTCGCCGTATCAAAGCGGTTGTGCCCACCGACCTGACGCAGCCACAGGCTGGTCACCTTCTCTTCGCCTGTTAACAGATCGGTATACTGTGTGTCGCCCACGCGATCGTGCAACCGGGTGTTAAACATCGTGTTAGCCGCCGCCAGGTTAGCGAGATAAGAACCGCTTTCAGGACGATGGGTTGATGGGCCAGGATGCACCGGATCGGTCGGGTCGGTTGGTTCTGTTGGATCAACCGGGTCCGTTGGATCAACCGGGTCTGTTGGATCGACTGGGTCTGTTGGATCGACTGGGTCTGTAGGGTCCGTCGGGTCTGTAGGGTCCGTCGGGTCGGTTGGATCGGTCGGTTGCACTGTGTTGGTCAGATACCAGTTTCCGGTGCTGCTGCCTTCCCCACGCCCCAGAAAGTATTCGTAACTTCCCGCCACAATACGCCCGGACTGAACAAACTCACCGTCGGAGCTTCCCCCAACATTAACGACTTCAATACCGTTAATGGTTTTTGCTCCGCTACCGCCCGCATTATTAATAACCACGTTGGTCGTGCCGGAAGTATCACCCTCAACAATCAACTTATCCGTTAATGAGTTATCACTACCCAATACGGTATTCATCACCAGCGTACCGTTATCACCGACGTAGTCACCGTTGATGGTGAGCGTATTTCCAACGCTGGAACCCGCCAGTTGAACTGTGCCGGTATTATTTAACGAACCGAGATTCAGGTTGGTCGCACGGTTTGCGTCACCGTAGCCAGAGATCGCCGCCAGAGCGTTATACGCGGCGATCACGCCGGCATTATCCACATGACCCACAACGTTGCCGGTTCCTGACAGAATACCGCCAGTCCCTACCGTGACATCACCGCCTAGTGCTGAGGACGCCGTATCCATTTCTCCCACTACCAACGTGCCGGATGCCACTTCAGTGGTGCCGCTAAAGCCTGACATCGAAGAGCCTACACTTAATGTACCGCTGCCGTTTTTCAGCGTCAGGCCGCTACCGGTGACGTTATTCGCCAACATCCAGTCAGTTGCGTTGTTAACGACCAGGGTCCCTTCCGTTGCGACATCTGCGCTCCCCAGGTTTTTCGCTTCAGAAACCTGCAGCGTTGCCCCCTCATCCACCTGGAAATGGCCAGAAAAGTGGCTGTTGTCCCCCGCAAGCGTGATATCTGTGCCTTGCTGAGCCTGAACGTTACCCAGCCCGGCAATCGCTACACTTGCCACACCTACCGGGAGCGATGTCCATGCGGCATTGTCACTGCTCAGGTTACCAAAAGTCAGCCTATCGGCATCCGTTGTAAGGGTGATCCCCTGCGCACTGTTAAAGGCGCTGGCAGCGTTCAGCTTGAGTTCGGCACCACCATTGAGAGCAATCTGTCCGGTAAAATCATCCTGAGCTCCATTGACCAGAACGACGCTCGGATCAATGTTCAGAGAACCGTTACCCGCCAACGTACCCGCTTCAATCATGCCTCCGAGGTGATCACCTGCGGCACGCTGGCTATCGGTGATAGTGAGTGCCCCTGAGAGAGTCATCTGGCTCCCTTGTGCCGTATTCAATGCACCTACAGCCTGATTGTAACCCTGCATGTCTGCCGCTGTACCCGCATCCAGATTCAGCGCCGAGGTCTGACCAAGTACGTTATTGTTGGCCAACACTAGCGTGCCTGAGCGCACATCGGTTACGCCGCTGTAGCTGTTACTTCCGTTGGAGAGCGATACCTGCTGGCCTGTACCTGCAACAATGGCCAGGTCGCCTGTACCAATTACTTTTGCCCCCAGGTCGGTTGCCGCCCCCGTCGCCCCGGTTACAGGCGTCAGCACTAACGCCTGCTCACCCGTGCCGAGCAGGTTCACCTGTTGAAGTCCATAATTAACATACAAACCGTCAGATGCTGTTCCCGCTGTCAGACCGAAATCATAGGTGCCTTCCGCCACAGTGACGCCATCCTGAGTAATACCCAGCGTGCGTGCATCGGAAATCGCGTTACCATTTTGATCGACTAAATCGATAGCGCCGCCGGTTCCCGTGACGTTGCTGGCACTGACCAGTTGTACCATCGCTCCCTGGTCGTCCTGCTCAAGCAGCGATAAAGACGTATCCGGTACGGGTTGGCTGTTGTTGAAATCTGCCGGAACGGTGACCTGTACAGTGCCAGTACCGGTGATATCAAGTTCACCCGCCGTAATCGTGCTGACGGCTTTTTTATCGGCAGGGACATTCGCATTGAATATCGCCTTCCCGCCGTTAAAACTCAGGCCACCAATTTGTTGATTCGTATCGGTTAATGAACCATCGCCTACCGTGGTGATGTTACCGGCATCAAGCCGTAACGTGGCCTGGCTCAAGGCGGAGGTATTCTCGCCTGTAAGCGCAAATGAGTTATTAGCCAGTGCCGCCGTACCGGTAAACGCTGTGCCGACCGCTGAAGAGAAATTAAAGGCTTCGCCGTTGTTCGATGCAACTAACAACCCATCGCCGGTCAGCGCGTTGTTGAAGGTAAACGCGCCGTCGGCAAGCGTGGCGAGCGTAGCGTCGAGTGCGATATTGGCTACACCGCTACCAAGATTTACCTGTGACGTTGCCGTTGTCGGGTCGAGTTGTAATGTGCCCACTTTTACATTCGTGCCACCAGTGTAGGTATTGACTCCCGTGAGCAGAAGCGTGCCTTCACCCGTTTTACTGAGTGATCCCGTACCGGAAATCACTTCACCAAGGGTGTTGTCATAACCGTTAGTGTCAACTGCTCCACCGCCGCCATTGAGTACAAACTCATCGGTGCTGATATTCGCGACGGTGTCGTATTGCAGCGTTGCACCGCTATCCAGGTTGAGCGAATTCAATACCGAGTCACCCGTCATGGTCCAGACGCTATTATCGCCATTAATCGATAAATTCAGCGTGCCTGCATCAGCCGTATCGGAATAGGAGTTTGTTATCCCTTTAAAAGCACTTCCTTGCGCCATATTGAGGGACACAAGGGCTCCTTTATCGCTGAGAATATTGCCATTGATAGTGTAGGCACCCGATGTCTCAGCATTAGAGGCCGCATCCCAAGATTTGATTAACGCTTCACTCCCGGTGGCATAGATTGCAGACCCCGTCCCTACGCTAATATTTGCATCTTTCGCAAGATAAATTGCAGCAGTTTTATCTGCAATTGTGGAGGAAGCAAAAATCCCGTTTGCGGTTTTCCCTGTGGCTGAAATATTCACATTACCCAGTGAGATCATCCCCGCTGCGCGGGCATAAACCCCATGCGCATTATTGCCGACGGTAGTTATCTTACTGTCGCCATTGATATATATTTCGGCTTTGCCTAACGGCGTCGTGCTATTTTCCGTATCCTGCCCTGCATACACGGCATATCCCGACCAGGTCGCTCCTGATGAGGTAGTCTCTATAGTAGACTGACCATTGAGCGTGATCGTTGCCACCGCATTTGCGCTGCCTATTGAGGCATTGGCACGAACGCCCATTCCTGTTGCTTTGATATTGGTTTCATTATTTATAGTAACTTTGGCGTAGCTCGCAGTAAGTTCTCGTCCAAGGTTAATCCCATCGGAACTGAAGCCGCTGGTAACGGCATTATAATTTTCAATTTCGACCTGCCCGCCGCCATTTTTAGTATGAATGCCGTCTGACAGCATGCCCGTTGTGTTGACAGTGAGATCGTTAAATTTGTACGTTGAACCATCGTTTAAATAAATCGCCCAACCTTGTAGCGGACTCGTTTTTGCCGTTACTCCGGTAATGATGTTAACTTCATCATAATTTGTGTAATCGCGTCCTGCGCCATTGGGATTATTCGAACCATAGTAATAGAGTGTGCTTGTGGCATCCAGTACAGCCGCATTGGAGGCTGAGATATAGCCTCCGGACGTCATTAAAGCAAATGATATATACAACGCAACCTTATTTGGCCTTAGAGGTATCAACATCATAGAGAGCTCCTTGGGTTTCCCCTCATTGTTAAAAGCATTAGAAATAAACAATGTTCTTTGATGTAAATAATAAACAATGGCCGTATTCGAGGAATACGGCTAACAGGAGACAATAGCCAACCAGAGCATCTATCGGACAAACCAGATGCAAAAATTGAAAGAACGAATTGTTATATCAACCGCAGTTCTTGCGGTTTTTCATGAAAATTAATCACATTGCCAAAGAAAAGCGAAAGAGATCGTTAACATCATTTCCCATCTTCTTTTCTACACGCTGCTTTGCCGCATACACACTTCTAATATCAATATTGAAAAGTGCTGCAACAGAAGTACAATCACGGCCCGCCATTAATTCACGTAATACGTTTAGCTCTAGTTTCGACAGGGTTTCTCCCTTTACGGGTACGGCACCTCGCCCAATAAACTTATTTTTAATTTTTTCAGTAACATAAGGCATACTGTCGTTGGGGTAGATAATTAAAAAAATCCCCGTCTCATTTTTCAACCAATAATTCGCCAACGGTTGCAAATGCTTATCGCAAACGACAATAATATTCAATCGAGTTTCCAGAAGGTAATCGATCCATTGCCTGTCCATTAGCAACCTGAGAAAACTGATCGAAAAATCAACAAACACACAACCATTGTAAAGATAATTATGACTTTGCTTCAGCACTCCTTCTACAATACCTATTGAAAAATAACCACTTCCCTCTGGCCATATCCCAAAACAGAAATTTTGACAAAATGACACCCGCAAGGATGTTTTGGGTTTTATCTCACAATTAAGAGGGCACGTAATACAATTCATCTTTTGAAGATTAAACCTATCCGGCATTCTCCCTCCTTCCCTTTGTTTTGTATAATTTCACTGACAAAAAGCCTTGTCAACATCCATTGATTCGGTGAATGATCATACCAATCGCCAATAAATTTCGATATACGAGAATAATCCTAGCAGCTCAAAAAAAGGTTCTTAACAAGAGTCCCAAAACACTCACAAAAATAGCAAGCATCAGATTTCAGAAGAATTAAACTAAGAGTTATGACACCGGCATTAAGAATTTTGCCACTAAAAATTTTTTTATTCTAAGAAGGTGATAATACCAATAGTCAACGATCTCAGTGCGAAATCATTTTACCGCACCGGCTAAGAGGGGAGCAGTTTTATTAGACCTACTATCCATAATTTTAAAATGGAGGTTCATTTTATTAGGTTGGCTTAAATCATCTTCTCTTCACCTAAGCGCTTGTCATTTAAATAAGTTTTGCAATACGATCACAGTTTCTGGTTTTAAGCACTGGCGAGGTTGACGAGAAAGAAACTTGAAAGCGGATACCACCTGGTTCAAACTCCCCTCAAGGTGATGGCGTTCCACCTTCCCCAACCGCCTCGTTCGTAGGCTAATGACGCCTGATATGACTCTCATTCACGATGGGGCGTGTCAGGCTGGTCTTTTTTTCCGGCTCAGCATGCTTCCCTGAAAAGGTTTAAGCAATGATAAATGTACTTGGACATCTTCACCCGGATAGCGACGCCATTTGCACCGCGTATATGACAAGCCGCTGGCTTACGCTGCGCGGTCTTCGGGCACAGGCCTGCCGTTGTGGGGAAATCAATCGCGAAACGCAGTTTATTTTTGAACAGGCAAAACTGCCAGTTCCCGCCTTACTCACCGATTCTCTCGCCGATCGCGATGTCTGGCTGGTCGATTTTACCGAGCCCACTCAGGGCCCCGCCTCTTTAGCGGAAAGTAACGTTGTCGGCATCATCGACCACCACCGTCTTGGCGGCCTGGTGACGCGCCTGCCGCCGGAAGTGTGGGTGAAGCCGGTAGGCAGCAGCAGTACGCTGCTCTGGCAATTGATGACGCCAGAGATCCGCCGCATGATAACGCCCGCCGAAGCGCTATTAATGCTGGGAGCCGTGATCAGCGACACCGTCGCGCTTCGCTCCCCCACCACGACGCCTGATGACAAGTTTGCCGTTGAAGAACTGTCAACCCTCGCCGGTATCGAGAAAGATGCCTTTATTGCAGGGCTACTGACCGCGAAAACCAGCATTGAGGGGCTAAGCGGGAAAGCGCTGCTGAATAAAGATATCAAAACATTCCAGATTCAGGGTGTGAAGGTTAACGCCGCACAGATCGAACTGTTTTCATTGAGTCAGGTGGATGCAGTACTGGATGAGTTGCAACAAGAGATGGCGCGGAATATCCAGGAAACCGGCGCGCAACGGGTGGTGGTCATGCTGACGGATATCAATGCCGGGTATTCGACTCTCTACTTTGCCGCGCCGGAAGGCCAGCAAGCAGACGCCCCCTGTGTTGTAGAAGGGATGCTGAGCCGTAAAAAACAGTTATTGCCGTGGCTTGAGAACTATCTTGCTAAGGGAAAATAACGGTTTGCAGTGAAATGGTACGCCCTACAGGATTCGAACCTGTGACCCACGACTTAGAAGGTCGTTGCTCTATCCAACTGAGCTAAGGGCGCACTGAAGAAGTTGTGACTTCACGGGAGTGAAACGCGAGGAATTATACGGTCACCGGGCGGTGAGTCAATCCATTTCAATGTTAAATCAGGGTTGTTCGCGATGATGCACATAACGCGAGCAGCCCTTGTCTTATTTTTAACCACCCTTCCTGTTTCGGCCCGAGCGCTGCGAAAACCCTTACCTTACTTTAAGTATTGCCTTAGGGAAGAACCTGCCTCTGGTGTCACAATGTCTGCTACTGGCTGTTTGACCGCACCGTTAGATAAGCTATAAGTGAAGACGCGCGTGACGGCGCCAGGAAGAGAAGCATGCGCATCGCAATTCGCAGAGAAAGGAGGCGTCGTTCAGGCACCGATCACCCTGGATTTAAGAATCCACATGACTGGCCCCCATTTTTTGACAGACTCGAACGCCTTACTCACTCACTTGCCCTCACGCATAAAACCGACTCTCCCCATTTTATACTGGTCAGCAGCGATCAATTCTTGCGGCAAGGATTTCGTTTCGCCCCTTATCCGCTGAGTAACGGCTGGGTAACATCAACGCTGGATAATGCGCTGGACCTGCTCCCCAAAGCACCTGGCGTACAGTTGCTGGTCGATATTTATTACACTGATGCGCCCGCCATCGAAACGCTGGATCGCTTGCGCCGCATCAGTTTCGAGTATCCACAAAATTATATTCATCTGATTGCGCCGACACAGGATAAAAAAGCCCTGCGCTTTATGAAAGCAGTGACGGCACTTCGGATAATCAGTCGACATTCGCCGTTTCGTACCCTGCGTAAAAAACTGCTCATGCCTAAGCCGATACAGTTCAACCGGAAAAGCCATTTTTCGCGCGATGAGTGGCTCATTCTGATGGCGCTGACCCAGGGGCGTTCGTTGAAATCTATTGCCAGCGATCACGACAAAGATTACCACAGGATTATCTATCGTCTGGGGCGCATGGTGGAACGGCTCAAGCTTCAGCATCGCTCAGAACTTATTCACTTGCTGCAAAATCTTTCTGCTAGTTCAAACTGACAATTTCATTAACCTCTTAAATCTTAGATTGTTTTAAGAAATTACTTAATCAAAATGATCTTTTTTTGTTAAATTTAAACAATATTGCAAAGTTTATAACTATTCCTAAGACCCGGATTTGGATAGCAAAAATCACTATGGAAAAAGGCCTCTAAAGAGCATTACTCTGTCGCACATTCAGGCAGGAACCTCCTGATTAGCGCTATTTGTAGGCCTGTCAGTCGGTAACCACCAGATATAGTAGGGTTTTGCATTGTGCTGATAAAATATTTTCCTTAAGCCCTCCCCATAGCTTGAGTTGAGATCAAAAGGAATTTTTTGTGGAATAATCGTTGAATTGCGTCATTCCAGATATGTTTACCGATCGATTATTCCCCAATAATTGCGCCATATCAATTAACACATTTTCAACATTTAGCATCTATTTATATTTATGCCTTAAAAAAAAGTCAACTCCGCTACAGGATTTTGAACACCTGGATGTAAATACCAAAAATAATTTGAATAAACTTTCTGACTAGAACATCATATTAATTACTGATTGTTGCGACTTTAATAATGCTTTTCGGACAATTCATAGCAAGTATAATAGCCATGTACTTATCGTGTTATAAGAAAAGCCTTTTTAAAGGGTTTAGGCATTGTTTAAGTACCGGACAAAATTGTCACTTTATAATGGTACAAGTAGGGATAGATAACTCCTCTGGAAGTAAGACAAGAATTAAATTTTTTATTTATCCATTCGACTTGTAATAGTTTCCGTAAAGGAATCCCACGTAACTATTCCACCAGTCTGAGGCATATAAAGATGAAACCGGCATCCGTTATCATTATGGACGAACACCCTATAGTCAGAATGTCGATCGAGGTCCTGCTCCAAAAAAACCCACAGATTAAGGTCGTTCTCAAGTCAGACAATAGCCATGAAGTTATTGAATATATTAGAAATAATGACGTAGATATGGTAATACTTGATATTGAGCTTTCCGGCTCAGACGGGTTTTCATTACTCAAACGGATAAAGAACATCAGTGAAAGCACCAAAGTTCTTTTCTTGTCATCTAAATCTGAGTCGTTCTATGCCTGTCGGGCGATTAGAGCTGGCGCAAATGGTTTTGTCAGCAAGCGGAAGGATCTGTGTGATATCTATAAAGCAGTGGAGATGCTTCTCTCCGGATATTCATTCTTCCCGGCAGATTCCATGAATATCTTTGGTGGCGGTAACATGCGTCATAAGTTTAGCGACATGCCGTTATCCAACCGAGAAATTACCGTACTATGTTATCTTGCTAATGGTTTATCTAATAAAGAGATAGCAGCCCAACTCTTGTTGAGCAATAAAACCATTAGTGCACATAAATCAAATATTTTCACCAAACTTGGCGTGCATACTATCGTGGAATTGATTGATTATGCGAAAGCCCACGAATTACTCTAGTCATTCATGAATCCCGGCCCGAAACGGGCCCGGGAAGTCAGTTATAGTTAAGCGTAAAGGTCGCATCCGCATCGGCACTGCCTGGCTGAGGGTTGTCTGCCGTCGAGATGTAATTGGCGTAAAACGACAATGTGGCATCCCCTTGTGCGTCGATAGCCACCTCTTTACTCTCCTGCTGTAACGGTAGGCGCGTTTTGTCCTCATCAAGGATCTCCACCGCAACACGACTGGCCTGGCTTGCGCCATTCAGCGCCAGCAAGGTGTTGTCCTGATCGTCGGGTGTTCCGGCAAAAGTGATTGATACCGCCCCCGGCGGGCAACCGGTCAAGCGAATCGAAAAGGGCATCGCCTGAGTTTTGCTGCCTGCGGTTTGCAACTGCTTCGTGGGCCACGATCCCAACTGGACTTCTTTCGCGCTATCGCTGGCGTTTACCACGCAGCTTAAGTCCACGATATTACCGCGCAGTTCTATGTTGATTTCGCCCAATGGCGTTGCTGCCTGCGAAGTACTTATCATCGCCAGCAATGACAGGGCATAAGTGAAATAACGTGGCATCTTGCCTCTCTTAATCGTAATCAACACGCAAATAGCCTCGCGATGTAAATATCCCTTCTGCCGGTTTATTGCCGGTAATACTGACCGGCCATGCGCGAATACCCACCTGCGCCTGTGCGGCGTCATCCAGGCGGAACGGAATGGTGCTGCCCAGCGTATTCGGTGTTAACGGATCGCCGTTTGCATCGGCAACCACGAAGCCTAAATCGGGGTTGTCGGAAACCAGCGCATTACCCGACACTTTTTCAGCTTCGATACGCATCGTCAGATAGGCATTCGCTTCCACGTTAGTGCATTTAATCCCGATGGTTTTGCTCTGCGCAGGCACGCTCGGCGGGCGCTGGCCGGCTCCCGCCTGAGAAAACAGCGATGCGCCAATGTCGCCAAAATCGAATTCAACCACATTCCCGGCGTTAATTTCGCAGCTTTGCGGAACTTCAATGATGCCACTGTAGCTAATGGTGTAGACAACGGTGGTGAGGGGGTCTCCCTTTGTGGTTGTCACATAGACCCGAAACATAGTCTGCTGGGGAATGACCACCATATTGATAAAGCGCCGGGTCACTTTGAGGCGGAAAACCAGCTTCGAATCAGTTACCGGAAAAGCTTTGTTTTTCGACACGTTAGGGTGTGATCCCATCTGGATATATTTCACAGGAGGGTAAAACTCCCCAGCAAAGTCATCCGTTATTTTCATGGCGCCATCAAGATATTCATTCAGTTTTACATACTGAAATTTATCTTCCACGCTGGTGACCGTGAGATCGGTGGTGTAACTTCGCATGGTCGTATTGCCTGAGGTTCCTTTGGGGCAAATGGCGTTAACACCGACTAAGCCCGATTTCTGCGCCAACGTGACTATCTGCCCCACCTGGTTATTGGCACTGGTAAAGACATCAGTCAGGTTGTAAGCAATATCTTTTGACACACCGTCCGAGTTCGCACACACCGTAGCCCAGGCGGGAAGCGCCGTCATTGCCAGACATACCCCCGCCAGTGCAAGGGCGCCTTTCATACTCTTATTAACGTTCACAACGTGCTCCCATCATGGTAATCGCCTGATTTAAACTCTCCTGCGGGAGCGTATAAGTTGCACGACAGCGTTCCTGCGCGCTGTCGCCCCACTGAATGAGCAGTTCCCCGTTCAACGGCAGGCCGCTGAGATAGATCTGCCCTTCTTCTCCCGCCATACTGGTGACGCCGCTGTTGACTTCGCGCACGATTGCGCCAAACGGTACAAAACGATCGCCACGGCGAACGGTGATCAACGCACGCACGCCAATTCGCGTATCAAACGCCGCACGCACCAGCGCGCCACGAGTTGGCACCACGCTGCTGACATTGTTTTCCACGTCCGTATGGTCATTCATGGAGTTGGTATCGAGCGCCACACGGTTATAGCGATACACCGTGGCGTAAGGCATGACAGCGTAACCGCGCCAGTCGGTCTTCACCCCGGTCTGGTTTTCAACTTTCACCCCACTGGCGCCCGGTGCTTTGATAAGTACGTTGGTATCGCCCAGCGGCTGACTGAACGTCACGCCATCAGCATGACCGACCACGCCACCGGCCAATTGCCAGTTGAAATCATGCTGGTCACGGGAGTAGTTGTAGCCTGCGCCAACCGTACCGTACGTCGCCTGCCAGTTCGCCGATGCACTGCCGCTGGAACCGTTGTTACTGGTATGGCCCTGCGTCACGCTGTAGTTCAGGTTGCGTCCTTCCAGCAGCGTGCCACTCACGCCGGTTTGCCAGCTGCTATCACCGTCTTTATTACGGCTGGCGGAAGCTGTCGCATAGGCGCGGTCCAGCACGCTATCGCGACGATAGCCGTTCGGTGTAAACAGACTGAACGGAATAGAGACGTTCGCAGAAACAATGCGATCGGTGCCATCAATGCCCACGGAGCGGTTCCAGGACCAGGACAACGAGTAGCTGATGCCTTTCCAGCCGCCGGCATAGCCGAGCTGATACCAGATATTGGAGTCGCTGGTTCCCCAGTAGGTCTGCTCACTACCGGAGAGATACACCGAACCGTAATCGCCCAGCGATTGCGAAATGTTGACCTGAAAACGTCCTTTTTTACTCCAGGTGAGGTTGTGATAACTCACGACATCCGGCACGCCATTTTTATCGTTTTCCGTTTCGGAGTACTCATACCCGGACATCCGTTTCCACGCCACATCATCAAGGGTATAAAAACCACGCGTCGAGTAGCGATAGCCCAGAAGCTGGAAGTTGGTGCCGAAGCCGTTCAGGGATTTGGCGTACAGGAAACGCAGAGACTGCCCTTCATGCCAGCTATCGTCAGCCAATTGACTCCGCGCATGCGTCACATCAAGAGAAATTGCGCCCCAGTCGCCAAGGTTTTTCCCCGCGCCAATGGCTGCTGCCGCGTAGCGCGACGCCATCTGCGTACCGCCATAAACGGTATAACCGCCTGGCAGGCCGACAATCATCGTGCCCTGACCAAAGAACGGCGTGTCTTTTTGGCTATTCCCGCTGCGATACTCCCCGGCCACCAGGTCATACTTCAGTCGCCCTTCACGTTGCAGCAATGGCACCGTGGAATAGGGTACGGTATAACGCTGCTGGCTACCGTCTTTCTCCTCTACGGTCACATCCAGGTCACCGCTTGAAGAGGTCGGGTTCAGGTCGCTTATCGCAAAAGCGCCCGGCTGCACGTAGCTTTGATAAATCACGTAGCCGTTCTGGCGGATCACCACCTTCGCTGGCGTACGCGCAATCCCGCGGACTGTCGGAGCGTAGCCCTGCAGGCTGTCCGGATACATGCTGTCTGAGGAGTACAATCGGCCGCCGCGAAAACCGATGCTGTCGAATACATCATTTCCGGTATTGCTGTCGCCCAACACCATTTCGCTTTTCAGCGGGATAATCGAGCGCTGGAGCCAGGTACCGATATTTTCCCATTCGCTGTGGCGCTGCCCGTTATTACGGGTATAGCGCCATGCGCCGTTATTACGCAGTCGCCACGGGCCGTAGTTCAGGCCGCTTTGCAAATTGAGATAATGACTGTCGTCATCGCTGCCTTTGTTACCGGTCAGACTATAGTTCAACAGCAGCGCGGGAATGCCCTCATCCCACTCGTCCGGCGGAATATAACCGCGCGCGCTGTTGCTCATCGCCGCCTGTGGCAGGCTCAGTCGCAGGCGTAGCGAGGCGAAATCAAACGCCACGACGCTTCCCGGCAGCAGGTTTTCCAGTGCCACGCAGTTCCCTTTCGGCTCACTGGCGAGCGCCGGAAAGGCCGTCATGTTGACGCCCAAACGTTGTAAAAAATCGCGCTGAATACAGGGCGCAAGGCCCGCAGCAGGAGGCGCCGCCCCTTCGGCGGCGACAAAGGTAAGATCCTGAGTACCGATAAATTCATCGTTGCGCCAGATATCGACGCGATACACGCCCGGCGCTTGCTGATGCCCCTGCTCAAAACGCGAAAGATCGGCCACGGTGGCCGTATCTTCCGACAAAAATGCGGGGTTGAAGTAGCTCTCGCCGCGCCCGTTGGGTGACCAGAGCGCCGCCATCACAGCCAGCGTCAGCATACTGAGCGGGTGAAGGTTTTTCATGGTGTCGGCCTGCCCTGACTTCATCAAAGGTTGACGCGGTGAACGGGGGTAATAGCCCCGTAATCATTCACGCTCTGCCACGAAAGCGTACCGCTTGCCGAGGCGGGAATCGCCTGCTGGGCGCTGTTTTTCGGCGCAATCATCAGGTTGTTGATGCGCTGACCGCCAAGCTGCAAATTGACAAGCGTAACGTAATAAGGCGACGCATTGGTCACCTTCAGGTGCGTGCCGCTGCGCTCAAAACGCAGGTGCGACAGGGCCTCTTCCGGTGGCATTGCCAGATTTTTCGGGCGAACGAACAGTTTAATGCGCGACAAAATCGCCAGTTGCAGAACGTTCTTCCCTTCGATATTTGCTTTATTGACGGACGGAATCGCCTTCACGTTCATCCAGAACAGCGACTCGCGATCGGACGGCAAAGGCTGCCCGGCATAAATAATACGCAGGGTGTTTTCGCTTTTTGGCTCACTGACGAACAGTGGCGGCGTCACGACAAATGTTGATTCTTTTTTCCCGAGGTTGTTTTCAATCCATGCGTTAATTAAATAACGTTCTTTATCATTGCTGTTAGTGATGGCCAGCGACGTCTGTTTGGCGTCCGCCGGATAAATAACGCGCGTAGCGCCCAGTGCCACTCCCCCGGATGCCTGTGCAGGTAACGAAACACACAGCAGTAAAAATGACAGGGCCATGCTTGATTTAATAATTGCGTTAATCACAACAATACCTTTTCTCTTTTTGACGCTTCAGGGATAAAGCAACGTAAACCAGACATCAGACTGAATTGCGCCTGGCATAACCTGGCCAGAAATAGCCCGATAGCGCGCGCTGAAATGAAATATCAGCTCGTCATCATTAATTGGAAAATAAGAAACCGGCTGGGCGTTCGGAATAATATGCCGCTGGCTGTTATCAAATAACGCCAGACCTACCCCGCTGTTTGGTTGACGGCCATCGACGCGCGACGTGGTCATAAACACCAGCGGATCTTCCGTTGGCGTCAGCCCCTGGAAGGCAATCCCCACGGTCTGCGAAACATCTTTTCGGCAATCGACCAGGCGCAGCGTAAACGGCACCTGCGTGGTGGCAAAGCTTCCCGGCCCGGTAAACGCGTTGGTTCGGTACTGCCCCATCTCAATGCGCATATTCTGGCTTTCGGTGGCGACAGCACAGGCGCTGTTAACCAGCTCGCCGCGCATTTGTACTTTTCCACCTTCGATGACAACTCTGTGCGCCAGCGCGGGCAGAGAAAGCATCAGTGTGGCCAGCAGGAACACAATCCCTCTCATTCGTGGCTCTCTTCAGGTGATTCGAGCCTCATCCCTGAGGCAAAGTCACTCCCTGTATGAGCAATTACTCGTACTTCATCACAAAGGTCGCGTCCGCATTCGCCTGACCCGGCTCAGCGGTATCCGCCGTTGCTTTGTAGCGCGCGGTGAAGTTCAGGGTGTTGGTGCCCTGCAGCAGAGTCTGTGCAGAAGAGAAGGTTGCGCCATCCGGGCTCAGCGTTTTCGATTTGCTGTCGAGGATCTCGATACCCACGCCTTTCGCCGCGGTATTGTTGTTGGAAGAGTTCACTGCCAGCAGGGTTGCGTCGGTGGCGTCAGCCTGGCCGCTAAATGCAACAGCAGCGGTAGCCGATACGCTCGGATCGCAATCGTTCAGAACGATGGTGAACGGCATATTGGTGGTGGTATCGCCGACTGCAGTAAATTTCGCCGTGCGATACTGGCCCAGTTCAACAATTTGATCTGAAGACTCAGTATTTACCGCACACGCTGCGTTGACTAATTCACCTTTAAAGTGAACGCTGCCGCCATTAACGGAAACCGGCGCAGCCTGTGCGGCACCCGCCATTAATACGAAAGACGCCATCACAGTAGAGGCAATAGTACTCAGTTTCATAGGTATTCCTTGATGAATTAAAACATTGTGACGAACCGAATATCCTGTACGACTCGCATGACATAGCACGGCAAATAATTGCCAGACCGCATAACCTCAGCGTCCCTGAGAGAGTTAAAAGCACTGCCAAATAACAGGCAGTGAGATATTCCGGCGATAACACCGGAAGAATTTATTTCGACGCTAAGGTACAGAAATTAAATAAGAGAAAATACGTATAAACACTGAGCTCAGGCTAAGCCGCGTCCTAATTTTTACCAGGACAAAACCCTGTAAACCGTAAGACTATCGCTAGCAGGAAGGGCTTTCGCGCGAAAACTCGTAAAGGATGACTGACAGAAAGCCCCGCATCTGACAAAATATGGCCATCCCCCTTTCGAAAGTGACAGATGGAATCTTCTCTCTGATGGCAGCTAAGATTATTGACGGTAAAACGATTGCGCAGCAGGTGCGCTCTGAGGTTGCGGAAAAAGTGCAGGCGCGCGTTGCAGCAGGAAAACGTGCCCCCGGGCTTGCCGTTGTGCTGGTTGGCAGCAACCCGGCCTCACAAATTTATGTCGCAAGCAAACGCAAAGCCTGCGACGAAGTGGGATTCGTCTCCCGCTCTTATGACCTGCCGGAAACCACCAGCGAAGCCGAGCTACTGACCCTTATCGACACCCTGAACGCCGACAAAACCATTGACGGTATCTTAGTGCAGTTGCCGCTCCCGGCAGGCATCGATAACGTGAAAGTGCTGGAACGCATTGCACCCGATAAAGACGTTGACGGTTTTCACCCGTATAATGTGGGCCGCCTGTGCCAGCGCGCGCCGCGTCTGCGCCCGTGTACGCCGCGTGGTATCGTCACGCTGCTCGAACGCTACAACATCGACACCTATGGGCTGAATGCCGTCGTTATCGGCGCCTCTAACATCGTAGGTCGCCCGATGAGCATGGAGCTGCTGCTGGCCGGTTGTACCACCACCGTGACTCACCGCTTCACTAAAAACCTGCGTCACCATGTCGAAAATGCCGATCTGCTGATTGTTGCCGTCGGTAAGCCGGGCTTTATTCCGGGCGACTGGATCAAAGAAGGCGCGATTGTCATGGATGTCGGCATTAACCGACTGGAAAATGGCAAAGTAGTGGGCGATGTAGTTTTTGAAGATGCAGCCAAACGCGCGTCTTACATTACGCCGGTTCCGGGCGGCGTCGGCCCGATGACTGTTGCAACACTTATTCAGAATACGCTTCAGGCCTGTGAAGAGTATCACGACGTCGAGGAAGCATAATGGCCACATTCTCTTTAGGAAAACACCCGCACGTTGAACTGTGCGATCTGCTGAAACTGGAAGGCTGGACCGAAAGCGGCGCGCAGGCGAAAATCGTCATCGCCGATGGTCAGGTGAAAGTTGACGGCGCGGTTGAAACGCGCAAACGCTGCAAAATCGTCGCCGGGCAAACGGTGAGCTTTGCCGGACAAAGCATTAGCGTTATCGCATAAGTCTGTTAATACCCGGCAACCTGCCGGGTATTATTTCACTCGTCACACACCTATTTTATTCCCCTGCTTTCAGCACGGTCACTTATTGATCAACTTCAAATAATCACAATCTCCTATCGCTACGCGTCATAATCTTGTTGCGGAAATTTTACGTTTCTCCGACCATAAGTAGAACGTTCTACTAGAACGTTCTACTTACAATAACAGCGCGATTTACGCGCAATTCATTATCTCCAGTCGGGGGAACGGGTATGGGTTTGCTGTCCGGTATTGTTAAATCATTGTCAAAACTATCGATGATTGGTCGCGCATTAATGCTGCCAATCTCACTCCTGCCTGCGGCGGGTTTGCTGCTGGCGTTCGGTGATAAATTCCATTTGCCGCTAATGATGAACGCAGGGGGGGTTATTTTTGATAACCTGCCGATGTTGTTCGCGATTGGTTCTGCGGTCGGGCTGGCATCGGAATCGGGTATCGCAGCACTCTCTGCCGCCGTTTCCGTGTTTGTCACCAATATCACTATCGGTACCGTGCTGGGGATTACGCCGGAAATGGCCTCTCAGGGCGGGAAATATGCGATGGTGGTCGGTATTCCGACGCTGCAAATGGGCGTCTTTGGCGGCCTGATTTGCGGCATTCTCGCGGCCTGGTGTTACAACCGCTTCCATGCCATGCAGCTGCCGGAATTTCTGGGATTCTTCTCCGGCAAACGTTTTGTCGCGATTGCCACGGCAGTGCTGTCATTCCTGCTCGGCCTGCTTCTACCTTACGTCTGGCAGCATATCCAGGCGGGTATTGATGCGCTCTCCACGGTGGTGAACGGTGATAATCAGGCGGCATCGACGTTTATTTTTGGTCTGGTCGAACGCGCGTTAATTCCGCTCGGTCTGCATCACATCTGGTATCCGTCTTTCTGGTACTCCTTTGGCGACTACACCACGCAGGCAGGCCAGGTCATCCACGGCGACCAGACTATCTGGTTCAAAATGCTGGAAGAAGGGGTGAAATCCTTTAGCAGCGATACCTACCAGAATGCCGGTAAATTCATGCAGGGAGAATTCCCGCTGATGCTGTTTGCACTGCCTGCGGCGTGTCTGGCGATGTATCACGAAGCGAACAGCAAAAACAAGAAAATCGCTTTCGGTATTCTGTTCTCCGCCGCCCTCACCTGCTTCCTGACCGGGATCACCGAGCCGGTCGAGTTTACCTTTATTTTCGTTGCACCAATCCTTTACGTCTTCAATGCCATCATGGCTGGTCTTGCGTATATGTGCATGTTCCTGTTGCACGCACACATCGCGAAATCCTTCTCTGCGGGGATGATTGACTACATCTCGTTCGGTATTCTGCCCTCGTTTAACGGTTATCAAACCAACTTCCTCAGCGCAGCAATCGTCGGTGTTCCGATGGCGATTATCTACTACTTCACCTTCCGTTTCGTGATCCGTCGCTTTGATATCAAAACGCCGGGCCGCGCCGATGTGGTGGCTGATGCCAAAGATAAAACCGATACCGAACTGGCAACGGAAATTATCGCTCTGCTGGGCGGCGCGCAGAATATCGATTCGGTCGGTTCCTGCATCACCCGCTTGCGTCTGGAAGTCACGCAGGGTGATAAGGTGGATAAAGACGGCCTTAACGGTGTCGGCGCACGCGGGGTGGTGTTTGTCGGGGATAAAGGTATTCAGGTTATTTTCGGTGCCAGAGCACAGTTTATCGCTCAGACCATGTCCACGATGATTGGCAAATAATACTATGCCGCTCGACGGCGCCTCCGTTAGGCTGAGGGGGCGTCGTGATATAAATCGAATATTTCAGGGAGCGGAATTGAAGAAAGTCAGCATTATTGATGTCGCAAAGCAGGCAGGCGTGTCAGTGTCGACCGTGTCTCTGGTACTGCGTCAGAAAGGGAAAATTTCTGACGCGACCATCGGCAAAGTCCATGCTGCTATCGAGGCGCTCGGTTACGTTCACAACGTCGCGGCTGCTAACCTTCGCGCCAACACGTCCAATCTGATTGGCCTTATCCTCCCGGATTTCAGCGACAGTTTTTCCATCAAAGTGATGGCAAGCATCGTGCAGGAGCTGGAAAAACAGGGATATATGGTTTTTCTCGGTCAACCGCTTAACAGCCATGATCATTTAGAACGCTGCCTGCTGTCATTTAAACAGCAGGGCGTGGCGGGGGTTATCTACCTCGCATCCGACGCCTTTAGCCCACATATTCCGGACAAAATACGCCACTGTCCGCTACCTTATGTGGTGGTTTCCCAGTCGCCGCTTGATGAACAGTGCAACCTGGTGATGCGCGATAACCGTCAGGCCACCGTTCTTGCCGCACGGTATCTGATTGAGCGTGGGCATCGCAGCATTGCCTACATTGGCGGGCGCGAAGACGATTTAATTCGCCAGCAGCGGCTGGCAGGTTTTCGCAGCGTGTTAACGCAATATGGGCTGGTGAATCGCGAAGAAGCGACGCCGTGCTGTAGCGAAGACACCCATGCTGCAAGTCTCGTCACACGTCAGTTGCTTGAGAAAAATAACACCTTCACTGCACTATTATGCCACTCGCCTGCGGCGATGATTGGCAGCATAACCGGAATTCATCAGGTTGGGCGTACCGTGGGGAAAGATGTGTTTCTGACTCAGCAAGTCGCGTTGATTGGCTTTGAAGATATGCTTAATGTGAACCTCACCTCCCCCTCTTTTACCTATGTCTCATCATCAAGCGAAGAGACCGGTCGACAGGCTGCGGGCTTAATGATGCGGAAGCTTAAAGAACCTGAACTGCAAACGCAGAAAATTACACTTTCTGGTCAATTGATTACGCGGGAATCGGCGTAGTTTCGGAATTGTGCCCGGGGTCTGATGAGCCCAATTGCTGCTATATTCTCCTGATTTCCCGGGAATATTTAGCCATGCCGACCGTTATCACACACGCCGCCGTTCCTCTGTGCCTGGGCTTAGGCCTTGGCAGCAGAGTCATCCCTCCCCGATTACTTTTTACCGGCGTTGTGCTCGCCATGCTCCCAGACGCCGACGTGCTGGCATTTAAGTTTGGCGTGGCTTACGGCAATGCTTTTGGTCATCGCGGGTTTACCCATTCTCTGCTTTTCGCTTTTGTGGTTCCGCTACTTTGCGTGATGATTGGTCGACACTGGTTCCGGGCCGGGCTCATCCGCTGTTGGCTATTTCTGAGCGTATCGCTGCTATCGCACAGTCTGTTGGATTCAGTGACCACAGGCGGAAAAGGCGTCGGCTGGCTGTGGCCATGGTCAGAGGAACGCTTCTTTGCGCCGTGGCAGGTAATAAAAGTCGCGCCGTTCGCGCTGTCGAGTTACACCACGTCGTACGGGCATCAGGTGATTTTTTCGGAGTTGTTGTGGGTGTGGCTGCCGGGCGTGGTGTTGATGGGAATATTGTGGTGGCAAAGGCGCTGATGCCCTCACCCCGGCCCTCTCCCACAGGGAGAGGGAGAAAACCGCACTCACTTAAACATTGACACAATCGGTCCCCTCTCCCGATGGGAGAGGGTTAGGGTGAGGGGTTACTTACGACGCCACGTCGTCCCCTGCGGGCCATCTTCCAGCACGATACCCATCTCATTCAGACGGTCACGCGCCGCATCCGCTGCTGCCCAGTCTTTCGCTTTACGCGCGTCGAGACGCTGCTGAATCAGGGCTTCGATTTCCGCGACTTCACCGTCATCCGCCTGAGCACCACTTTGCAGGAATGCTTCTGGATCTTGTTCCAGCAGGCCAAGAACAGCCGCCAGTGTGCGCAGACAAGTGGCCGCCGCATTCGCTTCTTCGCTGTTGCCTGCCTGTTTCGCGTTGTTCACTTCTTTCGCCAAATCAAACAGTACGGCGTAAGCCACCGGGGTGTTGAAATCGTCGTCCATCGCCTCTTTAAAGCGATCGACATACTGCGCGCTGCGAACGAATTCAACGTCCGTAGCCGAGGTACCGCGCAGCGCCGTGTAGAGACGCTCCAGCGCAGAACGCGCCTGTTTCAGGTTATCTTCGCTGTAGTTCAGCTGGCTGCGATAGTGGCCGGACATCAGGAAGTAACGCACGGTTTCCGCGTCGTAATACTTCAGCACGTCACGCACGGTAAAGAAGTTGCCCAGCGATTTTGACATCTTCTCGCGGTCAACCATCACCATCCCTGAGTGCATCCAGTAGTTAACGTATTCGCCATCGTGCGCACAGGTAGACTGGGCGATTTCGTTTTCGTGGTGCGGGAACATCAGGTCAGAACCGCCGCCGTGGATATCAAAATGATGCCCCAGCTGTTTGCAGTTCATCGCGGAACATTCAATGTGCCAGCCCGGACGGCCTTCACCCCACGGCGACGGCCAGCTCGGCTCGCCCGCTTTCGACATTTTCCACAGTACGAAGTCCATCGGGTTACGTTTCACTTCCGCGACTTCGACGCGCGCACCGGCCTGCAACTGCTCCAGATCCTGACGCGACAGTTTGCCGTAGTTCGGATCGGTCGGCACCGAGAACATCACGTCGCCGCTATCGGCAACATATGCGTGACCGCGTTCAATCAGACGTTCAGTAATCTCAATGATTTCATGAATATGGTGCGTCGCGCGCGGTTCGGCATCCGGGCGCAGAATGTTCAGCGCATCAAAGTCTTTATGCATTTCGGCAATCATGCGATCAACCAGTTGCACAAAGCTTTCGCCGTTTTCATTGGCGCGTTTGATGATTTTGTCGTCGATATCCGTGATGTTGCGGACGTATTTCAGCTTATAGCCAAGAAAACGCAGGTAACGGGCTACCACGTCAAAGGAAACAAAGGTACGTCCATGACCGATATGACAGAGATCGTAAACGGTAATTCCACACACGTACATGCCGACTTCACCGGCGTGAATAGGCTTAAATTCCTCTTTTTGGCGGGTCATTGTATTGAAGATTTTTAGCATCGATAATTCCATGTTGACGTGTGTGATCTGGGCTTGCGCCTGAAACGGCGTATTCTACCTTTAATTCAACTCTGAAGCAGCACACATTGCAAGGTGATCGAACCTCGCGGTTATGCTATAACAGGCGCCTATATACGACTCGCACGCGAGTTAACGCACCACTATAACGGAACAGGATGCAGAAATGGTTACTTTCCACACTAATCACGGCGATATCGTAATCAAAACCTTTGATGACAAAGCGCCGGAAACAGTTAAAAACTTCCTGGACTACTGCCGCGAAGGTTTCTACAACAACACGATTTTCCACCGTGTAATCAATGGCTTTATGATTCAGGGCGGCGGCTTTGAGCCGGGCATGAATCAGAAAGCGACCAAAGAGGCTATCAAAAACGAAGCCAACAATGGTCTGAAAAACACCCGTGGCACGCTGGCAATGGCGCGTACTCAGGCTCCGCACTCCGCAACCGCGCAGTTCTTCATCAACGTGGCTGACAACGACTTCCTGAACTTCTCCGGCGAAAGCCTGCAGGGTTGGGGCTACTGCGTATTCGCAGAAGTCGTTGAAGGTATGGACGTGGTGGATAAAATCAAAGCTGTCGCCACGGGCCGCAGCGGTATGCACCAGGACGTTCCTAAAGAAGACGTTATTATCGAAAGCGTGACCGTCAGCGAGTAATCGTGGCGACACTCTTTATTGCAGATTTGCACCTGCAGACAGAAGAACCGGCGATCACCGCCGGTTTTCTGCGTTTTTTAGCCGGTGAAGCGCGTCACGCCGATGCGCTCTACATTCTCGGCGATCTCTTCGAAGCCTGGATTGGCGACGACGATCCGAATCCCCTGCACCAGCAAATAGCCCACGCCATAAAAGCGCTGGTCGATTCCGGTGTTCCTTGTTATTTCATTCACGGTAATCGTGATTTCCTGCTCGGTAAACGCTTTGCCCGGGAAAGCGGCATGACACTGCTGCCAGAGGAACAACGTCTTGAGCTGTACGGTCGCCCGGTGCTAATTTTGCACGGCGATACGCTCTGCACCGATGACGAAGGCTATCAGGCGTTTCGCGCCAAAGTGCATACGCCGTGGATCCAGAAATTATTCCTGGCACTGCCGTTGTTTATCCGCCAGAAAATTGCCGCCCGCATGCGCGCCGACAGTAAAGCCGCCAACAGCCATAAATCGATGGAGATTATGGATGTGAACCCGCAGGCCGTTGTGGATGTGATGGAAAAGCACCACGTGCAGTGGCTGATTCACGGGCACACGCATCGCCCGGATGTACATGAACTTATCGCCAATAAGCAACCTGCTTTCCGCGTAGTGTTAGGCGCGTGGCATTCAGATGGCTCAATGGTGAAAGTTACCCCACTGGACGTTGAGCTGATCGCCTTCCCGTTTTAAAGAACATCCCTGTCCGTCAGGCTTCCTGATAGCAATTAGCGAACAACGACCCCGGCTAACCGACCGCTTGATGTCATATCAAAATCAACGACAAAACCATTCTTGATCCAGCGCGTTTGCTCATCATTGGCAGGCTGCCAGCCCTGAGTTTGCATATAGTCGACCGCCTGTCCTTCATATTTTCCGGCGATATGTGAATCCAGCTGATAAGCCACATCGTTGGCCGACAGTTTCACCTTGTGATTGTGGTGATGAGATGCGTTAACATCACATGTTCCGTTAGCTTCGCTAACTTGTGTGCAGCCAGAGCGTTCAAGCTGTGCACGGTAGGCTTCGCTAATGGCCAAAGCGGGCTGACAAAACAGTGCAGCAAGAAGCGCCGCCGGGATAACTATTTTTGCTTTCATCATTAAACCTCTTATTTAGCGGTACCAGCAACGTGAACCGTTATCCGCCTGACTGGCATCGGGGAGTGTCTGGCAATCCGGCAGCGTAGCGCCATCGCGGGTAATCATTTCATTATTATGGCGGTGGTGATGTTTACTGTTCTCCTGTGGAGGTGCAATAACGCACCCGGATAACAGCAATACCAGTCCCGCCGCAGAAAATATCATTCCTGCTTTTTTCATTTTAAATACCATGTCGTTGTAGATAGTTTAAATAATCAATCCGTTTAATTTATCGCTTTCAAATGAAGCTTTATATTCATCGTTCCAATGAGACAACAACGGCAGCATAGGAGATATTCCTGCAAAAAAAAAGAGGTCTAACCTGGTGTTTAACTCTGTTTTAATTATATGATTTATCAAGATAAAAATTAAACAGATATTTATTTGTTATCGTATCTTTAAAACACCTGAAGAATATCGTTGTTATTTATTTTAATTATTACAGTATTTACGACTAAAAATGCGCACCGTAACTACAATTCATTCACCTCTTGCAATTAAAATTACCGATATATCTACCCATGGGTATTTATTATTTTTCAGGAATTATCCAATTAAATAAAATACGTTATATTGCTAATCAGATTCATTACCAGGCTATTAGTGAGCATCCTTTTAAAACAGAAAAAAATGACATCTCGTTTTTATTGTTACAGAAAGAAGAAACCCAGCACTCACGCCTACGCAACCGTTTTCCTTGTCCATTTTCCATGCTATTCTCTGTGGCCTACAACGTCGTGTGCAGCACACCCACAGGAGTTTTAAGACGTATGTCTTCCCGCAATAATCCGGCACGTATCGCTATCGTGATGGGGTCCAAAAGCGACTGGGCTACCATGCAGTTTGCTACCGAAGTTCTTGATATCCTGAATGTTCCTCATCATGTCGAAGTGGTTTCCGCCCACCGCACGCCCGATAAACTGTTCAGCTTCGCCGAAAGCGCCGAAGAAAACGGCTATCAGGTGATCATCGCGGGTGCAGGCGGCGCGGCGCATCTGCCGGGCATGATTGCCGCAAAAACATTAGTACCGGTGCTGGGTGTGCCAGTACAAAGCGCTGCCCTGAGCGGTGTCGATAGTCTCTATTCCATCGTGCAAATGCCGCGCGGTATTCCGGTCGGAACACTGGCGATTGGAAAAGCGGGTGCCGCTAACGCCGCCCTGCTGGCCGCGCAGATTCTTGCCCAGCACGATGCCGAGCTGCATCAACGCCTGGCGGAATGGCGTCGCGCGCAAACCGATGAAGTCCTGGAAAACCCGGACCCGCGGGGTGACGCATGAAGCAGGTTTGCGTACTGGGCAACGGCCAACTGGGGCGCATGCTGCGTCAGGCCGGCGAGCCGCTGGGCATTGCCGTGTGGCCCGTTGGTCTGGAAGCCTCACCGGAAGCGGTGCCTTTTCAGCAAAGCGTCATCACCGCTGAAATTGAACGCTGGCCGGAAACCGCGTTAACCCGCGAGCTGGCGCTGCATCCGGCATTCGTTAATCGCGACGTATTCCCGATTATTGCCGATCGTCTGACGCAAAAGCAGCTGTTCGACAAACTCAGCCTGCCTACCGCGCCGTGGCAACTGCTGGCGGAGCAAAGCCAGTGGCCTGACGTTTTCGAACGTCTGGGGGAGCTGGCAATCGTGAAGCGTCGCACCGGCGGTTACGATGGTCGCGGTCAGTGGCGCTTACGCGCAGATGAGACCGCTCAGTTGCCTGACGAATGCTATGGCGAATGTATCGTTGAGCAGGGCATTAATTTCTCCGGTGAAGTCTCGCTGGTTGGCGCGCGTGCCCACGATGGCAGCACCGTGTTCTATCCGCTGACCCACAACCTGCATCAGGATGGCATTCTGCGCATGAGCGTGGCGTTCCCCCAGGCGAACGCACAGCAGCAAAACCAGGCCGAAAGCATGCTGTCAGCAATTATGCACGAGCTGAACTACGTGGGCGTGATGGCGATGGAGTGCTTCATTACCCCTGCTGGACTGCTGATTAACGAGCTGGCTCCGCGCGTACATAACAGCGGTCACTGGACGCAAAACGGCGCCTCCATCAGCCAGTTTGAACTGCACCTGCGCGCTATCACCGATTTGCCGCTGCCGCCGCCAGTGGTCAACAGCCCGTCGGTAATGGTTAACCTGATTGGCAGCGACCTGAACTACGACTGGTTGAAGCTGCCGCTGGTACATCTGCACTGGTACGACAAAGAGGTTAGGCCGGGCCGGAAAGTCGGTCATCTCAACCTGAACGACTGTGATACCGGGCGTTTAAGCGCCACGCTTGAAGCCCTCACACCACTGCTGCCGCCGGAGTACGCCAGTGGAATTAGCTGGGCGCAGTCAAAACTGGCTTAAGCCTAACGTGCCGGGGAACGATCCTCCCCTTCCCCGGCTCTCGTCACAAGCGTAGAATCCCGTCCGAGTTTCCCTCCCGATTTTTACAGAAGGATTTGCCCATGAATAATGGGACGGATTACCGGGCCATTTTGACCGCCGGTACCCCCATCATTGACGTTCGCGCCCCCGTTGAGTTTCAGCAAGGCTCGCTGCCTGCGGCAATCAACCTGCCGTTGATGAACGATGACGAGCGTGCTGCTGTTGGTACCTGTTACAAACGCCAGGGACCCGACGCGGCTTTAGCGCTGGGTCATCAGTTAGTGTCAGGCGAGACACGCCAGCAGCGCATCGACACCTGGCGAGAAGCCTGTGCCCGTTTTCCGCACGGTTATCTTTGCTGCGCGCGTGGCGGCCAGCGTTCACATATCGTGCAGGCGTGGTTAAAAGAGCACGGCGTCGATTATCCACTGATTGTCGGTGGCTACAAAATGCTGCGCCAGGCGGCGATTCAGGCAACGGAAGCACTCGTTCAGAATCCGATCGTATTGATTGGCGGCTGTACCGGAAACGGCAAAACACCGCTGGTACGCAATCAGCCTTTTGGTATCGATCTGGAAGGCCTCGCGCATCATCGCGGTTCTTCATTTGGCCGCACGCTGGACGCTCAGCATCAGCAAGCCACCTTTGAAAACCATCTGGCCAGCGCGCTGCTTCAGCGCAGTCACGGGCAGGAAAACGTGCGCTGGGTGCTGGAAGATGAGGGCCATATGATTGGTGCAAATCATCTGCCGGAGTGCATGCGCGAACGCATGGCGCAATCGCCCATTGCGGTGGTGGATGATCCGTTTGAGCTGCGTCTGGAGCGTCTGCGCGAAGAGTATTTTACGCATATGCATCAGGCGTTTCTTGAGGCTTTTGGCGAAGAGAAAGGCTGGGCGGAGTACAGCGAATATCTGCATCACGGCCTGTTCGCCATTCGTCGTCGACTTGGTCTGCAACGCTTCGCCGAGCTGACGCAAAAGCTCGACCAGGCGCTTGTAGAGCAACAGCAAAGCGGTTCAACCGAACCGCATTTTGCCTGGCTGGTTCCGCTGCTTAATGAATACTACGACCCGATGTACCGCTATCAACTGGAGAAAAAGGCCAGAAAGATAGTCTTTCGCGGCACATCGGAGGCCGTGGAGGATTGGTTGCTGGGGCATTAGTGGGTGTCGGGTGGCGCTGCGCTTACCCGACCTACGAATTGATGCGAAATGTAGGCCGGATAAGCGCAGCGCAATCCGGCATCAACGCCGCTCGCGCTTATCCGCCCGCTTCGCCAGCCAGTCGCCCAACATCTGCACCACCTGCACCAGCACAATCAGCGCGATAACGGTCACGACCATCACCTGGGTTTCGTAACGGTAATAGCCGTAGCGAATCGCCAGGTCGCCCACCCCGCCGCCGCCGACAATCCCGGCCATTGCCGAGTAACCGATTAAACTGACCAGCGTAATGGTCAGGCCGCGCAGCAACCCGGCGCTGGCTTCCGGCAACAGCACGGTACAGATAATCCGCATCGGGCTTGCGCCAAACGCTTCAGCGGCTTCGATAATGCCTTTATCCACTTCGCGCAGGGCGCTATCGACCAGCCGCGCGTAGAACGCAATCGCTGCAACGGAGAGCGGTACCGATGCCGCAATTGGCCCGATGGTGTTGCCGAGCAGAAACTGGGTGAGCGGCAACAGCAGGACCAGCAGGATCACAAACGGTACCGAGCGAATAATGTTCACCAGCACCGACGACACCAGGTACACAAAGCGGTTTTGCCAGAACAGATGGCGGTCGGTGACAAAAATCAGAAAACCGAGCGGCAGGCCGCCGACAATCGCCAGCACCGTCGAAATACTCAGCATCTGGAAGGTTTCGTTAAAGGCCAGCGTTAAGTCCGGCAGTAAATCATCCACGGATCACCTCCACCTGTGCCGTATTTTCCCGAATATAGGCCACCGCAGCGTCTACGGACGTTGGGTTATGCGGGGCGGTCAGTTGCACCACCAGAATCCCCAGCGCCCGCTCGGCGATATACTCAATTTTGCCGTGCAGAATGTTCACCGCCACGCCAAATTTCACCGCCACTTCGGACAGCACCGGCTGCTCGGCGGAATCGCCAATGAACAGAATCTTCAGCAACTGGCCCGGCAAATGTTCGCGCAGGCGATCGGGCAGCGTCAGGTTCAGAGTATGCGACACCAGTTGCCGGGTGAATGCATGCTGTGGATGGGCGAAGACATCAAACACCTCGCCGGATTCCACCACTTCGCCGCCGGACATCACCGCCACACGATCGCAAATGGTTTTGATCACGTTCATTTCATGGGTGATCAGCACGATCGTGATCCCGAGCTTCGCGTTGATCTCTTTCAGCAGAGCCAGAATCGTGGCAGATGTTTCCAGATCTAACGCCGAAGTCGGTTCATCACACAACAATACGTCAGGATGATTGGCGATGGCGCGGGCAATCCCCACGCGCTGTTTCTGCCCGCCGCTGAGCTGCACCGGGTAGCGGTTTGCTTTATCGGCAAGCCCCACCAGCGCCAAAATCTCGGCTACACGCGGCGCAATTTTATCGCGATCCCAGCCAGCCGCTTTCAGACTGAAGGCAACGTTCTGGGCAACGGTGCGGGTGTGCATCAGATTAAAATGCTGGAAGATCATACCGATACGCTGGCGTGCTTTGCGAAGATTTGCGCCTTCAAGCGCGGAGATCTCCACGCCGTTAACCTTAACGCGGCCTTCGCTCGGGCGCGTTAAGGCGTTGAGCGTGCGCAGCAGCGTACTTTTCCCCGCCCCGCTGGTGCCAACAATACCGAAGATTTCGCCCGCGCCAATATGCAGGTTGACGTTATTCACCGCCCGCGTGGACGGCCCGTGGCCGGTGGTAAAATCCACACAGACCTTTTCTATCTCAATCATACTTACCTCAGAAATGCGAAAAGGGCAGACGCGTCTGCCCTGTCAGGTTGCGTCCTGCGATTACTTCGCGTCAGACATCCATTCTGGTTTCTGGAAGGCGCTATAAATGTTTTTCGGGTCGTCGATGACTGCACGATAAGCCGGTGATTTCACCGCCTCGACAATATCTTTGGCGAACGGTTTATCCGCATCTTCACTGCGCACCGCAATGATATTTTTCAGGTTCTCATCCAGATGCTCCTGCTTAAGCGCGCTGGAGAGATCGAGGCCCGCCGCCACAGCAAAGTTACCGTTTACCAGCGCACCGGTGACGCCATCGAGCGTACGCGGCAACTGCGCAGCTTCCAGCGGTTTGAACACCAACCCTTTCGGGTTGCTGGCGATATCGCGCTCAGATGCTTTAGTTGGGTCGATATTCGGTTTGATGGTGATAAGGTCGAGCGACTGCAGGAAACGCAGGCCGCGCGCCAGGTTGGTCGGGTCATTCGAGAGCGTGATGATATCGCCCTTCTTCAGCTCATCAAGGCTCTTCACCTTACGGGAATAGAAGCCCATCCCGGCAGTGGGAACGACAATCAGCTTCGTCAGCTTGAGACCTTTATCTGCGGTGAATTTATCGAAATAGAGCGAGTGCTGAAACAGGTTGGCATCGATGCTACCGTTAGACAGCGCCATATTTGGCTGCACGTAGTCGCTAAATTCGCGTACCACGACTTTATACCCTTTCTCTTTCAGTGATGGCGCAATCGCCTGCTTTACCATGTCGCCATACGGCCCCGGCGCGACGCCGAAAACAATGGTGTGCGGGTCGCTGTTAGCGTGGGCAAACTGTAATCCACAGGCCAGCAGCAGGGCTCCGGTCGCGACGCGTAAACTCTGACGCAATCCCATAACTTCTCCATTTTAAACGTTGTGATGTCGTGCATATCGCCGTGCGATGCGGCGCTGTTGTTATGTCCACAAAAGGGGCAATCCTCAACATGACACAGTTCACAACCTGCTGTCCTTGAAATTATTTCATGATATTTCGAAGTATGTCTTTGAGAGGCGTCGGGAGGGGATATGCGTTTAATAACAATGCTTAGTTGTAAATAGCAAAAAGCCGGGCAGTGCCCGGCTTGAGATATTCGAAACGACTTAGAAGTCGTAACGCAGACGAACCAGGTTCATATCACCCAGGTTGTCGGTGCTGGAGGTAAACACGTGTTCGTAGTCAACACGGAAACCGTAATCCAGCTGGAAGCTGATACCGACACCGTTGTCGGTACGCAGGTAGTTACGACCATTCACGTATTCAATACGGTCACCCATGAAGTACGGCTGGATGGATTTAACGGCGTATTGACCAATCGGGAAGGTGTAACCCGCGAAGTATTCCAGACCCCACGCGTCGCCCGCGAAGTAATCTTTCGCGTCGATTTTCTTGGTGGTCATGAAGTTCTGGTACCAGCCGCCGCCCAGAGCGAAGGTCCAGTTGTCTGGTTTCCAGCTAAATGCGGTACCCACGATGTTCTGATCGTAAGTTTTGCTGCCCTGATCTTCACCGCGCATTTCCGCACGGGTGTAGTTCCAGGATGTACCCCAGGTCAGGTCTTTAGTGATGTGGTAATCCACACCCAGAGAACCGCCACCACGACGTTTGTATTTCAGGCCGTTGTTCGGGTTAAGATCATCGCTGAACAGGTAAGACGCATAGAGATCAACGTCGCCTACAGTTTTCTTATATTTCAGAGATTTACGGGTACGATAAGAACCATCGTAGTCACCGTTGATACCGTTACCCGGAGCCTGACCGATCATGTCGTAGTCCCAGATATCGGTTTTCGCGCCAACCACATCATAGTAGATGCTGTTCTGTTGACCGAAGGTCAGCGTACCCCAGGTATCGCTTTTCAGACCGGTGTAGAGCATACGACGAGTGGTGTCGTTTGCGCCATCGGCGTAGTGGTTATCCCAGTTGGACTCCATTGTCAGACGG